>CAZZHX010000297.1:0-1571 GCA_964653535.1 uncultured Mycobacterium sp. | reverse complement strand
ATCATGCACGGCGACTACCAGTTCGCCAACGTGATGTTCGCGCGCGGGGCGCCGGTGCCGGGGGCGTCGCGGGCATCCAGCCAGCGTTCCAGCGCGGCGGCGTCCAGCGTGGTGTCGCCGGTGGTCACCATCGTCCGCGCACCTCGCTCTCCGCGCGGAGAATAACATTGGCCCGGCGCCGACGGTGCCGGCGATGACGCAAAGACGACGGGGAGACGCGATGCAACTGCTGGTGATCCGGCATGCGCTGCCACTGCGCAGCGAACACGGTGAGGGTTCCGACCCGGACCTGTCGGATGAGGGGCTCGCGCAGGTGCAGCGGCTGCCTGCGGCGCTGGCCAGGTTCCCTATCTCGCGCGTGCTCAGCAGCCCGCAGCGCCGCGCCATCCAGACCGCCGAGCCGGTGGCGGCGGCGCGCGACCTGCCCATCGAGATCGACGACCGGTTCGCCGAGTACGACCGCGAGCTGCCGATGTACATCCCCGTCGAGCAGATCCGCCAGGAGATGCCCGAGGAGTGGGCGCGCCTGGCCCAGGGGCATCTGCCTAGCGCGGTCGACGCGGACGCGTTTCGCGCCCGCATCCGCGCGGCCGTCGACGATCTCGTCACCGCCACCGATCCCGACGACACCGTCGCGGTGTTCAGCCACGGCGGCGTCATCAACGTGCTGCTGCACGAGGTCCTGGGCACGGCCCGGCTGTTGTCGTTCCCCGTCGACTACGCGTCGGTGACGCGGCTGCGGTTTTCCCGGTCCGGCCAGGCGACGGTGGCGGCGGTCAACACCACTGAACACGTGTGGGACCTGCTGCCCCGCCGACAGTGACGGGCCCCGGCGGCGATCAAGGTGGTAGACAAGTCCGGTGACGTCCGCTGACGACCTCGAGGGCCTCGACCTGGCCGCGCTGGACCGGTACCTGCGTACGCAGGGCCTCGAGCGCGCCGGCGAGTTGCGGGGGGAGTTCATCTCCGGGGGACGCTCCAACCTGACGTTTCGCGTGTACGACGACGCGACCAGCTGGCTGGTGCGCCGGCCGCCGCTGCACGGGTTGACGCCGTCGGCGCACGACATGGCCCGGGAGTACCGGGTGGTCGCCGCGCTGCGCGACACCGCGGTTCCAGTGGCGCGAGCGATCGCACTATGCGAGGACGAGTCGGTGCTGGGCGCGCCGTTCCAGGTCGTCGAGTTCGTCGCCGGCCAGGTGGTGCGCCGGCGGGCGGAGCTGGAGTCGTTGAGCCGCACCGTCATTGACGGGTGCGTCAATTCCCTGATCCGGGTGCTCGTCGACTTGCACGGCGTCGACCCGAGGGCCGCCGGCCTCGGCGACTTCGGCAAGCCGAGTGGATACCTGGAGCGCCAGGTGCGTCGGTGGGGCTCGCAGTGGGCGCTGGTGCGGCTGCCCGAGGACCGCCGCGACGCCGACGTGGAGCGGCTGCACGCCGGGCTGAGCGCGTCGATCCCGCCGCAGAGCCGGACGTCGATCGTGCACGGCGACTACCGGATCGACAACACGATCCTGGACGCCGACGACCCGACGGTCGTGCGTGCCGTCGTCGACTGGGAGCTCTCGACG
>CAZZHX010000296.1:0-1578 GCA_964653535.1 uncultured Mycobacterium sp. | reverse complement strand
GTGCTCGTCGGCGGGCGCCACGGAGTCCCTGCCCGAGAGCGCCGCCGGAGCTCACCGGCTGCCCGGGGGCGCCGGCGAGGGTCACCGACCCGATGGTCGCGGTCAGGTCCAGGGGCTGCTGGGCGGCGACGTCCACGCCCGCGTCGCCCGGGTCCACGGCGACGAGCAGGTCGTCGCCGCCTTCCGATCGGGCCAGCACCACAAGGATTTCGGCCGCGGGGGCTCCTGCCACGACGGGTACGACCCCGGTGAGTCGGGTCCCGTCCCACACCGGAAGGTCGATACCGCTGGTGACCCAGCCGTCGTCGTCGAGGGGCACCGCGAACGCCGCCGCTGCCCCGGCGGTGATGCGCCGCGCCACCGCGGCGGCGCCGGTCTGTATGGCGACCTCGAGGGCGATGACGGTGGGCACAAGCGGTGCGGGTGCCAGCGCCGCGGCGGCCTCCTCGAGGGCGGCGTACAACAGCCGTGGCTCGGCCCCGGCGCCGCCTACCGACTCCTCGGCAGCCAACCCGGGCAGCCCGAACTCGACCAACGCCGACCAGACCGGGTTGTCGGCAATGCCGTCAACAACGTCGAAGCGACTCCCGGGGGCGAGCAGCCCAGCCACGTCAACATGCGTGCGCAGCGCCTCGGCCAGCACCGCGCGCAATTCGAGTTCGTCGGGACCGGCCACGGCCAGCGGTGCGCCCGCGACGACGGCCGCGGTCCGGGTGCCCTCGCCACGGTGGGACGGCAGGCCCAGCACCGTCTCGGCGATGGTGTTGCGCTGAATCTCGGCGGTGCCCGCCCCTATAGTAGTGGCTCGGCTCATCAGGTACCCGTAGGTCCAGCGGCCGCCGTCGACGGCGTCGGCGGCGCGGCTGCCCAGCGCGGCGCGGGGACCGCTGGCGCGCAGCGCCAGGGCATGCATGCGTTGCTCGAACTCCGATTTGACCAGCCGGTTGACCGACGCGACCCCGCCGGGATCCTCACCGCGCAGCACGGCCGACAGCGCCCGCGCGCTGTTGGCGGCGATGGCGCGCACGTCGGACTCCAGTCGGGCGATGTGCTGGCGCACCAGCGGATCGGAGTCCAGCCCGCGCGCCAGAAGCAGTCGGAACACCTGGTCGACCGTGCCGCGGTACTTGAACTCGTCGGCAAGGAACGCCGTGGCGCGTTCATGGCCCAGCGAGGTCCGCATGATCGACCAGCCGTGGCCTTCGGCGCCGACGCGATTATCGACGGGGACGTCGACGTCGTCGAAGAAAACCTCGGCGAAGTGCGCGCCGCCGCTGATGTCACGCAGCGGACGCACGGTGATGCCCGGGCTGTCCATCGGGATCAGCAGATAGGTGATGCCGTCGGTGCTGCGGCCGGCCGGCCCGGTGCGAACGAGCGCGAACATCCAGTCGGCGCGGTCGGCCATCGACGTCCACACCTTCTGGCCGGTGACCCGATAGCTGGCGCCGTCGCGGACCGCGCGGGTGGACAGTGACGCAAGATCGCTGCCGGCGCCGGGTTCGGAGAATCCCTGACACCAGAACTCGTCGGCCCGCAGGAGCGGCTCCAGGAAGCGGTCCCGCTGTTCCTGTGTGC
>CAZZHX010000295.1:0-1603 GCA_964653535.1 uncultured Mycobacterium sp. | reverse complement strand
TCGTCGAGGTTCCAGGCCTTGCTGACGTCGGTCAGGAACGGCCCGGCCATCAGCGTGTTGACCCGCACGGTTGGCCCGAAGGCCTGCGCCAGTCCTTCCGTCATCGCGTTGAGCCCGGCCTTGGCGGCGGCATACGGGATGATGGCGCCGTTGGGCCTCAGCGAGCCGGTGGAGCTGACGTTGATGATCGACCCGCGCCCGGCCGCCACCATCCGCTCGCCGACCAGCGCGGCTAATCGGAAGGGGCCCTTGAGGTTCAAGTTGACCACGGCGTCGAACAGCTTCTCGGTGACGTCGGTCAGCTTGCCGTACAGCGGCGACATGCCGGCGTTGTTGATCAGTGTGTCAACCTTGCCGAAACGCTCATAGGTCGCCTCCACCAGGCCGTCGAGCTGGTCCCAGCGCCCGACGTGCACCTGGTAAGGCATCGCGGCGCGGCCGGTCTCGGCCTCGATCTCCCGCGCGGTGCTCACGCAGTTGTCCATATTGCGGCTGGCGATCACCACGTCGGCACCGCAGCGCGCGACGGCGAACGCCATCTCCCGTCCCAGGCCGCGGCTGCCGCCGGTGATCAGCACCACCCGGTCGGTGAGGTCGAAAACCTTGTCGGCGTAACCCATCTCAATGCTCCCCGCTGGCGCGGGCCATCTCGGCGGCGGTGGCGATCAGCCTCGGGGTCATCGCCCCGAAGGCGTCCTTGATGGTGGGGTCGACGACGGCGGCATCTGGTCCGGCTTTGACCGCGGCGGCGTAGGTCTTCTCCAGCACGATGCCCAGTTTCCAGTTGGCCAGCACCAGGTAGTAGTCGATATTCTCGGTGGACAGGCCGCTCAGCGACTCGTAGTGCGCCAACAGCTCACTGCGCGTGGGCATCCCGGCCATGTCCAGATAGAACCCGTCGTCGCGCGGGTTCTCGCCGTCGTAGCCCAGCAGCGCCCAGGCGAGGTCCAGGAGCGGGTCGCCGACCGTCGTCATCTCCCAGTCCACGATCGCGGCCAGACGCGCCGGCGCCCCGCGCGCGAACATCACGTTGGCGAACTGGTAGTCGCCGTGCATGATGCCGGGCGTGTAGTGGGCGGGACGGTTGCGGCGCAGCCAGTCGGCGGCCTCGTCCAAGCCCGGCAGCTCGCGCACCTTGTAGGAGTCGAGGAACGCCAGCCAGCGGTCCACTTGGCGTTCGTGGAAACCGTCGGGGCGGCCGAAGCCCTCCAGACCCTGGGCGCGCCAATCCACCCGGCCGAGTTTCGCGGCGCCGCCGACGAGTTCGAACGCCAGGTTGCGGCGGGCGCCGAGGTCGGTGTCGAACGGCGCCTGCCACCCGCCGTCCATCGGGCTCCAGCCGTCGATCGCCGTCATCACGTAGAAGGGCATCCCGAGCACGGTGCCGGTGTCGTCGGCGGCGATCAGCGCGGCGTGCGGGACGTCGGTTCCCGACAGCGCTCGCACCAAGCGGATCTCGCGCAGCAGGCCGTCGATGCGGGCGGCGTCGGCGCGGGCCCCGGGCATCCGCAGCACCATGCGCTCGCCGCCGCGTTCGATCAGATACAGGGTGTTCTGCGACCCGCCCTTCAACAGCTGCAGGTGCATCGGGGCGCCGCTGCCG
>CAZZHX010000294.1:0-1966 GCA_964653535.1 uncultured Mycobacterium sp. | reverse complement strand
TCATCTCCCGATGGCGAACTCGTCTGGTGTGCGCGGCGCTGTTCGTTATCGTGTCACCCATGCAGGCCCGCCGACTAGTCCAGCCCGACGAAGGCCCGGATTTCCTCAGCCGCCGCCGCTTGCTGCGGTGGGCCGGCGGAGTCGGCCTGGCGGGAGCCATCAGCGCCTGCTCGCATGGCGCCGCCACGGGCGCATCCCCGGCGACGAGTCCGTCGGCAACTCCCGGTCCCGCCACCCCGACACCCGGTAACACCGCCCTGGCGTCGACGACGTCGGCCGCCGTACCGCCGCCCGCAACACAATCCGCGTCGTTGCTATGTCGCGATGCCTGGGGGGCGCGGCCCGCCCTGCCCGGCGGGCGGCGTCACACCATCACCAGGATGACGCTGCACCACGAGGCCGTTGTTCTGGGTGAGAACCGAAACGCCCCGGGCCACTTGCGAAGTGACCAGCGTTACCACCAAGACCAAAAGGGATGGATCGACATCGCGTATCACGTCGGCGTCGACCGCGACGGCAACATCTACGAGCTGCGCAGCACCGAGATCGCCGGCGATACGGCGACGGACTACGACACGACGGGCCACTTCCTGGTCCTGTGCGAAGGCGACTTCGATCAGGAGACCGTGCCGGAGGCCCAGCTGCACGGGGCGGCCCTCGCATTTGCGTGGGCCGCGCAGAACTTCCACGTCGCCAGCGGCACCCTCGCGGGCCATCGCGACCTGGCCCAGACGTCGTGCCCGGGGACGAACCTCTACGCCCACCTGTCCTCGGGCGACCTCAAGGGCCGTATCGACGACCTGCTGGCCGGCGGGCCGGTGGACCTCCGGCAATTCTGCGGGCCCGACGCCGCCGCACGGGTCGAGGCCATCGAAGCGGGTAGCTGACCGGCGCTTATCCCCTGTGGCGACGGATCGTGCTCCACGTGCGCGATCACACGCAGGATCGCGGTGCGTGACGCGGGGTCGGACAGTGCCTGGCTCTCGACGGCAACGCGGCCTTCAATCGGGAGGAGCTCCGTGTCGACGAATCCGGCGGCGTTGACCTCTGCGGCCAATTCGTCGGGATGATGACAGTCGGCCAGGGTGAACCATTTCGGTTCGATTCGGGACGGGTCGGGGTTGCGATGAACGCCGCGGGGTGGTTGAGCATGTCCGGCGCTACCTCCACCGCAAGTCAGAGCCTATCGAAGGCGCTTTTCACTGGCCCCCTTCGCCCGGTGGACGGGCGATGTCCGCCAGCCGCCGGTACAACTCCGCGGGCCGGCCGCGGGTTCCTTCGGACATAACGCCGCTGGCGACGAGGTGGACCTTCATCTCACGGCGAAACCAGTCCCGGTCCAGCTCCTTGCCGACTACGGCCTGGTGCAAGAGCCGTAACTGGAGGACGGTGAACGTATCCCCGAGCAGCCGGTCGGGGTCCGGCTGCGCCTCGTAGCGGGACCGGATGTGGCTCACCGCCGCGTCGATGATCAGTCGGTGGTCGTAGATCAAGCGCCCAGGACTGGCGACCGTCATCAGCCGGGTGCCCGCGGCGGAGCGCGACCCCAGCCGCTGCGGGGTCACCACGGCCCAGTGGGCCACCGAGAGCACCCAGCCCCGGTCGTCGCGGCCGGGTGCGTCGAAGACCTTCAGCTGGTGCGAATGAACGCCCTGCACGCCGGCTTTCTCCCGCAGCGAGCGGTTGACGGCATCGGCCAGCCGCTCACCCGGGTGCAGGAAAGTCCCCGGCAGGGCCCACCCCGAGGTGTCGTCGCGCCTGACCTGAAGGACCACCAACCCCTGATCGGGATCCGGCGTGAGCAGCGCGGTGTCCAGTGCGACCGGCGGGCGGGGGTAGTCGGCCAGGGTGCGCCCCGTTGCATCGCGGAACATTTTGTCGGTCATGCCCGTTACCCTAGCTTGAGTCGGACAATTAGCGCTTTTATTGCGCTAATCACGATTTAGTGATAGAATTGCTCTAAATC
>CAZZHX010000293.1:0-2089 GCA_964653535.1 uncultured Mycobacterium sp. | reverse complement strand
GGGACCAGCCACAGGCTGCTGAACCACCGGCGACCGATCCGCACCGACGGCAGCTGGGCGCGGGTCTGCGGAATACCGCCGGCCCAGTCGTCCAAGGAAATCGGGCCGTCGCGCCGGCCCGCCAATGACGTCTGCAGCGGATCTGGCGCGCCTGGCATCGTGTTTCACCTGTGTCTTTCGCGGTCCTTACCGCGCCCTATGCTAGTGCCCGAGGCCCCGGGCCGCTCGACGGCCGTGGATTCGCAAGGAGTCGTGTACATGCCCGCAGCCCCCGACGGCGAGGCTCGACCCGCTCCCCAAGACCTGTCGTCCGAGCAGGTCATCGACGAGTTGTCCCGCTACGGGGTACACCGCATCCGGGATACGTCGATCCCGCAGATCGTGGTGTTGGCGATGATGGGCGGCGGCTTCATCACATTGGGCGCGCTGTTCTCGGTGCTGTTGTCCGAACAGGTGCAGGCCATGGGCCCGAGGTACCTGCTTCAGGGCTTTGGCTTCTCGGCCGGATTCTTCTTCGTGATCCTGTCCGGGGCGATTCTGTTCACCGAAGCCAACGTGGTGCTGCCCTCCACGCTGCTGCGGCAGCGCGCGAAGTCACTGCTGGGAAGGCTGGTCGTGTTCTGGGCGCTGGCCCTGATCGGCAACTTCGTCGGCGCGTGGCTGACCAGCTGGCTGATCTGCTGGGCGCAGGTCTACCCTCCCGAGATGCACGAAGCCTTGGCGGCGTTCGTCGCGAAGAAGACGGCCTACCACAGCGTGGGCACGGCGACCGCCTGGTTCGAGGCGGTGTTGTCGGGCGTGCTGGCGAACTGGATGGTGGGCATGGCGGCCTTCTTCGCCACGATGGGGCGCACGATCATCGGCAAGTACATCCCGGTGTTTCTGGCGGTGACGCTCTTCTGCGCGGCCAACTTTCAGCACAGTGTGGCCAACATGGGCTACTTCGGATTGATCTCTGCCCAGGGAAACGGTCCCGGCTGGTGGATTGCGTTGGTGTGGAACATCATTCCCGTGGGCATCGGCAACATGATCGGCGGCGCGTTCCTGGTGGCGCTGCCGTTCTCCTACGCCTTCCGCGCCGCGCACCGCGGGACGGCCGAAGGGATCGTCCCGGGAAGTGGCTAGGACGCAACGGGCACCACGTCGATGGCGTGCACGGCGACCTTTGAGGCTAGCGCGTCAGGCGAGCGCATCAGGATCTGTCTCTGACAGCGGTCGCACCGCCGGCCCGAGGTAGTAGCCGATGAGCAACGCGTGGAGCGCCAGCATTATCGGCGCGCTGATGCTGGCGGCCGTCACGGTGATGACCGGAAAGACCACGACGCCGCCGTAGACCAGCACCGCGGTGCGGGCCGCTAGCCAACCACCGGGACTTCCACCGGCACCAGGTCGTCGGCGTGCACGGCGGGCCGGCGCAACTCCCCGGGCAACTCCGTGGTCGAGTGTCCCATGATGGCAGCCAGTTCGGCCGCGTCGTAGGCGACGACCCCTCGTGCCACCACAGTGCCACCCACAGTGCCGCCCGGAGTGCCGTCCGGCCCACGCAGGTCGACGACGTCGCCGCCGTGGAAGCGCCCCGCCACCGCGATGATGCCGGCGGGCAGCAGCGAGCGGCGCTGGTGCACCACCGCGCGCACCGCGCCGGCGTCCAGGGTGAGGGTTCCGGCCGACTCGGCGGCGTAGCGCACCCAGAACCGGCGCGCCGACATGCGGTCGGACCGCGCCGCGAACACGGTGCCCACCGAGGCGCCGGTGAGCGCGGTGGCCGCGTCGGCGGCCGCCGCCAGCAGCACAGGCACGCCGGCGTCGGCGGCCAGCAGCGCCGACGACACCTTCGACGCCATCCCGCCGGTGCCCAGGGCGCTGCCCGGCCCGGCCACCACACCGTCGAGGTCCGCGGGGCCGGACACCTCGCGGATCAAGCGGGCGCCGTCGGTCTTGCGGGGGTCGGAGTCGTAGAGCCCGTCGATGTCGGAGAGCAGCACGAGGGCGTCGGCGCCCACCAGGTGCGCGACAAGCGCCGACAGGCGATCATTGTCGCCGAACCGGATCTCGTTGGTGGCGACGGTGTCGTTCTCGTTGACGATCG
>CAZZHX010000292.1:0-2161 GCA_964653535.1 uncultured Mycobacterium sp. | reverse complement strand
CGCCGAGCACCCGCACCACCACAACGGCCGCGCCGTCGAGCAGCTCGTCGAGTGCGCCGGCCGGCAGCCGGGTCGGGTTTGCCCAGCGGTACGAGGCGCCGGCCGCCCGGGCGGTGATCAGGTCGGTGTCGGAGGTCGACAACAAGACAACCGTGGGCTGGGGCACCTGCTATTCGTACCCCACGAGTGATCACCGTGTGCAGCGGCCAGGTACGTTCACGTGCGAGGGCGCGTCCTGTCGATATTAGTCGCCGAACGCCTATATATTTACCGGTGCGCGGGCCGGACCCCGAATCCGGGCCCGCACGGATTCGAACCCGAAGAGGTGGTTACCAGTCACATGGTGGTTGTGGAAAAGAAGCGCGGCCGCGGCCGGCCGCCCATTCATGAGGACGACGTGTTGCTGGAGGCCGCCTTCAAGGCCTTCGCCGCGAGCGGCTACGACGGAATGTCGGTGCGGGCTGTCGCCGAAGAACTCGGCTTGAGCCACGGTGCCCTGAATCGGCGTTTCGGCGGCAAGCACGAGATCTTCGAGGCGGCGGTCAACCACGGCTTTCGGGACATGTTGGCAGCGATGGCAGCCGAACAATCCTCTCGCCTGGAACCCGCCGACGACCTGGCCGCGCTGCGAGAGATCATCCGCAGCTTCATGGTGGTCAACCAAGATCGCCCTGAATTCGGGCAGCTGATGAATTTAGAGGGTCTGCGCCGCAGCCCTCAGCTGGAGTTTATTTTTCACCAGAGCATGGCAGCCTTCGTACCCCTTGTGAGCCCACTGCTGCGGCGACTGGAGAAGGCGGGCCTGATCTATCCCCTCTCGACGCGGGAAATGTTCTTCTTGGTCGCTCATGGCGCAGAGGCACCGTTCGTCCTGGCGGGTATCTCGTCGCACTTCGATGACATCGACGGTCCCCTCGACGCCGAGGCGCACATTCAGGCGATGACGGATCTGATCATGCGCGGAATCACCCGCTGAACACGCCCAGCCCGCCGGCCGGTCATTGTCGGCTCATCTCGGTGGCCGCCTCGGCTCCCGCTGCGCCGGGGTCCCGGCCGTCGACGAGAGCGATCTCGAGTTCGTGCAGTGCCCCGGTGAACGCGAAGGGCGCCTGATAACGGTCGGACACGGCCGACCCGTGGTTGTAGCCGATGCTGGCTCCGACCGACGAAATCATCATCATGACCAGGGGGAGTTCGACCGAACCCGCTGCGCTGCCGTCGATCTGCAGGTTGATCGACCCCGTCCGTCCCGCGCCCTGGCGCAACTGAACGACCAGCGTTGCGTCACCGGCGGGGACGTCGACGGCCGATTCGACGATCGTGTGGTCACCGAACGCGTTGTAATCCACCACTAGCCGATCATGCTGGATGAACACCGCGACACCGGAGTTCTCGTTGCCGGTGGCATACACAACACCGTCCTGGCCGGCGGCACGGGTGACCCGGGCGGTGAGATCGAAGCTGCGACCCCCGATGGCCGGGCCGGCCTGTGCAGGCAGCGGGGACATCGGCGGCCGGTACACGTAGCGCTGGTCGACCGGGTGCGGCGAGTGCGGCCGGAACCGGGCGCCGAACAACTCAATGGTGCGGTCATCGAGCGGGAGCACACCGTGTTTCTCGGCCTCGGCCCACCACAGGCTGATGAGCCCGCGCAGGCGGTCGGGCTGCTCGGTCGCCAGGTCGGTGCATTCGGAGAAGTCGGTCGAGAGGTGATAGAGCTCCCAGGCCTCGGTGTCGAAGTCCGCCCCCGGGTTGTGCTTGCACACAGCCTTCCAGTCCCCGGCGACGATCGCACGGCTGCCCATCATCTCGAAGTACTGGGTTGTGTTGGTCGCCGGGGCGGCGGGGTCGTCCAGGACCGAAACGAAGGAGTGGCCGGTAACCGGGAGCTGCTCGATCCCGCGGTAGGTGCCCGGCGGGGTCACCCCGACCAGGTCATAGATCGTCGGGGCGATGTCGGAGACGTAGACGAACTGATCGCGCCTGGCGCCGCGCTGATCGCCGGTGATCCGCTCGGGGTAGTGCACGACCATCGGCACGTGCACCCCACCTTCGTGGGTGTTCTGCTTGTACCACTTGAACGGGGTGTTTCCGCACTGCGCCCACCCCCACGGGTAATTGGTGTGACTGTGCGGGCCACCGATGTCGTCCAGCCGGTCGA
>CAZZHX010000291.1:0-2195 GCA_964653535.1 uncultured Mycobacterium sp. | reverse complement strand
TGCTGCACCTGCTGACACGTGCGCAGGAGCTTTACGGCCCTCATCCCGCGGGCGAGTTCTGGGTGCCGCACCGACTGGGCGGCGGCGCCCCATCGGTGGCCGAAGCGGCCCGCCTGGACGCCCAGGAGGCCGCCGAGCGGGCTGCCCGCCGCGGGACCGCGTAGCCGGCAATGGCGGAGCCGACTTTCCGCACCCTCGAGGTCACGCCGTCGTTGATCGCCTGCGACGTCGACGGCACGCTGTTCAACGACGACGACACCATCACCCCGCGCACCCGCGACGCGATCCTGGCCGCCGTTGCCGGCGGTGCGCAGTTCATCCTGGCGACTGGCCGCCCGCCCCGGTGGATACGCCCGGTGGTCGACGCGCTCGGTTTCGCGCCGATGGCGGTGTGCGCCAACGGCGCCGTCATCTATGACGCCGCGGCCGACAAGGTGGTGTCGGCCCGCATGCTGCCCGTCGACACCCTCGCCGAGTTGGCTGAACTCGCGGGCCGCGTGCTCCCGGGGGCGGGGCTGGCCGTCGAGCGGATCGGCGAACGCGCCCACGACACGGCCACACCCCAATTCATCAGCTCGCCGGGCTACGAACACGCGTGGCTGAACCCGGACAACACTGAGGTGTCGATCGCCGACCTGCTCAGCGCACCGGCGATCAAGCTGCTCATCCGTCAGGCCGGTGCGCGCAGTGCGGATATGGCGGCGGTGCTGGCCAGGCATGTCGGCATCGAGGGCGACATCACCTACTCCACCGACAACGGGCTGATCGAGGTCACGCCGCTGGGCACCAGCAAGGCGACCGGTATCGAGGAGGTCGCCAGGCCGCTCGGGATCGCCAGCAACGCGGTGGTGGCGTTCGGCGATATGCCCAACGACATCCCCATGCTGCGGTGGGCCGGTCACGGCGTGGCGATGGGCAACGCGCACCACGAGGTGATCGCCGCCGCCAACGAGGTCACTACTCCCAACGGCGACGACGGGGTGGGGCGGGTGCTGGAGCGGTGGTGGCCGTGACGCGCGAGGTGCGCGCTCGGCGGCACTGAAACGCTAAGCGCCGGGTTGCGTCGGCCGCGAGAACCGTTCGACCCCGGCGGCGCGGACCTCCGGCTCCTGGGCCGACGGTGGCGTCGTGACCCCGGCGATGACCGTGGTGACGGTGCCGGTGAGCCGATCGAAGTTCAGGGTCCCGTGCTGGAAGTTCTGCGTGACCCGCAGCGGCTCTTGGATTTCCGCGCTGGTCGGCAGCCCCAGCGGGCCGCGTTCGTAGTCCTGCGCGGCCCACGCGTCGTAGAGCGCGCCACTGATCGGTTGGGCCCCGGTATCGGGTGACCAGTACATCGCGCCCCGGATGAAGGTGACGTAGCGGGCGTCGCCCTCGCCGGTGCCCTCGGGAGTGGTCGGCGCGCCCAGGGGGCTGTTCATGCCGCCGATCGCCTCCCAGTGATCGTAGATCGCGCCGCCCTGCAGGGCCCTGAGCAGCTCCTCCGGGGGATCGTTGGTGTGCGCTGCGATGTCGCGTATCTCGTCCAGCAGGGCGTAGGCGGCGTTGCCGGGGCAGTCGGTGTTGCTGACGTCGCGGTGGGTGAAGATGGTCGGCAGCGTCGCGACCGTTCCAGCCGCGACGGTCGTGTAGCGCCCGCCGGCCGACTGCAGTTGCACCTTGCCCTTAGGGTCCACGCCATCCAGGCCCAGCCGCCAGCCGATCAACCGGCCCACCGTGCGCAGCAGGATCGGCGTCGGCGGCACGTCCTGGAAGTCGCCGATCATCGAGACGCCCCAGGTGTTGCGGTTGAACCCGCCGGTGTGGGTGCCCTGCACCGGTTTGTTGAGCCCGCCCGCGGCGCCCTCGAACACCTGTCCGTACTTGTCGACCAGCGCGTTGTAGGCGATGTCGCACCAGCCGAGGGTTCTGGTGTGATAGCTGTAAATGCCCCTGACGATGCTGGCCGACTCGAGCGGCGAGTAGTCGTTGCTGCCGGCGGTATGGTGAATCACCGCGGCGCGAACACTGTTGTTATACCGCAGGTTAGGGCAGCGCATCGACTCGTCGGCGCCCCAGTCCGCCCGGCTGATGATCGTGGGCGGCTGCCCGGGCAGCACGATCTCGGTGGGCGGGGTCCACTCCCGGTGGGGCGGGGCCTGCGGCGGCGAGATGAGGACCACGGAGAGGTTTTGCGCCATCGGCTGATCCCGGGA
>CAZZHX010000290.1:0-2231 GCA_964653535.1 uncultured Mycobacterium sp. | reverse complement strand
ACGTGCCGCTCAACCTCGAGTACAAGCTCGAGGTGTGGGACTCGCCGAACTCCGCAGGCGTCATCATCGACGCGGTGCGGGCGGCCAAGATCGCCCTGGACCGCGGGATCGGCGGGCCAGTGGTGGCCGCGTCGGCGTATCTGATGAAGAGCCCGCCCCAGCAGCTGCCCGACGACATCGCGCGCACGCAACTCGAGGCGTTCATCGAGGGGTAGCCCGCGACCGGAACGCCACGGTGGTTTCTCGGGGAGAATTTCGCCGTGGCGTTACGCTCGCGGGTAATGAAGGTTCAGCCCGCCGCGTTTCTGCGCACGACGCTCCCCCTTGACCTGTCCCGGCTCACCGACCTCGACAGCGGCCGCTACCACTCGATCTGGTTGCCCGATCACATGGTTAGCTTCTGGCCCGACTCGATCTGGACGCCCGAGTTCACCGATCTGGCCACCGCATCGCCATCGCCGCACCGCCACCTGGATGGGCTGGCGGTGGCGGCCGCAGCCGCGGTGCTGACCGAGAGGGTTCCCCTGGTCAGCGCCGTCGTTGACACAGTGCGCCGCCATCCGACCCTGCTGGCTCAGACGGCGCTGACCATCGATCACCTCGCCAAGGGGCGTTTCATCCTCGGCCTGGGCAGCGGCGAGAGTGAGAACACCCTGCCCTACGGCTTCGATTTCTCCCGACCTGTCAGCCGGTTCGAAGAGGCGCTGACGGTGATCCGTCTGCTGTGGGAAAGCGACGGCCCGGTCGATTTCGACGGCCAGTTCTACTCGCTGCACCATGCCCGGCTGGACACCGAGCCCTATGAGGGCCGGGTACCGCAAATCTGGATTGGTGCCAGTGGCCCGCGGATGCTTGACATCGCTGGCCGCCACGCTGACGGCTGGTGGCCGGCCGGTGCCTGGACGCCCGAGCATTACGCCGAGATGCTCGCCGAGCTGCGGGCCTCCGCCGACCGCGCCGGCCGCGACCCCATGGCGATCACGCCGTGCTTCATCCAGGTGTGTCTGATCGGCGCGGACGAAGGTGCCCTGGCCGAGATCCTGCAGGCACCCCTGGTCAAGGCGTTCCTGCTGCAGGTATCTGCGGAGACGTTGCGTGGCTTCGGGTTTAAGCATCCCATGGGCGCGGGTTGGCGTGGGTTTCAGGACATCGACCCGGCGGTGCTCACCCGCGAACGGATTGTTGCGTTCCTGGACGACGTGCGGCCAGAGATGCTCCTGGCAGTCGTGCCGCACGGAACGCCGAAAGAAGTTGCCAGGATCGTCAAGACGTATGTGGATGCGGGTCTGCGTGTGCCGAAGATTCTCGATTACGGTGCAATGGCGGGGTTGACATATGCGGAGCTTTCGGCAACGAACGTCCGCGCTACCGAAGACGAACTGATGCGGTTGTGCGGACAACCGGCGTGACGACACGCGTGAACGCCGACGAGATCCTGCGGGCCGCGGAGGCCGAGACCGGCCTAAACGACTACGGCGATCCCACGTTGCCGGAACGCTTTGCCATCGCCGTCGACCACCTGAACGGCCTCGGCATGAACGCCGAGGGTAGGCGGCAGGCGATGCGCGTGTGCCATTGGCTACTGACGTCCCGACTCGAGTTCGTCGAGGACCGCAACCGCTACCGGATCGGTGACGAAGTAGTGGAAGCGCCGATGTTCGTCACGGGCGAGCCGCGTTCGGGCACCACGCTGATGCACGCGCTGATGTCGGTCGATCCGCACGCCCGCGCTCTGCGCTTCTGGGAAGTGATGCACCCGTCTCCCCCACCGGGGCTCGCCGGTCCCGACGACGACCGCCGTGCGCTGGCCGACACCGACTGGCGCGAGATCAACGCCACCATGCCGAAATGGCTGTACAGCCATCCCTACAACGACATGCTCGGCGACGGACTGCCCGAAGACGAACGCACCTGGGCATTCGACTTCCGCGTGATGACGCCCACCGCGTGGTGGCGGGTGCCGATGCAGTCGCTGGTCGGTGGCCTGCCCACCGACGCGGCTGCGCAATACCGGCTGCATAAGTCCATGCTGCAGCAGCTACAGTTCGCCAGACCGCGAAAGTATTGGGTGTTGAAGGGCTTTCACGGTTTTCGCCTGAGGGAGCTGTTCGATGCCTATCCCGATGCAAGCCTGCTCTGGCTGCACCGCGATCCCGTGCAGGTCGCCGCTTCGCGCACCATGATGATGGCCGACATCATGGACGGCATCGTCGGCCCGATCGACCTGCACG
>CAZZHX010000289.1:0-2309 GCA_964653535.1 uncultured Mycobacterium sp. | reverse complement strand
GCGTTGACCGCGGCGACGGCGTCGGCCGGGGCGATCGCCCCCGCGGCCGCGAGGTCGACGATCTCGTCCACCCGAGCGGCGACGTCGAACCGGCTCGACGGCTGGACGGAGGCGTCCATCTCGTGCGTCTCGGTGCCGATCTGGATGAACAGCATGGTGGGCAGTGCGGAGACTCGGACGGGTTGGGTGGTGTAGCGCGCGGCGATCTCGAGCAGTCGTTCCTCCACCACCTGAATCGGCCGGAACACCTCGATCAGGGCGACGCCGATCTCGCGCAGCATCGCCGCCACCTCGGCCGAGTCGTAATGGTCCGTGGGTGCCAGGGCTGCCGGGGCAGGCTTGCGGAGTCGGTCGGTGATCCAATCGCGAAACGGCATGCCGCAATGATCGCGGAGGCCCATACGCCAGGATTGACCCATGCCCGAATCCCTCGCAGTCCCGGAAACCACCCCGCCACACCTGCAGCGGAGTTTGGCTAATCGCCACATCCAGTTGATCGCGATCGGGGGCACCATCGGGACCGGCCTCTTCATGGGCTCCGGGCGGGCGATCTCCCACGCCGGTCCGGCGGTGCTGCTCGTCTACGGGGTCATCGGGTTCTTCGTGTTCTTCGTGCTCCGCGCGATGGGCGAGATGTTGTTGTCGAACCTGAACTACAAGTCGTTCGTCGACATCGCCACCGACATGCTGGGACCCGCGGCGGGCTTTTTCGTCGGGTGGTCCTACTGGTTCGCCTGGATTGTGACCGGCATCGCCGAAGTCGTGGCCATCGCCGGCTACACCCAGTTCTGGTGGCCCGCCCTGCCGACGTGGCTGCCGGCCCTGATCACCATCGGGCTGGTCGTCGTCATCAACCTGTTCACCGTCCGCAATTTCGGGGAGATCGAATTCTGGTTCGCCTTGATCAAACTCGTCGCGATCGTGGGCTTGATCCTCGCCGGTGTGTACCTGCTGGCGACGAACTTCGTGTCGCCGGAAGGCCACCCCGCGACGGTCGCGAACCTGTGGAACGACGGCGGATTCTTCGCCACGGGTTTCGCCGGCATGGTCGGCGGGTTCCAGATCGCGACCTTCGCCTTCGTCGGCGCGGAGCTCATCGGCACCGCGGCGGCCGAGACCGCGAATCCGCGCTACACCCTGCCCAGAGCGGTCAATGCCGTTCCAATACGGTTGGGGATCTTCTACATCGGCGCGCTCCTGGCGATTCTCGTTGTCATTCCCTGGCGGGAGTTCACCAGCGGCAAGTCCCCGTTCGTCATGATGTTCACCCTGGCAGGCTTCGCCGCCGCCGCATCGGTGATCAACTTCGTCGTCATCACCTCGGCCGCATCGTCAGCGAACTCGGGGGTGTTCTCCACCAGCCGCATGCTGTACGGCCTGGCGGAAGCCGGCAGCGCCCCGGCCCGGTTCCGCGAACTCAACCGAGGCGGCGTTCCGGCACCCGCGCTGCTGGTCACGGCAGCGCTGTTGCTGTTGGCCATCCCCCTGCTGAACGTCGACGGTTCGGTGCTGGGCGCTTTCACGCTGCTGACCAGCGTTTCGGCGCTGTTGTTCATGTTCGTGTGGGCGATGATCATCGCCAGCTACCTGACGTACCGTCGCCGGCACCCGCAACGGCACGCCGACTCGGCCTACAAGATGCCCGCCGGGGTCGTCATGTGCTGGGCCGTGCTCGCCTTTTTCGCGTTCGTGATCTGGACTCTGACCACCGACGGTGAGAGCGCCACCGCCCTGCGCTGGTTCCCGCTGTGGTTCGTGTGCCTGGCGGTCGGGTGGCTGATCATCCAGCGGCGGCCCAGCCACGCCGAGGGGTACCGCTACTTCCAGGCCGCGATCAACCAACCCGTCGATGAGCCGGCCGAGCGTTCCGACGGCCACACGCCTGCGACGCCGACCGCGACAACCTGAACCCGGCTTGAGTGCGCCGATCGGGTCGGTGCGACGATCATGGGGACGATGTGACCCAGACCGCACGAGACGGGCTAACACTGTTCGCCGAGCCGCGGCAATCGAGAGGGAAGGCTCTGAGAAATGGGACGGGAAAAAATGGGGCGAGTCCAGGACAAAGTCGTTCTGATCACCGGCGCCGCGCGCGGCCAGGGGCGCAGCCACGCGGTCAAACTGGCCGAGGAGGGCGCAGACGTCATTCTGTTCGACATCTGCCATGACATCGACACCAACCAATACCCGTTGGCCACATCGCACGACCTCACCGAGGCGGGTCTGGAAGTCGAGAAGACCGGCCGGCGGGCCATCACCGCGGAGGTCGACGTCCGCGACCGAGCGGCGGTGACACGGGAACTCGCCAA
>CAZZHX010000288.1:2032-2383 GCA_964653535.1 uncultured Mycobacterium sp. | reverse complement strand
CCGGTCACCCGTGGTGGACGTTGAGCCAACTGTCGGACGAGTCGGCGATCGAGCTGGATGTCCGGCCGTCGCCGTCGACGTGGGGGCATCAGCACGACGTCGAGGGCATCTTCGCGATGCTGCGCGCCCACGTCGCGACCGGCGGCTACGCAGCCGTCGTCACCGCCGGCACCGGGACCGCCCATCGGGTGGTGGAACGGCTCGCCGAGTTCGACACGCCCGCCGCGATGATGGAATGCGGCGCGGCACCGACACCCGGGGTCGTCGGTGTGCTGCGGGGCCCGCTGCACCAGGGGGTCGTCGTCGAGGGCGCCAAGCTCGTCGTCATCACCGAAAGTGACCTGACCGGCA
>CAZZHX010000288.1:0-2022 GCA_964653535.1 uncultured Mycobacterium sp. | reverse complement strand
CCGGGCCGCCGCCGTCGAGGGCAAGCGACTGGCGGCCCGGCGGCGCAACACCGTCGACCCGCTGGCGCTGACCTCCGGCGACCTGGTGGTGCACGATTCTCACGGCATCGGGCGGTTCGTGGAGATGGTCGAGCGCACCGTCGGCGGCGCCCGGCGCGAATACCTGGTGCTGGAGTACGCGTCGAGCAAGCGGGGCCAGCAGGCGGACAAGTTGTTCGTCCCGATGGATTCGCTCGACCAATTGTCGCGGTACGTGGGCGGCCAGGCGCCCGCGCTGAGCCGACTCGGGGGCAGCGATTGGGCCAGCACCAAGACCAAGGCCCGCCGCGCCGTGCGCGAGATCGCCGGCGAGCTGGTGGCGCTGTACGCCAAGCGGCAGGCCAGCCCCGGGCACGCCTTCGCGCCCGACACCCCGTGGCAGGCCGAGTTGGAAGACGCGTTCGGTTTCACCGAGACCGTCGATCAGCTCACCGCCATCACCGAGGTCAAGAACGACATGGAAAAACCGATCCCGATGGACAGGGTGATCTGCGGCGACGTCGGTTACGGCAAGACGGAGATCGCGGTGCGGGCCGCGTTCAAGGCGGTTCAGGACGGCAAGCAGGCGGCCGTTCTGGTGCCGACCACGCTGCTGGCCGACCAGCATCTGCAAACGTTCACCGACCGGATGGCCGGTTTCCCGGTGACCGTCAAGGGACTGTCGCGGTTCACCGATCCCGCGGAGTCCCGCGCCGTGCTCGAGGGCATGGCCGACGGGAGCGTGGACATCGTGATCGGGACGCACCGGCTGCTGCAGACCGGGGTGCGCTGGAAGGATCTGGGCCTGGTGGTGGTCGACGAGGAGCAGCGCTTCGGCGTCGAGCACAAGGAACACATCACGTCGCTGCGCACCCACGTCGACGTGCTGACCATGAGCGCCACCCCCATCCCGCGCACGCTGGAGATGAGCCTGGCCGGCATTCGCGAGATGTCGACGATCCTGACGCCGCCCGAGGAGCGGTACCCCGTGCTGACCTACGTCGGCCCGCAGGACGACAGGCAGGTCGCGGCCGCCCTGAGGCGCGAGCTGCTCCGCGACGGGCAGGCCTTCTACGTGCACAACCGGGTCAGCTCGATCGATCGCGTGGCCGCGCGCCTGCGCGAGGTGGTGCCCGAGGCGAGGATTGTCGTCGCTCACGGCCAGATGCCCGAGGATCGGCTGGAACGTGCCGTCGAGGGATTCTGGAACCGCGACTACGACATCCTGGTGTGCACGACGATCGTGGAGACCGGCCTGGACATCTCCAACGCCAACACGCTGATCGTCGAGCGCGCCGACACCTTCGGCCTCTCGCAGCTGCATCAGCTGCGCGGCCGGGTCGGTCGCAGCCGCGAGCGCGGATACGCCTATTTTCTGTATCCGCCGAACGCGCCGCTGACCGAGACCGCCTACGACCGGCTGGCGACCATCGCCCAGAACAACGAACTGGGTGCGGGCATGGCGGTCGCGATGAAGGATCTCGAGATCCGCGGCGCCGGAAATGTTCTCGGCGCCGAGCAGTCCGGCCACGTCGCCGGCGTGGGCTTCGACCTGTACGTCCGGCTGGTGGGGGAGGCCGTCGAGGCGTATCGGGCCGCGGCCGACGGTCACACCGTCCCGACGGCCGAGGAGCCCAGGGACGTGCGGATCGACCTGCCGGTGGATGCGCACCTGCCGCCGGACTACATCGCCAGCGATCGGCTCCGGCTGGAGGCGTACCGGCGTCTGGCCGCGACCGCCGACGACGGGGCCGTCGGCGTCGTCGTCGACGAACTCGTCGACCGGTACGGAAAACTACCCGAGCCGGCCGAGCGGCTGGTGGCGGTCGCGCGGTTGCGGCTGTTGTGCCGCGCTGCCGGTGTCACCGAGGTCTCGGTTGGGTCGGGGGCCTCGGCGGCTGCAACGGTGCGGCTCTCGCCGCTGACGCTGCCGGACTCGGCCCAGGTGCGGCTAAGGCGGCTGTATCCCGCGGCGAACTACCGCGCCACCATGTCCACCAATTC
>CAZZHX010000287.1:0-2413 GCA_964653535.1 uncultured Mycobacterium sp. | reverse complement strand
TGAGCTCATCGTTCGCCGACGAGCACCGTCGGATTGTCGGGGATCTGAACGCCAGGCTGGCGGTTGCAGCGCGCGGCGGCAACGATCGCGCCCGGGAACGCCACGTCAGCCGCGGCAAGCTGCTGCCCCGCGATCGGGTGGACCGCCTGCTGGATCCGGGTAGCCCGTTCCTGGAACTGTCCGCGCTGGCGGCGGCCGGGATGTACGGCGACGAGTCCCCGGGGGCCGGGATCATCACCGGGATCGGCCGGGTGTCGGGGCGCGAGTGCGTGATCGTCGCCAACGATGCCACGGTCAAGGGCGGCACCTACTACCCGATGACTGTCAAGAAACATCTGCGAGCGCAGGAGATCGCGCTGCAGAACCTGCTGCCGTGCATCTACCTCGTCGACTCCGGTGGCGCCTTCCTGCCCCGCCAGGACGAGGTGTTCCCCGACCGCGAGCATTTCGGGCGGATCTTCTACAACCAGGCGACCATGAGCGCCAAGGGGATTGCTCAGGTGGCGGCGGTGCTGGGGTCATGCACCGCCGGCGGCGCGTACGTGCCGGCGATGAGCGACGAGGCCGTCATCGTGCGCGAGCAGGGCACGATCTTCCTCGGCGGCCCGCCCCTGGTGAAGGCCGCCACCGGGGAGGTCGTCTCCGCCGAAGATCTCGGGGGCGGCGACCTGCATTCGCGGGTTTCCGGCGTCACCGACCACCTGGCCGACGACGACGAACACGCGCTGCGGATCGTCCGGTCGATCGCCGCGACCTTCGGCCCGCGCGAGCCCGCCCAGTGGGAGGTCCGGGCGCCCGAAGAGGCCACGCACTCCCAGACCGAGCTCTACGACGTTGTGCCCCCCGACCCGAGGGTGCCCTACGACGTGCGTGAGGTCATCGTGCGCCTGGTCGACGGCGGAGCGTTCAGCGAATTCAAGGCCAACTACGGCAAGTCCCTGGTCACGGCATTCGCCCACATCCACGGCCACCCGGTCGGGATCGTCGCCAACAACGGTGTGCTGTTCAGCGAATCCGCGGTCAAGGGAGCGCATTTCATCGAGTTGTGCGACAAGCGCAAGGTCCCGTTGTTGTTCCTGCAGAACATCGCCGGTTTCATGGTCGGCCGCGACTACGAGGCCGGCGGAATCGCCAAGCACGGCGCCAAAATGGTCACCGCCGTCGCGTGCGCCCGGGTGCCGAAGCTGACCGTGGTGATCGGCGGGTCCTACGGCGCGGGCAACTACTCCATGTGCGGCCGGG
Organism: uncultured Mycobacterium sp.; assembly: GCA_964653535.1. GTDB lineage: Bacteria > Actinomycetota > Actinomycetes > Mycobacteriales > Mycobacteriaceae > Mycobacterium. The sequence goes on along the minus strand of CAZZHX010000287.1, from coordinate 1,171 downwards.
CATATTCGCCGCGCTTTCTGTGGATGTGGCCCAACGCGCGGATCTCGGTGATGGGCGGTGAGCAGGCCGCGTCGGTGCTGGCTACCGTCCGCGGCGAGCAACTCACCGCGTCGGGCACGCCCTGGTCGCCCGACGAGGAAGAGGCGTTCAAGGCGCCGATCCGGGAGCAATATGAGGACCAGGGCAACCCCTACTACTCGACGGCGCGACTCTGGGACGACGGCATCATCGACCCCGCCGACACCAGGACCGCTGTGGGACTTGCGCTCTCGGTGTGCGCCCACGCCCCCCTGGAACCGGTTTCCTACGGCGTCTTCCGGATGTGATGGGCGTGAGTGCAGCCATGTTCGACACCGTCCTCGTCGCCAACCGCGGCGAAATCGCGGTGCGCGTGATCCGCACCCTGCGCCGTATGGGCATCCGGTCGGTCGCCGTCTACAGCGACGCCGACGTCGGCGCCCGTCATGTGCAGGAGGCCGACGAGGCGGTTCGGTTGGGGCCCGCCGCCGCGCGGGAGAGCTACCTCGACATCGCTCGCGTGCTCGACGCCGCCGCGCGCACCGGGTCCCAGGCGATCCATCCCGGCTACGGATTCCTTTCGGAGAACACCGATTTCGCCGCAGCGTGTCACCACGCCGGTGTGGTGTTCCTGGGTCCCCCCGCCCGCGCCATCCGGATCATGGGCAATAAGATCGCCGCCAAGAACGCCGTCGCCGCATTCGGTGTGCCCGTCGTACCCGGTGTGGCGAAGCCGGGGCTGACCGACGGTGATCTGCTGGAGGCAGCAAGCCAGGTCGGCTATCCGGTGCTGGTCAAGCCGTCCGCCGGTGGGGGCGGCAAGGGCATGCGGCTGGTGGAGGACCCGGCGCGACTACCCGACGCGCTGATCAGCGCCCGCAGGGAGGCCGCCTCCGCGTTCGGCGACGATGCGCTCTTCCTGGAGCGGTTCGTGTTGCGGCCCCGGCACATCGAGGTCCAGGTGCTCGCCGACACCCACGGCGGCGTGGTGCATCTGGGGGAACGCGAATGCAGCCTGCAACGGCGCCACCAGAAGGTGATCGAGGAGGCGCCGTCGCCGCTGCTCGATGCGCCGACCCGCGCGCGGATCGGCGCCGCTGCCTGCGACACCGCCCGCAGCGTCGACTACGTCGGCGCTGGCACGGTGGAGTTC
>CAZZHX010000286.1:0-2472 GCA_964653535.1 uncultured Mycobacterium sp. | reverse complement strand
GATGGTCATTATCTACCTACCTGAATCTCTTCGTCCGACCCCCGCCAGTGAGCAGAATACAAGCCCGGGCGCAGTTTCGGGACCGGTTCAACTCACGATGCGACGGATCGGGCTCGCGATCGGGCTCGGGAGTGCGGGGTCCCCTGTGTTCAGTGGGTCATTTCAAGAGTCGGGGTGGCGGGATTTGAACCCACGGCCTCTTCGTCCCGAACGAAGCGCGCTACCAAGCTGCGCCACACCCCGCCTGATGCTTCGTCAGCCTATCGCACCGGCTCACCCCCAGGCGCAGGAGCGCTCGAACTCCCGCAGCGTCGGTGAGTAATGGCCCGGATCGAGTCCCTGGACGCGGACCCACTCGTCGTCGAAGTAGGTGTCGGCGTAGCGGTCGCCGCCGTCGCACAGCAGGGTCACCACCGAACCGCCGTGGCCCCGGGCGGCCATGTCGGCCAGCAGGCCGAACGCACCCCAGAGGTTGGTTCCCGTCGAGGGACCCACCCGTCGTCCCAGGACGGCGCTGGCGTGCCGGGCGGCGGCAATGGACGCGGCGTCGGGCACGGCGACCATGCGGTCGACGACGCCGGGCAGAAACGACTTCTCAACCTGGGGCCGGCCGATGCCCTCGATCCGGGAGGACGCCGTCATCACCACGTCGTATCGGTCCTCCACATAGGCGGGGAAGAAGGCGGAGTTCTCCGGGTCGACGACGCACAACCGCGTCGCGTGCCGCCGGTAGCGGATGTAGCGACCGATCGTCGCACTGGTTCCGCCGGTGCCCGCGCCGACCACGATCCAGTCCGGGACGGGGTGGCGTTCGTCGCGCATCTGCTCGTAGATGGATTCGGCGATGTTGTTGTTGCCCCGCCAGTCGGTGGCGCGTTCGGCGTTGGTGAACTGGTCCATGTAATGCCCACCGGTCTGCTGCGCGACGCGCCGGGCCTCGTCGTCCATCTGGCTCGCCGAGGCGACGAAATGGCAGCGCCCGCCGCGGGATTCGATCAGGGCCACCTTGGCGGCGCTGGTGGTCTCCGGCATCACGGCAATAAACGGCAGGCCCAACATGGCCGCGAAGTAGGCCTCCGATACGGCCGTCGAACCTGATGACGCTTCGACGATCGTCGTGCCCTCGCCGATCAAGCCGTTACACAGGGCGTAGAGGAACAATGAGCGCGCCAGCCGGTGCTTGAGGCTGCCGGTGACGTGTGTGGACTCGTCTTTCAGATACAGCGCGACGTCGGCGTCCGCTGACCAGGCCGGCAGCGGATACCTCACCAGGTGCGTGTCGGCGCTGCGTCGCGCGTCGTTCTGGATCAGCCGGATCGCATCGTCGGTCCAGCGTCGCGGAAGGTCATGGGCGGCGATCCGTCCCGGATCGCTCACCGCACCGACGCGGCGGGCCGCGAACGGCTCCGGTCGCTGACAACGTCCCGGTGGCCCGTCGGGCTGGCGATCAACGTCAGCAGGGTGGCTTCGGGCCGGCAGCAGAACCGCACGGGCGCGAACGGCGAGGTGCCCAACCCGGCAGAGACATGCAGTCGCGTCGTGGCGCCCCACTGCGACGGGCCCTTCGCCCGGGAGCGGTCCAGGCCGCAGTTGGTTACCAGCGCACCGTAAAACGGCAGACACACCTGCCCGCCGTGGGTGTGCCCGGCCATCACCAACTGGTAGCCGTCGGCGGCGAAGCGGTCCAGCACCCGCGGCTCGGGGGAGTGCACCAACCCCAGCCGAAGGTCGGCGGACGCACTGGCCGGGCCGGCGATCGCGTCGTAGCGATCGCGGTCGATGTGCGGGTCGTCCACACCCGCGGCGGCGACGTGCAACCCGGCGACCTCGAACTCGCGGCGGGTGTGGGTGAGGTCGAGCCAGCCGCGCTCGTTGAACGCGGCCCGCAGATCCTGCCAGGGCAGTGGCTCGCCGTACACGCGGTGCGACGGGTTGGTCACGTAGTTCAGCGGGTTCTTGAGCCGCGGACCGAAATAGTCGTTGCTGCCGAAGACGAACACACCCGGCCGAGACAGCAGGTCACCCAGTGCCTGGACGACCGCGGGCACCGCCTTGGGGTGCCCCAGGTTGTCGCCGGTGTTGACCACCAGGTCGGGTTGCAGACCCGCCAGCTCGCGTACCCAGGCTTGCTTGCGGCGCTGGTTGGGCGTCATGTGCAGGTCGCTGATGTGCAGTACGCGCAGCGGTGTGGAGCCTGGCGGCAGGACCGGCATGGTGGCCTCGCGCAGCACGAACGCATTGCGCTCGACCACCGCTGCATATCCGAGACCGGCGACGGTCGAGGCGATCGCGACGGCACCGGTGCGCACCAGGGCGGGGAGAACATCGGCCATAGGAGAAAGCGTACTGCCGGGTCGCGCGGTCGCGGCGTATTCACGGCGACACGGGTCTTACGGGGGCGCCTGCCAGGGTGGCGGCGGTGGGGGTGGCATCAGCGGAATGGTGATGGGCGGCAGCCCGGGGATCTCCACT
>CAZZHX010000285.1:0-2530 GCA_964653535.1 uncultured Mycobacterium sp. | reverse complement strand
GTTCCGCCCCCCCGCCGCGGCCGGTCGCGCCGAGGGCGCGTCGCACACGCGGCATGCGTCGCCGGCTGCGCGTGCTGGCGGCGATCGCGTTGATCGGGGTGCTGCTGGCCGTCGGGGCGGCCCTAGCCGCCGCAGCCGCCGCCTTCCGGTTGGACGCCGGCCTGCACCGCGAGCCGGTCCTCACCGACTATCCCGGCCGGCCGGCACCCGGCCGCGGCACGAACTGGCTGATCGTCGGCTCGGACAGCCGCCAGGGTCTGTCCCCCGAGCAGCAGCAGGAGCTCGCGACCGGCGGCGACGTCGGCAGCAGCCGCACCGACACCATCCTCTGGGTGCACCTGCCCGCGCCCGGGTCCGGTGGCGGGGCGACGCTGGTGTCGATTCCGCGTGACTCCTACGTTCCGATTCCGGGCCAGGGTCGGGACAAGATCAATGCCGCATTCGCGACGGGCGGAGCCACCCTGCTGATCCAGACGGTGGAACAGGCCACGGGGCTGCGCCTCGACCACTACGCCGAGATCGGCTTCGGCGGGTTCGCCGCCCTGGTCGACGCGCTCGGCGGGGTGACCCTGTGCCCCGCCGCGCCGATGCGCGACCCGTTGGCGGGCATCGATCTGCCGGCCGGATGCCAGACGCTCGACGGGCCCGACGCGCTCGGATTCGTCCGCACCCGCGACACGCCCCGAGCGGACCTGGATCGGATGGTCAACCAGCGGCAGTTCCTGTCGGCGCTGCTGAATCGGGCGGCCAGCCCGGCCGTCTGGCTCAACCCACGACGCTGGTACGCCGTCCCGCGTGCCGCCATCGCCGCCCTCACCGTCGACCGGGGTGACCACGTCTGGGACCTGGCGCGGCTCGGCTGGGCGCTGCGCGGTGCGACGACGGCTATCACCGTCCCGATCGGCGAGCTTCGCGACAGCGACGCCGGATCGGTGGTGGTGTGGGATCACGACGAGGCGGCCAAGCTGTTCGAGGAGCTGGCGTCCGATGTGCCGGTGACCTCCTAGCCGCCGGACTCCCCGCCGCGGCCGCCCTCCAAATGGGCCTCCAGATAGGCCTTGGTGCGCCCCGGGTGGTTGGTCGCGATCCACGCCACCCCGATGTCACGGCAGAAGTCGATGTCGTCGTAGGCGTCGGCGCTCCAGCAGTACACCGACCTGCCCTGCGCCAGGGCGCGATCCACCAGCTGGGGGTATTCCCTCAGCGACTGCAGGGAGGGCCCCACGGCGGTGGCGCCGACGGCCGTGGCCGCGCCGCTGACGAGGTAGCGGGCGGAGTTGCCGAGCAGCACGGTCGGCAGCATCGGGGCTGCACGCCGGATTCGCCAGACCGCGCCGGCCGAGAACGACATCACCACCGCGCGGGAGCGGTCGGCGGAGGCGGGCGCGGCAATGCCGAAGCGGTGCAGCAGCGCCAGCAGCTTGCTTTCCACCAGGGAGCCGTACCGGACGGGATGCTTGGTCTCGATGAACAGCTTGACCGGCCGGCGCCAGTCCAGCACGAGCGACACCAGGTCGTCGAGCGTCAGCAGACCGGTGTCGCCATGCGTCCCGTCCGGGCGCCAGCTGTCGTGCCACGCCCCGTAGTCGAACTGGCGCAGCTGGGCCAACGTCGAGGAGCTGACCAAACCCGCCCCGGTCGACGTCCGGTCCAGCCGGCGGTCGTGCACGCACACCAGGTGACCGTCGCGGGTGAGGCGCACGTCGCATTCGACGCCGTCGGCGCCCTCCCGCAGGGCGAGGTCGTAGGCGGCAAGGGTGTGTTCGGGCAGGGCTGCCGACGCGCCGCGGTGCGCGACCACAAAGGGGTGCCCGGCGACCACCTCGTCGGACCACGTCATGTCCTTATGCTGCCGGTTCATGGCCCGCCATCTCAACCGGGCCGACGGGTGCCGGTTCGGGATCGTCGGGCGTGGCGACGACCCAGCGATGCGCGGGACGTTCCACGGGCCTGCTCTCGAATCCCTCGAAGACCCGGGCGGCGGCCGCCACCGTGATCGCCGCGAGCAGATAGGCGATCACCATCAGGACGGTGTTGTTGGCGATTCCCTGGGGGTCGGTGTCGAAGCTGGTGAGGATGGCGAAAAACGAGGCGATGTAGCTGAGCACCCACGCGATCCACCACTCGAGGAGGGGGCGGCGTAGGCGTGCGTAACGGTCTTCGAGGGTGGCCAGTTCGATGACGTACACCGGCGTCCACGCCAGATTGGCCACTGGTACCAGGCAGCCGGCCCACAGTGCCCGCACGGATCGCGGTTCCGGCAGGCCGTGGTGGGCGAACACGGCGGCCCGCCGCGCGATCAGCCACCGGATCAGCACCACCCCGCAGGTGGCCACCGTGGCGATCGCGACCACGCTGGCCAGCGTGTCGAGCACGTTCGCGGCGATGGCCACCACAGAGTTCAGCAGGATGTTCCGGTTGAACACCAGCAGCGCGTACCGCGCGACGTAGACCAGGGCTGTTAGGCAGAGCACCAGCACGCCGACGAACAACATGGCGCGGATGGTGGCCGCCGGCGGAGCCGTCCGCG
>CAZZHX010000284.1:0-2539 GCA_964653535.1 uncultured Mycobacterium sp. | reverse complement strand
GCCATGAGGGTCGTTGTTCGGCCAGGATCGCGACCCTGGAGGCAATCTCGGCGCACTAGAGCATCTCTATGACGACCTTGCCCAGGACCTTGCGCTCGGCCACCAGCCGCAATCCGGCGGCCGTCTCCGCTAAGGGGAACCGGGCGCCGATGTAGGGCCGCACCGTGCCGTCGGCGAACATCGTCTCCAGTTCCACCATGTCGCGCGCTCCGTCCTCGGGATGGTCGTCGAGGAAGGTGCGGATCTCCATGCCGCGGATCGTGATCCCCTTGAGTAGCACGAGATTGAGCGGGATCGACGGGATGGTGCCCGCGGCATAGCCGAGGGTGACGAACGTTCCGCCGCGGGCCAGCGCGCGCAGCGCGGGTTCGGCATACGCTCCGCCGACGGGGTCGAGGACCGCCCGGGCGGCGTCGCCGGTGAGTTCCCGGATGCGCGTCTTGAGGTCTTCGCGCTCGTAGTCGATTGTGGCCTGCGCGCCGCGCTGTCGGCACAGCGCGAGTTTCTCGTCGCTGGACGCCGCGGCCAGCACCCGCGCGCCCATGGCGACCGCGAGGTCGACGGCCGCCAGACCCACGCCGCCGGCGGCGCCCAGCACCACCACCCAATCGCCCGGCCGCACGTCGGCGACCGTGCGCAGCGCGTGGTAGGCGGTGCGGTAGGTGACGCCGAATGCCGCGGCGGAGGCGAAGTCGACACCCTCGGGCATCGGCGACGCCGCGCGCGCGTCGAGCACGGCCTGTTCGGCGAATCCACCGATCGCGGTGGTCGCCGAGACGCGCTGGCCGACGTGAAACGGCGCGCCGTCACCGACTGCCACCACCTCACCGGCGAGTTCGCTGCCGGGAACGAACGGGACGGGAATCTTGATCTGGTACTTCCCGGCGATCAGCAGCACGTCGGGGAAGTTGACCGCCGCGGCGCGCACCCGCACCAGCAGCTGCCCTGGCCCGACGACGGGGTCGGGCACCTCCTCGATCACCAGGTCCTCGGGTGCGCCGTAGGCGCGGCACAATACGGCGCGCATCAACCCGCCCGCCCGATTTTGCCGCGTGCGGTACCCCTAGTGGTCAACGAGCGCGCCGTACTTGGCGGCGACGGCCGCTCGCCGTACGTCGAGCGACTCACTGGGCCAGCACTCGTCCTCGGCCTCGTAACCCTTGAGCAGCATCTTCGCGAGGTTGACCTTGTGCGCCTCGGTCGGGCCGTCGGCCAGGCCCAGCGCGATGCCCCCGAGGAGCACCCCGACCAGCGGAAGCTGGTCGGTCAGGCCGATCGCACCGTGCACCTGAATTGCTCGCATGCCAATGGATTTGAGCACCTGGGAGGCGAGGATTTTGCAGGCGGAGATCTCTGCGCGCGCGGCGTGCTCGTCGCCGTTCTCGATCAGCCAGGCGGCGTGCAGGACAGTCAGCCGGAACGGGATCAGCTCCGTGTAGGAGTCGGCGATGAACTCCTGCACCAGTTGCTTGTCGGCCAGCGACGTACCCTGCGTGAAACGGCTTTTCGCGCGCCGCGACATCATGTCCACCGCCCGTTGGGCCAGCCCGATCGACCGCATCGCGTGGTGCAGCCGGCCCCCGGCGAGCCGGGTCTGCAGGATCATGAAGCCCTGACCGGCCTCACCGAGCAGCGCATCCGACGGCACCCGGACCCCGTCGTAGTGAACCAGCGAGTGACCCGGCTCGTGGGGGAGCGACCCGACGACGTGATGGTTGGCTTCGATCTTCAGGCCGGGCGTGCCGGCCGGGATCAGGAACGTCGAGGCGCCGTGGTGGACGGCCACGTCGGGGTTGGTGATGGCGACCACGATGAAGAACGAGGCCACCGAGGCGTTCGAGGAGTAGTACTTTCGGCCGGTGATCACCCAGTCGTCACCGTCGCGGACCGCCCGGGTGCGGAACACCCGCGGGTCGGCACCGCCCTGGGGCTCGGTCATCGAGAAGCAGGAGAAGATCTCGCCGGACAGCAGGGGCTTGAGGTAGCGGTCCTTCTGCTCTTGGGTGCCGAACCGGGCGACGATCTCGGCGTTGCCGGTGTCGGGTGCCTGGGTTCCGAAGACGATGGGCGCCCACTGGCTGCGGCCCAGGATCTCGTTGATCAGCGTCAGCTTGACCGCGCCGAAACCCTGCCCGCCCAGTTCTGGCCCCAGATGCGGCGCCCACAAACCCTGGTCGCGGACCTGCTGTTTGAGCGGGTCGACGATACGGCGGCGTTCCTCGTTGAGCGGCAGGAACTCGCAGCCCGGGAACAACACCTCCAGCGGCTCGACCTCGTCGCGGACGAAGTCGCGGACCCACTGCAGTTTCTTCTCGAACTCCGGCTCGGTGGAGAAGTCCCAAGACATGTGATGCTCCTCTTGCGTTGATGGACGTGGTTAGGGGATCCCGCCGTCGGCGCGCAGGATCGCGCCGGTGGTGAAGCTGGACGCATCGGACGCCAGGAACAGTGCGGCGCCGACGATTTCGGGTGGGTCGCCGGCGCGCCGCAGCGCCAGGTGGCCGAAGCTGGCGGCGCCACCGTCGTCGAGGTTCCAGGC
>CAZZHX010000283.1:0-2609 GCA_964653535.1 uncultured Mycobacterium sp. | reverse complement strand
GCCTTGTCCCGCGAGCGTGCGTGTTTGCACGACGACACGCCGATGCGGCCGTACGTATGCGCACGCTCGCGGGCTGGGCCGGGCCGGGCTGGGCTGGGCTGGGCTGGGACGCTAGAGCAGCCCGCTGAGGTTGCTGCCGATCGTCCACCCCACCGCCGCCGCTAGGCCGGTGAGCGCCAGCACCACCGCCACCCAGATCAACACCATGCGGCGGGCACGCTGACGCTCCCAGGCGAACTCGCTCATCGGGATGCCGGCGAATTCGCCCGCCACGGGCTCGTACTGATCCGCGACCTGGTCCTCGACCCGGTCCGCCACCCGGTCCTGGCCGGGTCGAGTTGGTGCAGGCCACTCGCCGGGCCCGAGGGTCAGTTGCCGGGTTGGGTGGCGGACGGCGCGGTCGCGGTGCAGGGCTGCCGACCGGTGTTGCGCCGAGTCCCGCGGCGCCGGCACCCGGAAGCCTGGCAGGCCGACCTCGTGGGAGATCGCGTCCAGTTCGGCACCCATCTCCACGGCGTCGGCATAGCGGGCCTGCGGGTCGCGGGCCGTCGCGCGCGCGACGAACCGGTCGAAGTCCGGGGGCACCCCGTCGATCGCCGCGCTGGGTGGCGGCACGTCCTTGTCCAGCCGCTGGGAGGCGATCGACAACGCCGAGTCACCGGTGAAGGGTGTGCGCCCGGTCAGCAGTTCGTAGGTCATGATCCCGACGGCGTAGACATCGCTGCGAGGATCGGCGTAGCCGTCACGCACCTGCTCGGGCGACAGGTACGCCGCGGTGCCCAGGATGACGCTGGTGGAGGTGATGCCGGCGGCCGCAACGGCGCGGACCAAGCCGAAATCGGCGATCTTGACGGCGCCGTCGTCGGAGATCAGCACGTTCTCGGGCTTGACGTCACGGTGCACCAGGCCCGCACGGTGGGCGGCGGCCAGACCACCCAGCACGGGCCGCAGCACGGCCGCCGCCGCGTGCGGGGGCATCGGACCGCGTTCGGCGAGCAGCTCGCGCAGCGTGCCGCCCTCGATGAGCTCCATCACCAGAAAGGGCTGCCGCGCATCCATGCCCTGGTCGTAGACGGCAACCAGTCCGGTGTTGCTGAGCCGGGCGATGGTGCGGGCCTCGAGCTGAAAGCGGGACAGGAACTGCTCGTCGCCGGCGTAGCGGGCGTCGATCACCTTCACGGCGACGAGGCGGTCGAGCCGCGCGTCGCGGCCGCGGTAGACCGTCGAGGTCCCGCCGCTGGCGATCTTGCATTCGATCAGATAGCGACCGTCGAGCATGGCGCCCTCCAGTGGGTCACCCATACCAGCGGCCACGGGGCCATCGTAGGTGCGTCGGCGCGGCCGAGCGCCGAACACGGATCCCAACGCGCCGGACACGGCCTACACTGACCGCGTGGGCAGCATTCCGGCCGGCGACGACGTGGTGGACCCCGGGGAGCCGATGCACGAGTTGTCCCACGTCGCCGCATTGCTGGGCGTGCCGGTGAGCAGGGTGCTCCAACAGCTGCGGGACGGCCATCTGGTGGCGGTGCGGCGCGATGGCGACATCGTGGTGCCTCAGATCTTCTTCACCGCCTCCGGCGAGGTGGTCAAAGGCCTGCCTGGACTGCTGACCATCCTGCACGACGGCGGCTACGGCGAGACTGACATCCTGCGCTGGCTGTTCACCCCGGACCCGTCGCTCACGGTCACTCGCGACGGCTCCCGGGATTCCGTCACCAACGCCCGACCGGTCGACGCTCTGCATTCCCACCAGGCGCGGGAGGTCGTGCGCCGGGCGCAGGCCATGGCTTATTGAGACCCGACTTCGGCCGGAGTTCGGTCCAGGCTGCGCCAGGCGGCCAGTCCGCACGCGGCAGCGATGACCACGTGCAGCCACGAATACATGCCGTGGGATCCGTCGGGCTTGAAGAGCACCATGACCCAGGTCGACAGGCCGGCGATCAGCGCCACCGCCCGTCGGGACTGTGCCAGTGGCGCCGCGACCGCCAGCGGCCAGGAGTAGTACCACGGCAGGACGGCCGGGCCGAACACCACCACGATCATCATCGACCACGCGATGCCGGTCAGGGCGGCCCGGTCGTCGCGCCGGAACCGCCACCACACCAGCGGCAGCGCCACGGCGATCACCGTCAGGCCTACCGACCGGGTGGTGCGCAGGATGGTGTAGAAGTGCGGGAACGCTCCGCCAGCCAGTCCGTGGAGCAGATTGGCGGCTGCGGTCGGCCACGAAAGCCAGTTGATGACCTTCACCGATCCGGCGAGCGCGGTCAGCCATCCCAGGCCGACACCGGCCACAGCGGTCACGGTCCCGAAAACGACGGCGAAGACCACCAGCGATACCGCGGTCGCGGTGACGAACGCCCGCGCCGGCCGGTAACCGCGGGCCCGCAGGTGTCGCATCCACACCCACACCACGAACGGCAGCGAGATCCCGGCCGTCGCCTTGACCGCCATGGCGACCGTGATCAGGGTGACGCCAAGGACGTTGCGACCATCGAAGGTGCACGCGATCCCGGCGGCCATCAACCCCACCATGAGCATTTCGTTGTGCACCCCGCCGATCAGGTGTATCAGGACGAGGGGGTTGAGAACGCAGATCCACAGCG
>CAZZHX010000282.1:0-2682 GCA_964653535.1 uncultured Mycobacterium sp. | reverse complement strand
GAACATCAGCTTCCCAAGCTGAATACGCGGGTTCGATTCCCGTCATCGGCTCCACGAAGGCGTGACAGAGGGCCGCTTAGTCGGTGGGCGGATCTTTCCCCGGCGCTCTGTACCGCCGCTGTACCGCGTCGGCAACGTGATGCGTACTCATCAGTCGAACGGGCGTTTGGCTAGTCTGGTGAACGGTTCGGATCCATCCGGGGGCGCGGGGGGTGACGATCTCCAGCTCGGCCGCCCACAACCCGCCGATCACCCACGGCGTTCAGTCGGCGGGGTGGTCGAAGGTCGGCAGCGAGAGCGCTTGACGCGTGGCCCTGCGCAGGCGCCGGCGCGCCGAATTCCAACCGAATCTCGCCTCGCAGCAAGCGTACGCGGGGTCTCAGCATGGCGGCACCGACGGTTCTCTCGCGCTACCCGGTGTCACCCATCACCGCACCCTCGCGGCGTGGATCGGCTCCGCCAACCCAGCCACCACCGGGGTCGCGGTCTATAGCCGAGAGTCCGCTGGACTGGTCGGCCAGGTTGACGTCGTGCCCCAGCATTCGCAACCCCTCGACGAGCGGGTCGTGGGCGCCGTTGTCGGTGGTGTCGATCACCGGATGTTCGCCGCCGACGTTGGTTTTGGGGGTGTTGGCCGCGCCGAAGTCCACCATCGACACCGCCTGCTGGGGGTCCATACCCCAATCCAGCATCCCCACAATCGTTTTCGCAACATACTGAATGATCGTCGAACCTCCCGGGGAGCCCACCACCGCGTACAGGGCTCCCCGCTTGCCGTCCGGCGCCTGGTCGAAGACCAGGGTCGGAGCCATGGAACTGCGCGGGCGCTTGCCCGGCTGCACCCGGTTGGCGACCGGCGATCCGTCCGAGCCGACGGGGTCGGCGGCGAAGTCGGTCAATTGATTGTTGAGCAGGAATCCGTCCACCATGTGGAAGGAACCGAACGCCGCCTCGATGCTGGAGGTGAACGATGCCGCATTGCCCTCCTTGTCGATCACGCTGATCTGGGTAGTGCCGTGCTCGGGCTGTTGCTGTGCGGGCGCGGCCGACGGTCCGAAGTCGCCCGGCTTTGCCGTACCCATGCTGTGCTCCGGGGAGATCAGCGCTGCGCGCCCGGCCAGGTAGTCGCTGCCGAGCAGGGTCTGCGGCGACCCGCCCGGCAACGGCACGAAGTCGGTGTCGGCGACGTAGCGGTCGCGGTCGGCGTACGCCAGCCGTTCGGCTTCGGCGACGAGGTGCACGCCCTGCACCGTCGGCCGGCCACCGTTGCGATCGATGTCGGTCGGACGGTGCTGGCTCATGTTCACGTGCTGCAGCACGCCGAGAATCTGGGCAACTGCGATACCACCGGCCGAGGGTGGCGGCACACCGCAGATCTGCTTGTTGCGGTAGGCGATACACAGCGGTTCACGGGTCATGGCTCGGTAGTCGGCCAGGTCCGCCGTCGTCATCGCGCCGGGGGTGCGCCCGGCCGAGGTATCGGCGGTCGCGTCGACGATGTTCTCGGCGATCGCACCGGTGTAGAAGTTCCCGGGGTCGGTGGAGATCGCGCCGAGGGTCTTGGCGTAGGCCGGATTGGTCAGGACGGTCTTGACGGCCTTGGGGCTGCGGTCCGGGTTGAGCAGGTACTCAGCGCTGGGCGGATCGAGAGCCAGGCGTGCCGCGTCCTTGGCAATGGCGGTTGCCAGTCGCGGGCTGATCTCAAACCCGTTGTCGGCCAGGCTGATCGCCGCACCGAAGAGGTCCCGCCAGGGGGTCAGCCCGTGCTCGGCATGCGCGTCGGCAAGCATCCGCACCACCCCCGGTACACCGATGGATCGCCCTGAGGAGCGGGTGTCGGGCTTCGGTTCGGTGCGGTCGGCGTCGGAGATCCAGCGCAGGTAGCTCACGGTGGCGGCTGCCGGGGCGGTCTCCCGGCCGTCATAAGCCTGTAGTGATCCCGACGAGGCGTCGTAGTAGAGCAGAAATCCGCCGCCGCCGATTCCCGAGGACTGCGGCTCGACCAGCCCGAGAACGGCTTGGGCCGCGATGGCCGCGTCGACGGCGGTGCCGCCGTTCTGCAACACGTGGCAGGCCGCCTTAGTGGCCAGGGGGTTCGCGGTGGCCACCGCGTAGCTCCGGGTGCGCACCGAGGTCATGTCGCTGCGGTAGCCGGTTGCGATCTCAGGTGCGGCGCCGATATCGCGCTTCGGAAACTCCTCGGCCGCCGGCGTCTTCGGTGTCGGGGTTCCGTTGACGACGATTCCACAGGGGGCATCGCTGGGAGCCCGCGAAGAGGTGTCCGTCGGAGCACTGCAAGCGGTGGCGACGAGTGCGACGGCCATCAGCGGTGCCGCCACTCGGTTGACGAGTCTCGGAGTACGGCCTCCGACGGGGGAAAGGGCCACGGTTCTACGTTAGGGCATCGAGCGGCCGTCTACTGCGCGATGGGTCTGCAGTGGCCGGTCAATTCTCCCGCAACCCTTGCTGTCACGGCGTTGTCACAAGTTCATGGCAACAGGACTGGAATGCGTCAGCAACCGGCAACGGACTAAGACAACCGCGCATGGACTATCCGCGCAGCGAAAGGGCTACTTTCATACTGGAGGACTCAGACCGCAGTGGACGAACACGAATGCCCCGTTCAGGTCAAACCGAATTCCCAAGCTGAATACGCGGGTTCGATTCCCGTCATCGGCTCCA
>CAZZHX010000281.1:0-2707 GCA_964653535.1 uncultured Mycobacterium sp. | reverse complement strand
ACCCGCCTTCATGCGCTCCTCGATGGCCTCGGTGAGCCCGGCCAGCCGGCCTGCGTCGAACATGCCGGACGGCGTGGTCAGGGCGTTGGTGCCGACCTTGACTACCAGGCTGCGGGCGGCGCGGATGGCGTCGCGGTGGGCGGTCACGGCTGGTCACCGGGCTTGCGGCGCCGGCGGCGTGCGGCCTTGCGCTCGTCGGCCCCGATGCGGTCGGTGCGTTCCAGTCGAAGGTCGGTGCCCCTGCCGGATGCCGGGGCGTGCTGTCCCGCGGGCGTCTGGGGCTCCCAGTCGAAGGTCATGTCGCCGATGGTGACCGTGCAGCCGGGCTGGGCCCCGAGTCGCAGCAACGCGTCCTCGACGCCGAGCCTCGCCAGCCTGTCGGCGAGATAGCCCACCGCCTCGTCGTTGTCGAAGCTCGTCTGGCGCACCCAGCGCTGCGGGCGCGCACCGGCGACCGCGAACCCGCCCTCGCCGTCGGGCTCGACGGTGAAGCCGGTGTCGTCGACGGGCACCGGGCGGATCACCGGCCGGCGCGGTACGCTGGGCGGCCGTGCGGCGTTGTACTCCGACACCATCCGCCACAGTCCGAAAATCAACGGCTGCAGGCCTTCCCGGGAGACCGCCGACACCAGGAATACCGGCCAGCCGCGTTCGGCGATCTCGGCGCGGACGAACTCGGCCAGCTCGCGGGCCTCGGGCACGTCGATCTTGTTGAGGACAACCGCCCGGGGCCGCTCGGCGAGGTCGCCCAAGGTCGCGTCGCCCTGCAGGGTGGGGGTGTACGCGGCGAGTTCGGCTTCCAGCGCGTCGATGTCGGAGATCGGGTCGCGGCCCGGCTCGGCGGTTGCACAGTCGACGACGTGGACCAACACCGCACACCGCTCGATGTGCCGCAGGAAATCCAGGCCAAGGCCGCGGCCCTGCGACGCCCCCGGGATCAGGCCGGGCACGTCGGCGACGGTGAAGGTGCGCTCACCCGCCGAGACGACACCCAGATTAGGTGCGAGCGTGGTGAACGGGTAGTCGGCGATCTTCGGCTTGGCCGCCGAAATCACGGACACCAGCGACGACTTCCCCGCCGACGGAAACCCGATCAGGCCGACGTCGGCGACGGTCTTGAGCTCCAGCGTCAGGTCGCCGACCTCGCCCCGCTCGCCCAGCAGGGCGAAGCCGGGGGCCTTACGGGCCCGCGAGGCCAGTGCGGCGTTGCCCAGGCCGCCGCGGCCGCCGGCGGCGGCTTCGAAGCGGGTTCCCGCGCCCACCAGGTCGGCCAGCATTCGGCCGTTGGCGTCCAGGACGACGGTCCCGTCGGGGACCTTCACCTCAAGGTCTGCGCCGGCCGCACCGTCGCGGTTGGCGCCCATCCCCTGTTTGCCCGACGGCGCGCTGACGTGCGAGCGGAAGTGAAAATCCAGCAGGGTGTGGACCTGCGGGTCGACCACGAGGATCACGCTGCCGCCGCGGCCGCCGTTGCCGCCATCCGGTCCGCCAAGGGGCTTGTACTTCTCGCGGTGCACCGACGCGCAGCCGTTACCGCCGGAACCCGCATTGACGTGAATGACGACGCGGTCGATGAACCGGGACATCGATGGTCCTCTCAACGACCGAACGTGTACTCACTGCGAAATTCGGGGCGAATTTTCGCGGTGCGCGCACGTTCGCGACGCTCAGTCGGTGGTCTGTCCGGCCGCGACGATGTTGACGGTCTTGCGTCCGCGCTTGACCCCGAACTCGACGGCGCCGGCCGCCGTGGCGAACAACGTGTCGTCGCCTCCGCGTCCGACGTTGACCCCCGGGTGGAACTTGGTGCCGCGCTGCCGGATCAGGATCTCGCCGGCCTTGACGACCTGGCCGCCGAACCGTTTGACGCCCAGCCGCTGAGCGTTGGAGTCGCGGCCGTTGCGCGAGCTGGACGCGCCCTTCTTGTGTGCCATATCAGTAGTCCTCTACCCCGTGCGGTCTGTTCTTCACCTGACAGCTCATCACTTGATTCCGGTGACCTTGAGAACCGTCAGCGGCTGACGATGCCCTTGACGCTTGTGGTAGCCGGTCTTGTTGCGAAACTTGTGGATGTGGATCTTGGGGCCCTTGATGTGCTCGAGCACCTCGCCGGTCACCTTCACCTTGGCCAGCGCGCCGGCGTCGGAGGTGACCGTCGCTCCGTCCACCACCAGGGCAACGGGCAGGGACACGTTGGAGCCGGGCTCGGATTCGAGCTTCTCCACCTTGACCACGTCCCCCACGGCAACCTTGTACTGCTTGCCGCCGGTCTTGACGATCGCGTAGGTCGCCATCGGTGCTCCTGCCTTCATAAATACTGCGCTGCGGCGCGTGCGCGTCGCGTGACGCGCACGCCACCGCCCGTGCTGGTGGTGGGTTTGGTGTGCGGTTCGCGGCCGGTACATGGCTGCCCGACCTGACGACAGCTTCTTCAGGGTACTTGACCAGCGGCTACAGGGTCAAACCGGGGCAGGGCCTGTCAGGGCCAGCCAGTATCAGTCGCTCTGGACTGGCGGGCCCGCGGGACGGCCCGCGGCACGCCGCCGCTCCGGACGCCCGGATGTCGCTGCCGCCGCAACGGCCTGCCCGGCCTGGTCGGAGTCCTCGAGGTCGGAGTCGGGGCCGGATTCGGGGCCGGATTCGTCTTCGTCGTCGAGATCCTGGTCCTGGTCCTCGTCCGTGGCCTGGCCCACATCCAGGTCCTGGT
>CAZZHX010000280.1:0-2709 GCA_964653535.1 uncultured Mycobacterium sp. | reverse complement strand
GCGCCCGCGCTGCGCGCGCGCTTACCTCGCTCGGCGGGCGAGGCGTTCGGAGTCCGAGATCAGCACGCTCTTGCCCTCCAGGCGGATCCAGCCGCGGTGGGCGAAGTCGGCGAGCGCCTTGTTCACGGTCTCGCGCGACGCGCCCACCAATTGCGCGATCTCCTCCTGGGTCAGGTCGTGGGTCACCCGCATGGCGCCACCCTCCTGGGTGCCGAAACGCTGGGCCAGCTGCAGCAGCTGCTTGGCGACTCGGCCCGGCACGTCGGTGAAGATCAGGTCGGCGAGGTTGTTGTTGGTCCGGCGCAGCCGCCGGGCGAGGACCCGGAGCAGTTGCTCAGCGATTTCGGGTCGATCGGCGATCCACGCCTTGAGCGCATCGCGGTCCATCGACACGGCGCGAACGTCGGTGATGGTGGTCGCGCTCGACGTCCGCGGGCCCGGGTCGAAGATGGACAGTTCGCCGAACATGTCTGAAGGGCCCATGATCGTCAGCAGGTTCTCCCGGCCATCCGGTGAGCGGCGGCCGATCTTCACCTTGCCCGAGACGATGATGAAGAGGCGGTCGCCCGGCTCCCCTTCGGAAAAAATGGTGTGCCCCCGCGGGAAGTCGACGGGGTGCAGCTGGTTGGTCAGTGCGGTGGCCGCGCTGGGCTCAACCCCTTGGAAGATTCCTGCCCTTGCCAGGATCTCGTCCACGTTGTCGCCTCTTCACTCTTTCGACTTAAAGGATTGCTGCGTTATCTCAGCTTAACGTGCTGACTCACGCGCCCGGCACTGACCGGTAGATCCACGGCAAAGAGCGGCGCGGCGTGCGTCGGCAGCGCGTGCCGGCCTGCAGACAGGACACCGGACAGCCGCTGCGCCTGGCGCAGATCCAGGTACTCCAGCGCCTCTGGGACGCCCCCTCTGGCCAGGGTGTGCACGTCGACGGTCTCCGCGTGGACCACAAAGGCACCCGCGGCTACCGCGGTGACGGGACCATCGCCGAGGCCTTTCTCCAGACGCCCCAGACCCAGGGCGGCAATGATCAGCAGCCCCGGCACGCAGGCGACCAGGAAACATGACACCAGGAGAGTAAACATGGCGTTGCATCGAAACGGGGTCTCGCGAAGGTCACGAAATCAGTACTCTGTCGCAGGTGACAGCGCAGGAAACCCGAACGGGGCTGGTGCGGCGCGCCCGGCGAATGAACCGGAGCCTGGCGCAGGCTTTTCCGCACGCTCACTGCGAACTCGACTTCACGACGCCGCTGGAGCTGGCGGTGGCCACGATTCTGTCGGCGCAGAGCACCGACAAGCGCGTCAACCTGACAACGCCCGCGTTGTTCGCGCGCTACCGGACCGCGCTGGACTACGCGCAGGCGGATCGGGCGCAACTGGAGGAGATGGTCCATCCGACCGGGTTTTTCCGGAATAAGGCGGCGGCGCTAATCAGCCTCGGGCGGGAACTGGTCGAACGGTTCGACAGCGAGGTGCCGTCGACCATGGCCGACTTGGTGACATTGCCCGGCGTCGGTCGCAAGACCGCCAACGTCATCCTGGGCAACGCCTTCGGCGTCCCCGGCATCACCGTCGACACCCACTTCGGGCGGCTGGCCCGGAGGTGGCTGTGGACCGCCGAGGAGGACCCGGTCAAGGTCGAGCACGCGGTCGCCGAGTTGATCGAACGCCGTGAGTGGACCGACTTGAGTCATCGCGTGATCTTCCACGGCCGCCGCGTGTGCCACGCCCGTAAACCCGCGTGCGGTGTCTGCCTGGTGGCCAAGGACTGCCCCTCCTTCGGGCTGGGTCCCACGGAGCCGGCGCTCGCCGCGCCCCTCGTGCGCGGCCCGGAAACCGATCACCTGCTGGCCCTGGCCGGTCTGTAAACACGCCCGTGACCCGGACAACGCGCTGGACGGTGGCGATCCTCGCGGCGGTGGCGGCGCTGACGGTGGCGCTGGTGGTGCAGTTGCGCGACGAGTCGGCGCCGACACGGGCAACCGGCGCCGGGGCTATGGCCGAGCGGGAACACCGGGATGCCGATACACCGGCCGCGCTGGCGGGCCCCCGCGAGCGGGCGGGCCTCGAACCGTGTCCGGCCGGCCACGGTTCGGGTGCCGACGGTCCGGGGCCATCCTCCCTGCGCGGGGTGACGGTGGACTGTGCGGCCGACGGCTTGGCCGTCGACGTCGGTCGCGCGCTGGCCGGGCGCCGGGTCGTCCTGAATTTCTGGGCGTACTGGTGCGCGCCGTGCGCAGCCGAACTGCCGGCGTTGGCCGAGTACCAACGACGGGTCGGTGCCCGGGTGACGGTCCTGACGGTGCACCAGGACGAGAACGAGACGGCGGCGTTGCTGCGGCTGGCCGAGCTGGGTGTTCGTCTCCCGACCTTCCAGGACGGCCGCCGCCGGGTCGCGGCCGCTCTGGGTGTGCCCAATGTGATGCCCGCAACCGTGGTGGTGCGGCCAGACGGTAGCGTGGCGACGACGTTGGTGCGAGCGTTCGCGACTGCCGACGAGATCGCGGACGCGATCGGAAACACGGCCGGCTGAGGCCGAATAACGCCCTATAAGTAGGTACCGAGGGAGGCGCGGGGTGAGTGCTGGGGGTACCGCGCGCCCGCCGGCGACCATAGCGCGTGGGCCCGAGGGCTGCCCGCCCTGGCTGCGGCCCCTGGTCGACAACATCGCCACGATCCCCGACGCGTACCGGCGCCGGCTGCCCGCCGA
>CAZZHX010000279.1:0-2769 GCA_964653535.1 uncultured Mycobacterium sp. | reverse complement strand
GCGGCCGCGGCCGCTAGTGCGCTGTCTTGCTTGGCCTGGTCCAACAGCCCCAGCAGTTCTTCGACCGGTGTGGGCTTGGGACCGGATTCGCCACAGGCGGATCCGACCACCTCCAGCGCGGCCAGAGCCACGCCACCGGCGAGCACGCTTCGCCTGTTGGTAAGCCTGTTGGTACGCGTGTTGGTACGCGTGTTGGTACGCCTGTTGGTACCGGGAGCCTCGCCAGACACACGCAACATCCTGCCACTGCCGTTGCCACGAAAAACGGGTGTGTCGCCGTGAAGTGGTCCCGTGTCGCCTGGTGACTCCTGGCGTATCGTTGATATTCGGCCCTCGCCCAGATGACCGGACAACTCAAGATGAGGAGCTCGCCGTGACGACCGGGCTACCATCGCAGACGCAGGTGACCGAGCTGCTCGGTGCAGAGTTCGCGCGCGCCGGCTATGAGGTCGAAGACGTGGTCATCGACGCCCGGACGCGCCCGCCGCGGATCACCGTGATCGCCGACGGCGACACCCCGCTCGACTTGGACACCATTGCCGCTCTCTCGCAGACGGCGTCGACCGTGCTGGACGGCTGGGACGGCTGGGACAGCATCGGAGCCGGCATCCGTGACCACTATGTGCTCGAGGTCAGTTCTCCCGGTGTGGACCGCCCGCTGACCAGCGCCAAGCACTTCCGGCGGGCCCAGGGCCGCAAGGTCGAGATGACGCTATCGGACGGATCGGTGGCCACCGGCCGCGTCGGTGAGACCCGCGACGACGCGGTCGCACTCGTGGTCCGCGACGGTCGGAGTTTGGCCGTGCGGGAGATCGCCCTCACCGACGTCGTCACAGCCGTCGTCCAGGTGGAGTTCTCGCCACCGGCGCCGGCGGAGCTGGCACTGGCTCAGACACCTCTGACTGGAAAGACGGCTGGGAAGACGGCCGGAAAGGAAGCCCGAACATGAACATCGACATGACGGCGCTGCACGTGATCGAGTTGGAACGGGGCATCTCGGTCACTGAGTTGCTCGAGACGATCAAGTCCGCGCTGCTGACCGCCTATCGCCATACCGAGGGCCATCAGGCGGACGCACGCATCGAGATCGACCGCAAGACCGGTGCCGTGCAGGTGATCGCCATCGAAACCGATGACGACGGCGCGGTCACCCGGGAGTGGGACGAGACTCCGGAGGGTTTCGGCCGTATCGCCGCCACGACGGCCCGTCAGGTGATGCTGCAGCGATTCCGCGACGCGGAGAACGAGCGGAGTTTCGGCGAGTTCTCCACCCACGAAGGAGAGATCGTGGGGGGCCAGATCCAGCGCGACAACCGGGCCAACGCCCGTGGTCTGGTGATCGTTCGGATGGGCAGCGAGACCAAGGCCTCCGAGGGCGTCATTCCCGCGGCCGAACAGGTGCCCGGCGAGAGCTACGATCACGGCAACAGGCTGCGGTGCTACGTGATCGGGGTGAGCCGCGGGGCCCGCGAACCGGTGATCACGCTGTCCCGCACCCACCCCAACCTGGTGCGGAAGTTGTTCGCGCTGGAAGTCCCCGAGATCGCCGCCGGGTCGGTCGAGATTGTGGCGGTGGCGCGGGAGGCCGGGCACCGCTCCAAGATCGCGGTGAAGTCGAACGTCGCAGGCCTGAACGCCAAGGGGGCGTGCATCGGTCCGATGGGGCAGCGGGTGCGCAACGTGATGAGCGAGCTGTCCGGGGAAAAGATCGACATCATCGACTACGACGAGGACCCGGCCCGGTTCGTCGCCAACGCGCTGTCGCCGGCGAAGGTGGTGTCCGTGTCGATCATCGACCCGGTCGGCCGGGCGGCCCGCGTGGTGGTGCCGGACTTCCAGTTGTCGCTTGCCATCGGCAAGGAGGGCCAGAACGCTCGGCTGGCCGCCCGGCTCACCGGATGGCGCATCGATATCCGCGGGGACTCGCCACAGCCCGAGGACCAGGCGGAACACGGCGCCAGTCACGGGACCGCCCGCGAGGATTAGTGCTTTCTCGGCGCCGTCCCCACCCTGGCCTCGCCCGTTCCCCGGGCGGTTCGGAGCATCGGCCGGGTGACGCTAGACTGAGCCGTGATCCAGCGCGAGCCTTCGGCCCCCCGAACCCGCTGGGCGCACCGAAACCCGGGTGGACCCGTGCGGACGTGCGTGGGGTGTCGGAAGCGAGAGTTGGCCGCCGAACTGCTTCGTGTGGTGGCTGTGTCCGCGGGAAACGGTGAACAGACCGTGATCGCCGTGATCGTGGACACGGGCAGCGACCTGCCGGGGCGAGGTGCGTGGCTGCACCCCGCACCGGGGTGCGTGCACCAGGCGATTCGGCGGCGGGCCTTCACGCGAGCGCTGCGCATCACCGGTTCACCGGACACCTCCGCGGTGGTCGAGTACGTCGAGTTTTCGGCGGCCCCGACCGCCCCGGCAACAGAACAGGCAGCACAGATCATGAGCACACCGTGAAGTCCCGATGACCCCCATCGCGATGCGTTACCGCTAGAACCCGAGGCGCGGCCCACGACTGTCGCCTCATGGACAGGAGATGTAGTGGCAGGCAAGGCCCGCGTACACGAGTTAGCCAAAGAACTCGGTATCAGCAGCAAAGAAGTGCTCACCCGACTCAATGACCAGGGTGAATTCGTCAAATCCGCGTCGTCGACCGTAGAGGCGCCCGTCGCCCGGCGGCTGCGCGAATCCTTCGGGGGGGCCAAGGCGCCTGCCGCGCCCGCCGCTAAAGCTCCGGTCGCGTCCCGCGCGCAGACCCCCGCCCAAGCCCCCGAG
>CAZZHX010000278.1:0-2791 GCA_964653535.1 uncultured Mycobacterium sp. | reverse complement strand
TCGACTTTCTGGCCCTGGCCGGTCTGCGCACGTTGCAGCAGGGCGAGCAGGATGTGGGGCGCCTCGACGGTACTGCTGTGCAGCTCTTCGGCGAGGCCGACGGCTAGCTCGAGGACCAGGGCGCCGCGCGGCGTGAGGATCATCTGGCCGCCCTCCTGCGCGGGGCCGGTGCCGATGCGCCGGCGCACGGCCTCGGCGACCTCGTCGATGTCCACCGACTGGGCGGCGAAGGCGCGCCGCACCTCAGGATCGCCGAGCGCGACGGCAGCGTCGTGATTGTGCCGCGCGCCAGTGAGCGGCCAGACCGCGGAGACAAAGCGGTCGCCGTGCTGCGGGGCACCGGCCGTGGCAGGATGTCGACCGACGAGCTGCTCCTCCTGACCCGTGACTGAGCCCTCCCGTCCGGTCGGTTATCTGGTCGATTCGAACGTCCTGCTGGATGTGGCGACCGAGGATCCGCGGTGGTACGACTGGTCGGCGTCGGCGCTCGCCGCGGCCGCGCGAACGGCGCAGCTGTTCATCAATCCGCTGATCTACGCCGAGGTGTCGGCGAACTACGACACCGTCGAGGAACTCGACGAGGCACTGCCCGAGGGCTTGTTCCGGCGGGCGCCGCTGCCGTACCCCGCGGGGTTCGTCGCAGCCCGAGCCTTCCTCTCCTACCGGTCGCGGGGCGGCGAACGCCGATCTCCGCTGCCTGATTTCTACATCGGCGCCCACGCCGCGGTGAGTCGGCTGGAACTCATCACCCGCGACGCGCGGCGATACCGCAGCTACTTCCCCACCGTGGTGGTGGTGGCCCCCGACTCGTAGCCGACCCAGCGCGCGGACATGGGCGCGCCGCTACATGTCCAGACCGATGTCGAGCACCCGCACCGAGTGCGTCAGGGCGCCGACGGCCAGGTAGTCCACGCCCGTCGCGGCATAGGTCGCCGCGGTCTCGAGGTCGAGCCCGCCGGAGGATTCCAGCAACACGGCGGGGGCGCTCGCGTCGCGGCGCTGCACGGCGATCTGCGTCTGCCACACCGGAAAGTTGTCCAGCAGCACCAGTTCGGGCTTTTCCGGTAGCACCTCTTCCAGCTGCTCGAGAGAGTCGACCTCCACCTCGCACGGCAGCTCAGGGGCCGCGTCGCGCACCGCCCGCAGCGCCGCCACCACCGATCCCGCAGCGGCGACGTGGTTGTCCTTGATCAGGGCGGCGTCGCCGAGCCCGAGCCGGTGGTTCACCCCGCCGCCGACGCGCACCGCGTACTTCTGCAACACCCGCAGGCCGGGCAGGGTCTTGCGAGTGTCGCGTACCTTGGCCTTGGTGCCGTGCACGGCCTCGACCCAGGCCGCAGTCTGCGTGGCGATGCCCGACAGGTGGCAGATGAGGTTGAGCATCGTGCGCTCGGCCGTCAGCAGGCCGCGGGTAGTCGCCCGCACAGTCAGGACGGGCTCGCCGGGCGCCACCCGGGCGCCGTCGTCGACGCGGTGGGCCACCTCGTAGCCGCCCGCGCCAAGGACCTCGTCGAGCACCAGCAGGGCGATGTCGAGCCCCGCGATCACGCCGGGCTCGCGGGGGACCAGCGACGCGGTGGCCACCGCACCGTCGGGAACGGTCGCCAGCGTGGTCACGTCGGGCCCGTAGCGCAGGTCCTCGGCCAAACCGCGGCGGATGGTGTCGAGCGCGGCGCCGAGTTCGGGGTCGGCGAGCACGTCAGCCCACCGCCGCCAGCGCCTGCACGACGACGGTCTGGTGGTCCTCGGCCAGCCGCAGCACACTGCTGCGGGCCTGCTCGGGCGCGGCGTCGGGGTACTCCGCACGGTGGTGGCAGCCCCGGCTCTCGGTGCGAGCCATCGCGGCCGCGGCGGCCGCCCGGGCGGTGACCGCGAGCGCGACGTCCTCGAAGTCCCGGCGGCCCGCGAGCGTGCGTTGCGGGGCCTGCGAGAGAGTGTCGGACAGGTGGCGCAGCCCGGCGGCGTCGCGCACCACGGCCGCGTCCCGGCTCATGGCCCGCTGCAGGTCGGCGCGCTCGGGCGCGGTGTGGGCGATCTGCTCGGGCATCGCGGCGCGCACCGGCCCGGCCGCGTCCGCATGCACGGCCGCCGCCTTACCGGCACGGCCGCCGACGACCAGCCCCTCCAGCAGACTGTTGGACGCCAGCCGGTTGGCGCCGTGCATGCCCGTGCGGGCCACCTCTCCGGCGGCGAACAGCCCCGCCAGCGAAGTCCGGCCGTCGACGTCGGTGACGACGCCGCCGCAGCTGTAGTGCGCCCCCGGCACCACCGGAATCGGTTGGCGCACCGGGTCGATCCCGGCGGCGCGGCAGGCGGCGGTGACAGTGGGGAAGCGGGCCTCGAAGCCGCCGACGGGCTCGATGCCGCGGGCGTCAAGGAACACGCAGGGATCGCCGGTGGCCCGCAGCCGAGCGTCGATCGCCGCCGCAACCACATCACGCGGGGCCAGATCACCCATCGGATGCACGCCGGCCATGATCGAATCACCTTGAGCGTCAATCAGAATCGCGCCCTCGCCGCGGATCGCCTCGGTGACCAGCGACCGCCGCGCCACGGCACCGCCACCACGGGCAGCGGCGAAGAGCATCGTCGGGTGGAACTGGATGAACTCCAGATCGCTCACGGCGACGCCCGCCCACAGGGCCAGGGCGATGCCGTCGCCGGTGGAGCCCGCGGGGTTGGTGGTCGCGGCGTAGAGCTGCCCGAGGCCGCCGCAGGCCAGGATCACCGACGGCGCGCTGATCACCCCGTACCCGCGCTCATCGCCCACCAGCACCCCGGTCACCGCCCC
>CAZZHX010000277.1:0-2817 GCA_964653535.1 uncultured Mycobacterium sp. | reverse complement strand
CACGGCGGCGCGCCTGGGCGCGTCCAGCCCGTCGACCAGCGCCAGCAGCGCGTCCGCGGCCTCGGCGAAGCGGGCGCCGGCGTCGAGGATCACCGGCGCCAGATCCAGGTAGACGCCCGAGAGCAGCGCCGCCAGTTCCCGGGGCTCCCCCACCCGCAGCACCAGGGCGCTGACCCCGTCGGTGAGCGCGTCGAGCACCGCGGCGTTGGCGTCGCCGGGCGTCACCGACGCGGCCGGCGGGAACGCCTCGGCGACCTTCCAGCCCATGGTGATGTCGCGCAGCGCGTCACCGCCCCGCACATACGGCCACTCACCCGGCAGCGGTGGCTCCGGCAGTTCGTCGAACGCGGTGTAAAGCGCGCGGATCGCGAACCCGTCGTAGGTCGGGGTTTCCAGCAATCGCTCGGGGCTGTCCCCCAACTCCGCAGGGTCCTTGCCGGTGCTCTTGGCCAGCACCCCGGCGACCGCGGCGCGCCAGCGCTCACGAACCTGTTCCAGGTCGGTGCGCTCGGGTACGTCAATGGACACCGATTGCTCCCTTTTTCCGGGCACCTATCGCTGATCAGGCTAAGCGATGCGCGCGTCGGCGAAAACCGCACCGGAGCCGGGCCGATGGGCAAACGCCAGCACCGGGCAACGGGTTATTCACCTTGATTCACCTCAGGGCCCGTAACCTTATTCACCGTGACGGCTCCCGCGACCAGCAGAATCGTCGCGACCCTGCGTGACGTCGGCGCCGCTGTCGGCGCTGCGGCGCGCCTGGTGGCGCGGCCGCGGACGGCCGCTGCAGTGGCCGGGATCACAGCCCTGGTGGCGATGGCGACCTGGCTTCCGCTGCCCTCCCCGGTGCAACTGCGCGACTGGGCCCACTCGGTGGGCCCCTGGTTCCCGCTCGCGTTTTTCCTGGCGCACGTCCTCGCCACGGTGGTGCCCGTGCCGCGCACGGCGTTCACCCTGGCTGCCGGCCTGCTGTTCGGGCCCGCGCTGGGGGTCGCGATCGCGGTGCTCGCCAGCACCGCCAGCGCGATCATCGCGATGCTGCTGGTGCGCGCTGCCGGGTGGCGGCTCAACCGCCTGGTTCGCCACCGCTCGGTGGAGACGGTCGACGAGCGCCTGCGGCAGCGCGGCTGGATCGCCGTCCTCTCGCTGCGCCTGATCCCCCTCATGCCGTTCTCGGCGATCAATTACGCCGCCGGCGCGTCGACCGTGCGCTGGCTGCCCTTCTCGCTGGCCACCCTGGTCGGCGTGCTGCCCGGCACCATCGCCGTGGTGGTCCTGGGCGACGCGCTGGCCGGTCACCCGGGCTCGCTGATGTATCTGGTGTCGGCGTGCACGGCCACGCTGGGCATAGCCGGGCTCGTCGTCGAAATCCGCCACTTTCGCCGCCGGCACCGGCAGAGCGCGGAGGCGGCTGCGGCCGCATCCGCGGACAAGCCGCCGGTGGCCGACCTCATCGCCCGTGCCCGCGCGCGGGTGGACGCGACGGGGGCGCGTCTCGACACTGAGACCATCCTCGCCGCAAAAGACGCTGATCGCCGGTAGCCGAGCCTGTCGCAGCTGATACGACGGGCGCCCGGACTCACCTGTTCGGTGTCAGGCCCCCCGGGCGGCTGACGCAGCTCGATCCGGGCCCGCGGCCGTCATCGCGGCGAACAGTGCCAGAAACACCACGGCCGGAACCGTGTTTGCCGCGGTGTCACGGGCACGGACGTGCGCGCCGATGGCCAGCACGAAATACAGCGTCAGCATCGCGGTCGTCAGGCGCGCCAGCGCGGGAAACCACCTCACCGACAGCAGTCCGACTGCGGCGGCGGCCTTGATCGCCGGGAACACGGGGCGCACCCCCTCGGGGACGTCCAGGCGGTCCAGGATTTCCTTGATGGGAGCCACCTGCGCAGCACACGCCACCGCGTCGGCGGCATGGAAAGCGGCCAGGCCCAGGTAGGTCTTCTCCGACGTCAGAACACTCATCCGATCATTCTAGGGGCCTCTCGGCCAATGTATTCACACCGACGACTCCGCACAGGATTCGCGCGTCACCCGCCCAAGCCGGGCCGAACAACTAGACTGCGGAACCATGTGGTGCCCGAGCGTCTCGCTGTCTTTGTGGGCCAACGCCTGGCTCGCCGGTAAGGCCGCGCCCGACGACGTGCTGGACGCGCTATCACTCTGGGCGCCAAGGCAATCGGTCACCGCCTACGATGCCGTGTCCGCGGGGCACACCGGGCTGCCGTGGCCCGACATCCACGACGCCGGCACCGTCTGCCTGTTGCAGACCCTGCGCGCGGCGGTCGGCCGGCCGGCCGTGTCGGAGGCCGTCACCCCTGGGCGCCTGCGCGGGGCCATCAACGTGGTCACGCCAGTTCCCGGAGATGTGCGCGGGCTGGCCCCGGGGACGCAGTTCGCCCACGACGCGCTGGCGGCGGGCGAGGCGGTGGTGATCACCAACCCGGACAATCCCCGCTCCGCAGTCGGCCTGGTTCCCGAGTTCACCTACGACGACTGTGACGATGACGCCGACAGTGAGGACCGCGAGATCGCAGAGGGCTTGGAGTTCCCCGAATCGTGTGAGCTGTCCTGGACGGTGTATTCGCTGCCGGGCGCACCGGTGTTCGACCACCACGAACTCGGCGACGCCGAGTACAGCCTGCGCTCGGCCGTGCGATTGGCCGCCGACGCGCTCGGCGAAATCGGCCTGGCCGCGGCCGCCGACGTCGACGACCCGCGGGCACTCATCGAGCAGCTCCTGGAGTCGGCGCGTCAGCACCGCATTCCCGACCACGCCCCTACCCGTGCGCTGCGGGTCCTGGAGAACGC
>CAZZHX010000276.1:0-2838 GCA_964653535.1 uncultured Mycobacterium sp. | reverse complement strand
CTGCCAACGCCTTCGCCGCGCACACCGTGCACATCGTGGGCCGCCGCCGCTGGAACCGCCGCGGCGCCATGGTGACCGACCGCTATCAGCGGCTGTGCCATCACGACAGCGTGGCCGACCTGCTGGACTTCGCCGCCGCCGCCGGGTTGACTGTGGTCGCGGTCGACAACGTCCCGGGCGCGGGGCGCCTCGAGCAGACGCCGCTGCCCCGGGAGTGCCTGCTGGTGTTCGGCTCCGAGGGCCCCGGCATCACCGATGACCTGCGGGCAGGTGCGGCGCTGACGGTGTCGATCGCCCAGTTCGGGTCGACGCGCAGCATCAACGCCGGCGTCGCCGCCGGGATCGCGATGCACGCCTGGATCCTTCGCCACGCGGACTTGGCGCAGGCCTGGTAGCGGCCGTCAGCTCCAGAGCGTGACGTGAACCTTCGGCGTGAAACAAGTGACACCCACCCCGGAGCCCCGGACCATCGCCCGGGTACACCGCGGGGTGGTGATGAATCGGATGAGTTCGGACACGGCGGGTTGGTGCGCCGACGGCGGCAACGTCGCCACGCACCACTGGCCGGGCCTCGCCAGCCCCGGACCGCCCACGGGGGTAAGCCGCGCGTGCGCCAGATCTTTGGTCACCGTGAAACCGATGGCCGACGCGGCGTCGCCGACGCGCCGAGCCCAGACGCACGACCGTCGAATAGGCCAGTAGTTGCGCCGGAGTTACGCGGTGAGCTTACGTTGGGAGCCGTGCGTGACGTTCTTGCTGAGTTGCTGTCGATCTGGCGCGCCGACGGGACCGCGGGCCTGGCCACGGTGGCGCGCACCTTCCGGTCCGCGCCGCGACAGCCCGGGGCCGCCATGGTGGTGGCGCCGGACGGTTCGGTGACGGGGTCGGTGTCCGGTGGCTGCGTGGAGGGCGCGGTCTACGAACTAGCCACCGAGGTGGTGACAACCGGGACGCCGCGGCTGGAACGCTACGGGGTGAGCGACGACGACGCATTCGCGGTCGGGCTGACCTGCGGCGGTATCCTCGACGTCTTCGTTGAGGCGGTCTCGAAATCGACGTTCCCTCAGCTCGAGGCGGTGGCCGAGGACATCGCCGCCCATCGACCGGTGGCCGTCGCGACCGTCATCGCACACCCGGAAGCGGCGCGCATCGGCCGCCGGCTCGTGGTCCGGCCCGACGCCGATACGCCGGCGGCCGGCTCGCTGGGATCGGCGCGCGCCGACGCCGCGCTGACCGACGACTCGCGTGGCCTGTTGGCGCTTGGCCGCAGCGAGGTGGTCGAGTACGGACCCGACGGGCAGCGACTGGGTGAGGGGATGGAGGTCTTCGTCGCCAGCTACGCGCCGCGCCCGCGGATGCTGGTGTTCGGCGCTATCGACTTCGCCGCAGCCCTGGCCCAACAGGGGTCGTTCCTGGGCTACCGGGTCACCGTGTGTGACGCCCGCGCGTTGTTCGCCACCCGCGCGCGCTTTCCGATGGCCGACCACGTCGTCGTCGACTGGCCGCACCGCTACCTCGCCGCCGAGGCGGAAGCGAACGCCGTCGACGCGAGCACGGTGATCTGCGTGCTGACGCACGACCCGAAGTTCGACGTCCCGGTGCTCGAGGTGGCGTTGCGGCTGCCCCACGTCGGTTACGTGGGGGCGATGGGATCGCGCCGCACCCACGAGGACCGGGTGAGCAGATTGCGGGCGGCCGGGCTGACCGACGCCGAACTGAGCCGGTTGTCCAGCCCCATCGGACTCGACCTCGGTGCCCGCACCCCCGAGGAGACCGCGGTCTCGATCGCCGGCGACATCATCGCCCGGCGCTGGGGCGGCGGGGGCCGTCCGCTGGCCGAGACCGCGGGCCGCATCCATCACGATTTCCAGCCCGATCTTCGGGCCGGCGATTAGTTCAGCGATTACTTAACCCGGTGTTGACGCGCAGCTCAGGGCGGTACAGACTGGCCGACATGCAGGTACCAGGACCCTTTGAATACGAGCGCGCAACCAGCGTCGACCATGCGATAGGACTGCTGGACCGATTGGGGGAGGGGGCGCGCATCGTCGCCGGCGGGCACAGCCTGCTGCCGATGATGAAGCTGCGGATCGCCAACCCCGAATACCTCGTCGACATCAACGACCTGGCGGCTGAACTCGGCTACATCGTCGTCGACCCGACCCGGGTGCGCATCGGCGCGATGGCCCGTCACCAGGCGATCCTCGACCACGATGCCCTGGCCGCCGCGTGCCCCATCTTCGGCGACGCCGAGCTGGTGATCGCCGACCCGGTGGTGCGCAACCGCGGCACTATGGGCGGTTCGCTGTGCCAGGCGGATCCGGCCGAAGACCTGTCGACCGTGTGCGCCGTCCTCGACGCGGTGTGCCTGGCGCGGGGGCCGTCGGGGGAGCGGGAAATCCCGATTCACGACTTCGAGGTCGGGCCGTACGAGACCGCGCTGGCCCCCAACGAGATGCTCATCGAGGTTCGGATTCCGCGGCGGCCCAACTCATCCAGCGCGTACGCCAAAGTGGAGCGGCGGGTGGGCGACTGGGCGGTCGCCGCCGCCGGGGCGGCCATCACGATCGACGGCGGCACCATCGCCTCGGCCCGCGTCGGCCTGACCGCGGTGAACGCGGACCAGGGCGCGCTCGACGAACTGTCGGCGGCGCTGGTCGGCCGGCCGGTCGGCGAGGAGACCTTCGCCGAGGCGGGCCGGCTAGCCGCACAGGCCTGCGAACCGGTGACCGACGTCCGCGGCACCGAAGCCTACAAGCGGCACCTGGCCTCCGAACTGACCATCCGCACGCTGCGCACATCCGCTGAGCGCGTCGGCGAACAAAGGAGCACATGACG
>CAZZHX010000275.1:0-2913 GCA_964653535.1 uncultured Mycobacterium sp. | reverse complement strand
ACCATCCCGAGGGCGTGCTGTATCTGACGCAGTTCACCCAGGTCGCCATGGCGACGGTGGCCGCCGCGCAGGTCGCCGAGATGCGTGAGCAGGGCGCCTTCGTCGAAGGCGCGATCGCCTGCGGTCACTCCGTGGGGGAGTACACCGCGCTGGCCTGCGTGACGGGCGTCTACGAGCTCGACGGGCTGCTGGAAGTGGTGTTCCACCGCGGATCGAAGATGCACGACATCGTGCCCCGCGACGAGATGGGCCGTTCCAACTACCGGTTGGCCGCTATTAGGCCGTCGCAGATCGATCTGCCCGACGACGAGGTTCCCGCCTTCGTCGCCGGGATCGCGGCCAGCACCGGTGAGTTCCTGGAGATCGTGAACTTCAACCTGCGTGGCTCGCAGTACGCCATCGCCGGCACGGTGCGCGGATTGGAGGCTCTGGAGGCCGCGGTGGAGCGTCGCCGCGAGATCACCGGCGGTAAAAGGTCATTCATCCTGGTGCCCGGCATCGACGTGCCGTTCCACTCGCGGGTGTTGCGGGTGGGTGTCGCCGACTTCCGGCGCTCGCTGGAGCGGGTGATGCCGAGAGACCAGGACCCCGGCATCCTCGTCGGGCGCTACATTCCGAACCTGGTGCCGCGGCCGTTCACGCTGGATCGCGACTTCATCCAGGAGATCCGCGACCTGGTGCCCGCGGAGCCGCTCGACGAGATCCTCGCCGACTACGACATGTGGCGTCGCGACAAGCCCCGCGACCTGGCTCGCACGGTGTTGATCGAGCTGCTGGCGTGGCAGTTCGCGAGCCCGGTGCGCTGGATCGAAACCCAGGACCTGCTCTTCACCGAGGAGGCTGCCGGGGGACTAGGGGTGGAACGGTTCGTCGAGATCGGCGTGAAATCGGCGCCGACCGTCGCCGGGCTGGCCGCCAACACTCTCAAGCTGCCCGACTACGCCCACAGCGCCGTCGAAGTGCTCAATGCCGAACGCGACGCCGCGGTGCTGTTCGCCACCGACACCGATCCGGAGCCGGAGGAGGATGACGAGCTGGCTGCTGATTCCGGCGAGTCCGCGGTGGATGGAGCACCCTTGTCTGATGTCGTCCCTGCCGTCGCTCCGGCTGCCGCCGGAGCTCCGTCAGGTACTCCGTCTGCCGCTCGGCCGGATGACATCGGCTTCGACGCCGCCGACGCCACCGTCGCGTTGATCGCGCTGTCGGCCAAGATGCGGATGGACCAGATCGAGAAGCTGGACTCGATCGAATCCATCACCGACGGCGCATCGTCTCGGCGCAACCAGCTGCTCGTGGACCTCGGTTCGGAGCTGAACCTGGGGGCCATCGACGGTGCCGCCGAGGCCGACCTCGCCGCGCTGCGTTCACAGGTAACCAAGCTGGCGCGCACCTACAAGCCCTACGGACCGGTGCTGTCCGACGCCATCAACGACCAGCTGCGCACGGTGCTGGGCCCCTCGGGCAAGCGGCCCGGTGCGATCGCCGAACGGGTCAGCAAGGTCTGGGAGCTTGGCGACGGATGGGCCAAGCACGTCACCGTTGAGGTCGCGCTGGGGACTCGTGAGGGCAGCAGCGTGCGCGGGGGCCCCATGGGCCACCTTCATGAAGGAGCGCTGGCCGACGCCTCGTCCGTCGACAGGGTCATCGACACGGCAGTCGCGGCTGTCGCTGCCCGCCAGGGGATTTCGGTGGCTCTGCCGTCGTCCGGCGGTGGCGGCGGGGCGACCATCGATGCCGCCGCGCTCGGCGAATTCACCGACCAAATCACCGGTCGCGATGGCGTGCTGGCCTCGGCGGCCCGCCTGGTGCTCAACCAACTCGGACTGGACGAGCCCACAGGCGTGCCGGCGACGGCCACCGACGCTGAGCTCATCGACCTGGTCACCACCGAACTCGGCGCCGACTGGCCGCGGCTGGTGGCGCCGGTGTTCGACGCCCGCAAGGCCGTGGTGTTCGACGACCGGTGGGCCAGTGCCCGGGAGGACCTGGTCACCGTGTGGCTGGCCGAGGACGGCGACGTCGAGGCCCGCTGGCAGAGCCTGTCGGAGAGGTTCGAGGGCGCCGGTCACGTCGTCGCCACTCAGGCTGCCTGGTGGCAGGGCAAGGCGCTCGCTGCGGGCCGCTCCATCCACGCGTCGCTGTACGGCCGCATCGCCGCCGGCGCGGAGAATCCCGACCCGGGGCCCTACAGCGGCGAGGTGGCCGTGGTGACGGGCGCATCGAAGGGGTCGATCGCGGCGTCGGTCGCCGCACGACTGCTCGACGGTGGCGCCACCGTCATCGCGACCACCTCCAAGCTCGACGACGAACGCCTGGCGTTTTACCGTGGGCTATACCGCGACCACGCCCGCTACGGCGCCGCCCTGTGGGTGGTCCCGGCCAACATGGCCTCCTACTCCGACATCGACGCCCTCGTCGACTGGGTCGGCAATGAGCAGACGGAAAACCTTGGGCCGCAGTCGATCCACATCAAGGACGGGCAGACCCCTACGCTGCTGTTCCCGTTCGCGGCGCCGCGGGTCGCCGGGGATCTGTCGGAGGCCGGTTCGCGCTCCGAGATGGAGATGAAGGTTCTGCTGTGGGCGGTGCAGCGCCTGGTCGGCGGGCTGTCTCGAATCGGCGCCGAGCGCGACATCGCGTCGCGGCTTCACGTCGTGTTGCCCGGTTCGCCCAACCGCGGGATGTTCGGCGGCGATGGCGCCTACGGTGAGGCCAAGTCGGCGCTAGACGCGCTGGTCAGCCGCTGGCACGCCGAGCCGTCGTGGGCGTCGCGGGTGAGCCTGGCGCACGCGCTGATCGGGTGGACCCGGGGTACCGGGCTGATGGGGCACAACGATGCGATCGTCGCCGCCGTCGAAGGGGCCGGGGTGACCACATATTCGACCGACGAGATGGCGGCGATGCTGCTAGACC
>CAZZHX010000274.1:0-2931 GCA_964653535.1 uncultured Mycobacterium sp. | reverse complement strand
TGCCCCGGCTCGGCGACCTTCACCTTGGCCGTGCGTGCGCCGGGAAAGCGGGCGAGGACCGCGGCCACCTCGCCGGCGGTGACGGCCGGGACGGTCGCGTTGATCGGGATGCGGTCGCGCCGCGCCCGCGGCGGATCACCGTAGGCGGCCTCGATTCCAGCGGCAAGCCAGTGCGCGGCCTCGGGCGGGCCGTATTCGGGGAAGGCCCCGAACTCCCCCCACCCCACCGGCCCCTCGATCAGCGCCACCTCGCGGGTGGTGATGCCGCGGAATTGCACCCGCATCGGCAGGGCGACGACGTGCAGGCGGTCGAGCAGCTCCTCGAGGCCGGGCGACGGGTCAGCGGCAGCCATACGCCCGAATCCTAGCGATCCTGCACCACGTTCTAGTCTTTCCTGCATGAGTGACGATCTGCTGCGCAACCCGACCCACAACGGTCACATGCTGGTGGGCGCGCTCAAGCGTCACCGCGACACGCCGGTGTTGTTCCTCGGTGACACCACCCTGACCGGCGGTCAGATGGCCGACCGGATCAGCCAGTACATCCAGGCGTTCGAGGCGCTGGGCGCGGGCACCGGCGTCGCGGTCGGCCTGCTGTCGCTCAACCGCCCCGAGGTGCTGATGATCATCGGCGCCGGCCAGACCCAGGGTTACCGGCGCACCGCCCTGCACCCGCTCGGATCGCTGGACGATCACGCCTACGTGCTCTCCGACGCCGGCATCAGCTCGCTGATCGTCGACCCCAACCCGATGTTCGTCGAGCGCGCGCTGGGGCTGCTGGAGAAGGTGCCCTCGCTCACGCAGATCCTCACCATCGGCCCGGTGCCCGAGCCGCTCACGGGCGTGGCGGTGGACCTGTCGGCCGAGGCCGCCACGTACGAGCCGAAGCCGCTGACGGCCCGCGACCTGCCGCCGGATCAGGTCATCGGCCTGACCTACACCGGTGGCACCACCGGCAAGCCCAAGGGCGTGATGGGAACCGCGGCGTCGATCTCCACCATGACCGCGATCCAGCTCGCCGAATGGGACTGGCCGCAGCAGCTGCGATTTCTGATGATCACCCCGCTGTCCCACGCCGGTGCGGCGTATTTCCTGCCGACCCTGGTCAAGGGCGGGCAGATGCACGTGCTGCCAGGGTTTAACCCCGCCGAGGTGCTGAAAACCATTGAGGAGAAAAGGATCACGGCGACCTTCCTGGTGCCGTCGATGTTGTACGCCCTGATGGACCACCCGGACTCGCACACCCGAGACCTGTCGTCGCTGGAGACGGTCTACTACGGCGCGTCGGCGATCAACCCGGTGCGGCTGGCCGAGGCGATCCGCCGGTTCGGCAAGATCTTCGCCCAGAACTACGGCCAGTCCGAGGCGCCGATGGCCATCACCTACCTGTCCAGGGCAGACCACGACGAGAAGCGGTTGAGCTCCTGCGGGCGCCCGACGCTGTTCGCCAGGGTGGCGCTGCTGGGCGAGGACGGGACCCCGGTGCCGCAGGGCGAGCCGGGTGAGATCTGCGTCAGCGGAGCACTATTGGCGGGCGGCTACTGGAACCTGCCCGACGAGACCGCCGCAACCTTCCGGGACGGCTGGCTGCACACCGGCGACATGGCCCGCGAAGACTCCGACGGCTTCTACTTCATCGTCGACCGGGTCAAGGACATGATCGTCACCGGCGGGTTCAACGTGTTTCCGCGGGAAGTCGAGGACGTGGTCGCCGAGCACGCCGCCGTCGCGCAGGTGTGCGTGGTCGGGGCGCCGGACGAGAAGTGGGGAGAGGCCGTCACCGCGGTGGTGGTGCTGCGCGCCGACGCACCCCGGGACGAGGCCGCGATCGCGGCCATGACCGACGAGATCCAGGCCGCCGTCAAGGAGCGCAAAGGCTCGGTGCAGTCGCCCAAGCGGGTGGTGGTGGTCGACTCGCTGCCGCTGACCGGGCTGGGCAAGCCGGACAAGAAGGCGGTGCGGGCGCGCTTCTGGGAGGGCGCCGACCGCGCCGTCGGCTGACTCGCCAGGGCGCCCAGCGTGAAACTGGTTTCACGCTCGCAGCCGAACGTGCAGCTGGTTTCACGCTCGCGCACAGGAATGTAGGAGATGTGACCGCTAACCCATTTGACGCCCACGCGTGGCGACCCGTCGACGGGTTCGCCGACCTGACCGACATCACCTACCACCGCCACACCCGCGACGCCACGGTGCGCGTGGCGTTCAACCGCCCCGAGGTGCGAAACGCGTTTCGGCCGCACACCGTTGACGAGCTCTTCCGCGCCCTCGACCACGCCCGGATGTCCCCCGACGTGGGCGTGGTGCTGCTGACCGGGAATGGGCCGTCGCCCAAGGACGGCGGCTGGGCGTTCTGCTCCGGCGGGGATCAGCGCATCCGCGGCCGCAGCGGCTATCAGTACGCCAGCGGCGACACGGCCGACACGGTCGATGCGGCCCGCGCCGGCAGGTTGCACATCCTGGAGGTGCAGCGGCTGATCCGCTTCATGCCCAAGGTCGTCATCTGCCTGGTCAACGGGTGGGCCGCCGGTGGCGGGCACAGCCTGCACGTGGTCTGCGACCTGACCCTGGCCAGCCGCGAACACGCGCGCTTCAAGCAGACCGACGCCGACGTGGGCAGCTTCGACGGCGGCTACGGCAGCGCGTACCTGGCCCGCCAGGTGGGCCAGAAGCTCGCCCGGGAGGTGTTCTTCCTGGGCCGCACCTACACCGCCGAACAGATGCACCACATGGGCGCGGTCAACGAGGTCGTCGACCACGCCGACCTGGAGAAGGTCGCCGTGCAGTGGGCGGCCGAGATCAACGCCAAATCCCCACAGGCGCAACGCATGCTGAAGTTCGCGTTCAACCTCCTCGACGACGGTCTGGTGGGTCAGCAGCTGTTCGCGGGCGAGGCCACCCGGTTGGCGTACATGACCGACGAGGCCGTCGAGG
>CAZZHX010000273.1:0-2950 GCA_964653535.1 uncultured Mycobacterium sp. | reverse complement strand
CTGATCCGGTCGGCCGCGCGTGGGGGTCAGTTCCCAAGGTGCATTGTCCGCGACGCCGTCGAGGGTTACCTTCCCCGGACGCAGGTGCCGTCACGAAGCTGAGGGCATCTTTCTAGATTAGGGAAAATCATATATAATCATCCTATGGCACTGAGTATCAAGGATCCCGAGGCCGATCAGCTCGCCAGGCAGTTGGCGGCCTGCACGGGGGAGACGTTGACCCGAGCAATCATCGTTGCGCTGCGCGAACGCCTCGCCCGGGAGGCCGGGCGCACTAGGAGCGTCCCGCTGGCGGAGGAACTGGCTGCGATTCGCCGCCGGTGTGCTGCCCTTCCGACGCTGGACACCCGGTCTGCGGAGGAGATCCTCGGCTACGACGAGGTGGGGCTGCCGCGCTGATGGTGATCGACACCTCGGCGCTGGTCGCCATGCTGATCGACGAATCCGACGCGCCACGACTCGAGGAGGCGGTCGGCGCCGACCCGGTCCGGCTGATGTCCACGGCGTCCTTCCTCGAGGCCGCGATCGTCATCGAAACCCGCTTCGGCGAAGCCGGCGGCCGGGAGCTGGATCTCTGGCTGCACCGGGCCGCCGTCGACCTGGTCGCCGTTGACGTCCACCAAGCCGACGCCGCGCGAGTCGCTTACCGCACCTTCGGCAAAGGACGCCACAGTGCGGGACTGAATTACGGCGATTGCTTCGCCTATGCGCTGTCCAAGATCAGCGGCCACGCCCTGCTGTTCAAGGGTGACGACTTCACGCACACCGATATCGCGGTGGTAGAGGCTCCGTAGGTCGGCGACTGTTCATTCGGGTCCCGCGCTCCAGGCGCGCATGCCGTCACGGATCACGGCCATGGCGGCGCAGTCGTCCTCGTTGTAGGACAGCAGCCACTCCTGGGCCGCGGCCGCCTCAGCCGGGTCGGGGCAGTTGTGCACCGTGGCCAGGTAGACCTGCGAGATCGCCCCGCCCGGATCGTCGACGCGCCAGCTGAACCCGAACAGCGGGGCGACCTTCTTGATGCTCGTTCCCCGCACCGCCGTGAACTGCGCCTTGAGCACTTTCTCGACGTCGACGAACACCCCGGTGCGGGGGTGGGTGAGGTCGGCGACGGCGGCCTTGCCGAGGATGCTCTCCAGCTTGAAGCGCTCCGGGTGCGACCAGTGGAAGACCAGCAGCGTCTGGCCGGCCGCCGCGGCCGCGGCAATCTGCTCGCGCAGCCACGCCACGAACCGCTCCGCCAGCGCCCGTTCGGACTCCGCGTCGAGCGGCGCCCACTCGGTGAAGTCGGCGACGTAGCGGGCGCTGGACTCGTCGGCGCCGCGGCGCACCCGGGCGCCCCACATGTACACGCGGTTGGCCAGGTCGTTCTCGATGTCGAGGTCGATCTCGACGTCGGCGACCGGAACCGCGACCGGGCCGTCGCCGCGACGCTTGAGAGGCTCGCCGCCGCAGATCATTTCGGCCCGCTCCACGGCCGTCGCCAACTTCTTGCGCGCCTGCTTCGGGGTCAGCCCGACCTCGGGCAGGTACTCCTCGAGGAACGCCGGGTCGTCGGGGTCCAGCGTCGACAACGCCTCGGTGGTGGTGACGCCCAGGTTCCGCAGCGCCAGCCACTCCCGGATGTCGAGCCGGCCCTTGGTGATCGCGGTCGAGGGCTCGTCGGGTCCCATCTGCTGCGCGCACCACCGCTGGTAGGCGCACGTGTCGCACTCGTTCTGCCCGATGGGGGAGACCAGCGGGGGATCCACCTCCCGGCGGGCGCTCTCGGCCACCTTCAGGCGGAAGCTGTGCTCGTGGTCGTAGCACTCGAGCAGCGACCGGCGTTTCCTGCCCGTGCTGCTGGACCGGGAAAAGGTCTCGACCGACGGCGCCTGCAGGTCGTGCCACACGAACACCCAGTCGGCGTCGCCGCCGTCCGTCGCCACCCGGCTGGTGCCCAGCACGGCGCCCCGCAGCAACTCGGGCCCGGGATGATGACCGCACGCCTGCAACATGCGGGTGTAGTGGGCCAACTGCATGCCGTCCTCAAAGCGATACCGGCCGACGGCGGCGCTCCACCCAACCACCTCGCGCCAGTCGTCGGGCGACGCGACGGGGGACATGACCGTCGTGGTGGTGGCCGCCGGCTTCACGGTCTTGTGGTTCTTGACGTCGGCGGGCAGGTAGCCGCCGGACACTCGGACCAGCACGTCGGGACGGCCCGTGCGGCCCCCGTCGACGTCGTCGGGCAGCCACCCGTTCAGCACCAGCGGCGCGCCAGAGTCCATGGCGCGCAGGGTCGCCGCGATCGCCTCAGCTTTGCCCAGTAGCGGGTCCACGACGACGGCGCTCGGGTGGAGCGCGGTCAGCGCCGCGACCACCTCGCGTTCGAAGGCGTTGCCGGCATCCAGAAACGCCTGGACGTCCGGCGCAGGAACCCACTCGAGCTTCGGCACCAGCGGCGAGTACTCGTTCTGCACGCGCACAGCGCATTGTTTGGCCGCGTAGGAGTCGAGCAGGATGGGCTCGCCGCCGTCGGGTGGCGCGGAGTGCCCCGTCGGGGGCCCACCGGTCATGGCGTGCCGACCGCTCGGAGGAAAGCGAAGGTGCTCAGTTGCCCGGCGCGGTGGCATCTTCCAGCGAGCCAGATGTGGCGTTGCCGAACATTGCCAGGTCCACAATGTCCGACTACTGCCATTTGCCAGACATTGTTTGCGCAATCCGGCTGGTGGTTGCCTCGGCGTCGATCGAGTAGCGGCTCACCCCAATGAAAGGAGTCGAGCAGGATGGGCTCGCCGGCGTCGGGTGGCGCGGAGTCCCCCGTCGGGGGCCTACCGGTCATGGCGTGCCCGGGACCGGGGTGAGGCCTTGTCTCCCTTGTCGGTGAACCAGCGGTCGTAGTCGGCGGGGACCTCGTCGGGCCCGACGAGGATCCCGTCGGTGACCGCGCGCAGCAGGCGGCGTTTGA
>CAZZHX010000272.1:0-3071 GCA_964653535.1 uncultured Mycobacterium sp. | reverse complement strand
GGACACGACTGGGGCGCCATGGTGGTGTGGAACGCGCCGCTGCTGCACCCCGACCGGGTGGCGGCCGTCGCCGCGCTCAGCGTCCCGCCGGTGCCCCGCGCCCAGGTGCCGCCGACGCAGGCGTTCCGCAAGAAGATCGGGGACGGCTTCTTCTACACGCTGTATTTCCAGGAGCCGGGCGTCGCCGACGCCGAACTCAACGCAGATCCCGCCCGCACGATGCGCCGGATGCTGGGCGGCCTGCGGGGAGCCGACGACCCGGCCGCGGCGATGCGGATGGTCGCCCCCGGCCCCGAGGGCTTCGTCGATCGCCTCGTCGAACCCGACGGGCTGCCGTACTGGCTCAGCCAGGCAGACCTCGACCACTACGTCGCCGAGTTCACCCGCACGGGTTTCACCGGCGGCCTCAACTGGTACCGCAACCTCGACCGCAACTGGGAGACTACCTCCGCGACGGCGGCCGCCACCATCACGGCGCCGTCGTTGTTCCTCGCCGGGACCGCCGATCCGGTTCTGGCCTTCACCCGCACCGACCGCGCCACGGAAGTGGTGTCGGGCCCCTACCGACAGGTGATGATCGACGACGCGGGGCACTGGCTGCAGCAGGAACGCCCAGCCGAGGTGAACGCGACCCTTCTGGAGTTCCTCTACGGGTTGCAATGGTGATGCGCGCCGCGGTGCTGCGCGACGGCCGCATGGTCTGCCGAGACGACGTGCCCGAACCGGTGCCTGAGCAGGGCCAGGTGCTGGTCAGTGTGCGTGCGTGCGGAATCTGCGGTTCCGACCTGCATTTCGCCGCCCACGGCGACGAGCTCGTCGCGATGAACGCCCGGGTGTCCGGTGATGCCGGTGGCATGAGCGTCGATCTGACCGCCGACGTCTTCATGGGTCACGAGTTCAGCGCCGAGGTGCTCGAGGCCGGCCCCGGCACCGACACCCATCCGCCCGGAACCCTGGTCACGTCGGTTCCGATTCTGCTGTCGCCCACAGGTATTGCGCCGATCGGCTACAGCAACGCCATGATGGGCGGGTACGCGGAGCGGATGCTGCTCCCGGCGCCGCTGCTGTTGAAAGTCCCCAACGGACTCGACCCCGAGCATGCCGCGCTCACCGAACCCATGGCTGTGGGGTTGCACGCCGTCAACAAGTCCGGCATAGCGCCCGGCGAGACGGCACTGGTACTCGGGTGCGGCCCGATCGGTATCGCAATCATCGCGGCGTGCAAGCTGCGGGGCGTCGAAACCATTGCGGCGTCTGATTTCTCACCGAAACGCCGGGGGCTGGCCACCATGATGGGGGCGCATGTGACGCTGGATGCGGCGCAGGGTTCACCGTTCGACAGTGTCCGTCCCTCGGTCGTGTTCGAGGCGGTGGGCGTGCCCGGCATCATCGACGACGTCCTGCTGCGAGCCCGGTCGGGCACCCGCCTGGTGGTTGCCGGGGTGTGCATGCAGCCCGACATCGTGCACCCGTTCTTCGGCATCACCAAGGAGATCTCGGTGCATTTCGTGTTCGCCTACACCCCCGAGGAGTTCGCCGACACCCTGCGCGCGCTGGCCGAGGGCGACATCGACGTCGCTCCGCTGATCACCGGTGTGGTCGGGCTGGACGGCATCGCGAAGGCCTTCGACGACCTCGCCGACCCCGAGCGGCACTGCAAGATCCTCGTGACGCCGCAAATCTGACCCGTCCAAGTGCATTAATCGCATTTTTTGGTCGGTTTTAACGATTGCCGCTACCGGGCTTCGGTGGTAGACCAAACCCATGACTGAAAACACTGGAACGGATCTGCTCCATCACGCGTGGCTGTCATGGGTGCTGTTTGGTCTGACCACCGCGATTCTCGGGGTAGTCCTCGTGGCGTGGCCGGGCCCGTCGATCCTGGTCGCTTCCGTCCTGTTCGGCATCTACCTGGTGTTGTCGGGCCTGGTCATGCTGTTCGCGGCGTTCACCGCGCACATCTCTGGCGGCGCGAGATTCTTGAGCTTCATCAGCGGCGCGGCCTCCCTGGTGCTCGGGGTGCTGGCCTTCCGGCAACTCGGTGACGGCAATGCCTACATCATTCTGCTGCTGGCCATTTGGATTGCGATCGGATTCGTCTTCCGCGGTATCTGGGCGGTGGGAGCGGCGACGAGCCATCCCGGGGCACCCGGCCGCGGCTGGGCGATCTTCTTCGGCGTCCTCAGCCTCATCGCGGGCCTCGTCATGCTCGGCTACCCTTTCGCCTCGCTCGTTGTTCTGGCACAGGTCGCCGGAGTGTGGCTCATCATCCTCGGCACCTCTGAACTCATTTCGGGAATCGGCATACGCCGCGAGGTGACGAAGGCCGCCGACCACGTCAAGAACATCGCGCAACAAGTGGCCGCCCACTAGAGCAATCGCCTCATCCCCGAAGCGTCCGGTCCCCATGCCGATCGCACCACGCAACCTCCGCCTCGTCCGCACGGTAATCGCCGTCGCGGCCGCCGGTGTGGCCGTCGCCGCGATGCCGGCGTGCAGTTCCCGCGGCGCGGCCTCCCCGTCCGGAGCCAGTCCCCGTCAGGTCACCGTCCTGGGGAAGGGACAGGTGCAAGGCGTGCCGGATACGCTGACCGCCGACGTCAGCATCGAATACACCGCACCCGACGTATCGTCGGCCATGAACCGGACGAATGACCGGCAGCGCGCGGTGATCGACGCGCTCGTCGGGGCCGGCATCGACAGGAAGAACATCAGCACCACCGCGGTCAACCTCCAGCCGCAGTACACCAATCCCGAGCCGAACGCCGCGGCCGCCATCGGTGGTTACCGCGCCACCAACGCGATCAAGGTCAGAATCAACCCGGCGGACGCCGCATCACGGACGCTGGCCCTCATCGTCTCCACCGGCGGCGACGCCACCCGCATCAACTCGGTCAGCTACTCGATCGCCGACGACTCGCAGCTGGTGAAGGACGCGCGGGCGCGGGCCTTCGAGGACGCCAAGAACCGCGCCGAGCAGTACGCGCAACTGTCGGGTCTGCGGCTGGGCAGGGTGATGTCGATCTCCGAGGCGACCGACGGCGCACCGCCCCCCATGCCCAGGGCCATGG
>CAZZHX010000271.1:1557-3099 GCA_964653535.1 uncultured Mycobacterium sp. | reverse complement strand
CCACCAAGCCCCCTTCACTGACCACCGCCACCACGGGGACCGAGCGCCCAGCCGCGCTCAGCAGGCGGCACAGTCCGCGCGCGGACGCCAGGTCGGTGCGCGCATCAACCACCACGACGTCGGCGGTCGCGGCCTCCAGTAACGACGACGGTTCTGCGGGCGCCGTCCGGACGGCGTGGGGGAGAAACGACAGCGACGGCAGGACGGCGTCGGGATGCAACTCCGAGGTCAGCAGCAATAGCTCCAACTGCGGCCCTTCCTGCTCGGGACACGGCATCCGGATTCCCGGCGCCGTCGCGCGTTAGCCAACAGGACACCTCACGATAAGGCGCTATCTGCGGTTAACGATAACGCGCTACCAGCGGATTCGGTCAGGGCCCCGGCGGTGTGAGCCTGGCCACTGGCGGTCCGCGGTGGGTGGCCGCCCGCCCTTGCGCGACAATGTCGGCGTGCGGAAAGTGCCCATCACGGTGCCGGCGAAGATTGCCGTCGCCGCCGCCGTCGCCGCCGCCGTACTCGTCATCGGCGCCGTCGGCACCGACTACGGGATCAGCATTTACGCCGAGTACCGGCTGTCGTGCAGCGTCCGCACCGCGGCGCATCTGCGGTCGGACCCCTTCGTGGCGATCGTGGCGTTCCCGTTTCTCCCGCAGGCCGTACGCGGCCACTACGACGAGCTGGAAATCAAGGCCAACGCGGTCGATCAGGCGGTGCTCGGCACGGCCAGCCTCGAGGCCACCATGCACTCTGTCGACCTGAACCACGCGCCGTGGCTGATCGGCCCCGACACCAAGCTGGCGGTCGGCGAGCTGGAGAGCCGCATCCTCATCGACTCGCTGCACCTCGGGCGATACCTGAGCATGAGCGACCTGATGGTCGAGGCGCCGACGCGGGAGATCAGCGACGCCACCGGCGGCACTACCGGTTCCGGGATTTCCGACAGCCACGGATTGGTGTTCACCGGCACCCCACGGGCGGCCGGCTTCGACCACCGGGTCACCGTCTCGGTCGACATCGCAATCGCCCCCGACGACCAGGCGACGCTGGTGTTAACACCCACTGGCATCCTCACCGGGCCCGACACCGCCAACCGGTCCGTTCCCGCCGACAGGCGCGACGCGGTGCTCCGCGCGTTCACCGCCAGGTTGCCCCGCCAGAGGCTTCCGTTCGGAGTGGCGCCGACCGCCGCGGGGGCGCGCGGATCCGACGTCATCATCGAGGGCGTCACCCGGGGCGTGACGGTCACCCTCGAACAGTTCAAGCAGTCATGAGCGGTTGGCGTGACGCTGGTGTCATTCGATAAGCTCGTCCCCGTGGCAACCCGCCTTGAGCCGATGCTCACCAAGCGCCGCGCAGTCGACCTGTGCCGCACTGCGGGTTGTTGTTGTCGTTGTAGCCGCTGAGTAGCCGCGCGTCTGCGCGCAGCACTCGGAGCAGCCCCGGGATCGCACCGCGGCGCGCCTCCACCCTCCCCCGTCCATGAGACGTATCCAAGGAGCAATCCCATGTCAAACAGCCCCACCACCACCAGCGCCACCACCA
>CAZZHX010000271.1:0-1457 GCA_964653535.1 uncultured Mycobacterium sp. | reverse complement strand
CCACCACCACCAGCGCCACCACCAGCGCCAACCCCGACGTCGTCGACGTGCGCGGACCGAGGTTTGCCGCCTGGGTCACCACCGCCGTCCTGGTGACGGCATTGATCGTCGCGGCTGCCAGCCCGCGGGCTGCCGCGACCATCCTGGGGGCACAGGCCGCGATTTTCGCCATCGGCGCCGTCGGCGGGCCCCGCCGCCACCCGTACGGGCGCATGTTCGCCACCGTGGTGGCGCCCCGGCTGGGGCCCGTCCGAGAGCGCGAACCGGTGGCGCCGTTGAAGTTCGCCCAGTTTGTCGGGTTGCTGTTCGCGCTGGTCGCCGTCGGCGGATTCGTCACCGGCGCCGCCGTGGTGGGTTTTGTGGTCGGTGTGGTCGCCACAGGGGGCGCTCTGGTGGCCGCGTTCCTGAACGCCGCCTTCGGCATCTGCCTGGGGTGCCAGCTCTACCCGCTCGTCGCGCGCCTGCGCCACGCCTAACCGCGCGGGCCGAATAGACTGATCCCCGTGGCGCTCTTTTTCGAGATCATGCTGGTCGTGGCCGTCGTGGTGATTTCCTGGTTCGCCCTGTACACCCTTTACCGGCTCATCACCGACGAATCGTGACCGCCGACGAGTCGCCGGATCCGGTGGCCTCCGCCGCCGAGCCACCGGATCCGGTGGCTGATGCCGCCGAGC
This sequence comes from uncultured Mycobacterium sp., assembly GCA_964653535.1. GTDB lineage: Bacteria > Actinomycetota > Actinomycetes > Mycobacteriales > Mycobacteriaceae > Mycobacterium. The sequence goes on along the minus strand of CAZZHX010000271.1, from coordinate 783 downwards.
GGGCGAAAACGACTGCGGGCCGGAACCTTCCGGCCTTTGACGATCTACCCGTGCCCACGGACACGGCGAACCTTCGCGAGGGCGCCAACCTCCATGACGCCCTGCTGGCGCTGCTCCCACTGGTCGGTGTGTGGCGCGGGGAAGGCGAGGGCCGCGCGCACAACCGTGACTACCGGTTCGGGCAGCAGATCGTGGTCGCCCACGACGGCGGCGACTACCTGATCTGGGAATCCCGGTCCTGGCGGCTCGACGACACGGGCGCCTACGAGCAGCACGGCTTGCGGGAGACGGGCTTCTGGCGATTCGTCGACGATCCCGACGACCCCACCGAATCCCAGGCGATCGAGCTGCTGCTGGCGCATTCCTCGGGGTACGTCGAGTTGTTCTACGGTCAGCCGCGAAACCAGTCGTCGTGGGAACTGGTGACCGACGCGCTGGCCCGCAGTCGATCCGGGGTGCTCGTCGGTGGCGCCAAGCGGCTCTACGGGATCGTGGAGGGCGGCGACCTGGCCTACGTCGAGGAACGCGTCGACGCCGACGGCGGCCTGGTTCCGCATCTGTCGGCACGGTTGTCGCGGTACGCGGGGTAGCGCGACGCGGGCCTGATCCGGGTCCAGAGATGGGTCGGCCCCCGAGCGCAACTCCTGGTCGGACAAAACCGGAAGCTCGGGGGCCGGGTGACTGCGGGGAATTCGCCAGCGTGATGTGCCGGTGTCGTTCCGAGCAGATGCGCTAGCGCGCAGCCACCTCACATGTCCATGACGTTATCAATTTCTCGGACCA
>CAZZHX010000270.1:0-3125 GCA_964653535.1 uncultured Mycobacterium sp. | reverse complement strand
TCATCAAGACCGTCACCGGCGAGGACGTCACCATGGAGGAACTCGGCGGCGCGCACACCCACATGTCGAAGTCGGGCACGCTGCACTACGTCGCTTCCGGCGAGCAGGACGCCTTCGAGTGGGTCCGCGACCTGCTGAGCTACCTGCCCGCCAACAACGCCACCGACCCGCCGCGGCACTCCGCGACCGCCCCCGCGGGCCCGATCGAAGACAACCTGACCGACGAGGACCACGAGCTCGACACCCTGATCCCCGACTCGCCGAACCAGCCCTACGACATGCACGAGGTGATCACCCGGATCCTCGACGACGACGAGTTCCTCGAGATCCAGGGCGGCTACGCGCAGAACATCGTCGTCGGGTTCGGCCGCATCGACGGCCGCCCTGTGGGCATCGTGGCCAACCAGCCGACCCAGTTCGCCGGCTGCCTGGACATCAACGCCGCGGAGAAGGCCGCCCGCTTCGTGCGGACCTGCGACTGCTTCAACATCCCCATCGTCATGCTCGTGGACGTTCCGGGCTTCCTGCCGGGCACCGAGCAGGAGTACAACGGCATCATCCGGCGCGGCGCCAAGCTGCTGTACGCCTACGGCGAGGCCACCGTCCCGAAGATCACCGTGATCACCCGCAAGGCCTACGGCGGCGCCTACTGCGTGATGGGCTCCAAGGACATGGGCTGCGACGTCAACCTCGCCTGGCCGACCGCCCAGATCGCGGTGATGGGCGCCTCGGGCGCCGTCGGGTTCGTCTACCGCCAGCAACTCAAGGAGGCGACCGCGGCCGGCGAGGACGTCGACGCGCTGCGGTTGCAGCTGCAGCAGGAGTACGAGGACACCCTGGTCAACCCGTACGTGGCCGCCGAGCGGGGATACGTCGACGCCGTCATCCCGCCGTCGCATACCCGCGGCTACATCGCCACCGCGCTGCGCCTGCTGGAACGCAAGATCTCGCACCTGCCGCCCAAGAAGCACGGGAACATTCCGCTGTGAGCACTGAGGGCACCGAGGGCACTGAGAGCACCGCCAACGAGCCGCACATCGCGATCCTCAAAGGCACACCCACCGACGCCGAACTGGCGGCGCTGATCGCCGTGCTGGCCGGCGCGGGCGGTGCGCCGGCCCCGGTGCAACCCGACGCCACCCGCTGGGGACGTCCGGAGGACCGGCTGCGTTTCGCGATGTCCAGCCACCAGCGGCTGACCATGCAGCAGATGACTTCCCTGAAATAGTGACCCGACTGGTACTGGCCTCGGCGTCCGCGGGCCGGCTGCGGGTGCTGCGCGGGGCCGGTGTCGATCCGCTGGTGATCGTGTCCGGGGTCGACGAGGACGCGATCGTCGCCCGCCTGGGCCCGGACGCGTCGCCCGACGACGTGGTGGGCGCGCTCGCCGCCGCGAAAGCCGAACGGGTGGCCGCCGGACTGGACGTCCCCGTCGCGGCGGATTGCGTTGTCCTCGGCTGTGATTCGCTGCTGTCCCTCGACGGCCGCCTCTGCGGCAAGCCCGGGTCGGCCGCTGCGGCGGTGAGCCAGTGGCAGTTGATGGGCGGACGTTCGGGCCGGCTGCACACCGGGCACTGCATGCTGCGTCTGCGCGACGGAACGGTGAGCCACCAGCAGGTCGAATCAGCCTGCACCACTGTGCGTTTCGCTCGACCGGCGGATGCGGACCTCGATGCGTACGTCGCGCACGGCGAGCCCCTGGAGGTCGCGGGCGGCTTCACACTGGACGGTCTAGGCGGCTGGTTCGTCGACGGGATCGACGGCGACCCCTCCAACGTGATCGGCGTGAGCCTGCCGTTGTTGAGGGAGATGCTGCGGCGCGCCGGGGTGCCGGTGCACGAGCTGTGGGCCGGATCGCCGAGGTAGCCGGATCGTCGAGACTGCAACCTTGGCGGCCCGCCGCGGCGTGTCGTGTGCGTGGTGTCAGTGTCGCGGCTGGCCCGGCTGTCCGGCGGCTGGGTGTGGGCTCCACGCCGCGGCGTAGTGTCGATCACGTGGCCTTCGCGACCGACCCCAGTCCTACGCTCGCCGGGTACGCGCACCCCGAACGGCTGGTCACCGGCGACTGGCTGTCGGCCAACCTGGGCGCCCCGGGCCTGGCGATCGTCGAATCCGACGAGGACGTCCTGCTCTACGACGTCGGCCACATCCCCGGCGCGGTCAAGATCGACTGGCACACCGACCTCAACGATCCCCTGGTGCGCGACTACATCGACGGCCAGCAGTTCGCCGAGCTGATGAACCGCAAGGGCATCGCCCGCGACGACACCGTGGTGATCTACGGCGACAAGAGCAACTGGTGGGCGGCCTACGCGCTGTGGGTGTTCACCCTGTTCGGCCACCCCGATGTGCGCCTGCTCAACGGGGGACGCGACCTGTGGCTGGCCGAGCGCCGCGACACCACCCTCGACGTCCCGACCACCACGGCCACCGGCTATCCCGTCGTCGCACGCAATGACGGGCCCATCCGTGCGTTCAAGGACGACGTGCTGGCCACCCTGGGTGCCCAGCCGCTGATCGACGTGCGCTCGCCCGAGGAGTACAGCGGCGCACGCACCCACATGCCCGACTACCCCGAAGAAGGCGTGCTGCGCGGCGGGCACATCCCCACCGCCCGGTCAATTCCATGGAGCAAGGCCGTCGACGAATCCGGACGGTTCCGCGACCGTGCGGAACTCGAGGAGCTCTACGGCTTCCTGCGCCCGGACGACGGGACTGCCGCCGAGACGATCGTCTACTGCCGCATCGGGGAACGGTCCAGCCACACCTGGTTCGTGCTCACCCACCTGCTGGGCGCGCCCGGCGTCCGCAATTACGACGGGTCGTGGACCGAGTGGGGCAACACCGTCCGGGTCCCGATCGCCGGCGGCCCGCAGCCGGGAGCCGTCCCAGCCCGATGAGTGTGCCCGCACCGCTGGCCGAAGTGGTGTCCGAGTTCGCCGAGGTCGCGGGCCAAGACAAGCTGACGCTCCTGCTGGAGTTCGCCAACGACCTGCCCGCCCTGCCCGACGGCCTCGTCGAGGCGGCGATGGAACCGGTGCCCGAGTGCCAGTCACCGCTGTTCCTGCACGTCGACGCGAGTGACCCCGACCGGGTGCGGCTGCACTTCAGCGCGCCCGCCGAAG
>CAZZHX010000269.1:0-3127 GCA_964653535.1 uncultured Mycobacterium sp. | reverse complement strand
GCTCAAACCCGTGCACGCGCTCGCCGACTGTGGCCGCGTCCGCCTCATCGACATCGGGCTCGACCTCCCGGCGACCGACATGTTGGGTTTCGAGGCCGCCGACGTCGCCGCGCGCTGGCCGGTGCCCGGCCCGCACGACGACAAGTACACCCAGGGCGTGACGGGCGTGCTGGCCGGCTCGTCGACGTACCCGGGTGCCGCCGTCCTGTGCACCGGGGCCGCCGTCGCCGCCACCTCCGGCATGGTCCGCTACTCAGGTAGCGCACACCGCGAGGTGCTCGCGTGGTGGCCCGAAGTGATCGCCTCGCCCACCCCGGCGGCAGCCGGCCGGGTCCAGGCGTGGATCGTCGGGCCCGGCCTGGGCCCCGACGACACCGGCGCCGCGGCGCTGTGGTTCGCGCTGGAAACCGACCTGCCGGTCGTCGTGGACGCCGACGCCCTGACCATCCTGGCGGCCCACCCTGAGCTGGTCAAAGATCGGGTCAATCGCGCCGCCACCACCGTGCTGACACCGCACGCCGGTGAATTCGCCCGGTTGGCCGGTCACCCGCCCGGGGACGACCGGGTCGGCGCATCCCGGAAGCTCGCCGATGAGTTCGGCGCCACCGTGCTGCTCAAGGGGAACGTCACGGTCATCGCCGACCCCGGCGGGCCGGTGTACCTCAACCCGGCGGGGCAGTCCTGGGCCGCCACCGCCGGTTCGGGTGACGTCCTGTCCGGGATGATCGGCGCCTTGCTGGCCGCCGGCCTGCCCGCTGCCGAGGCCGCCGCCGCCGCCGCCTTCGTGCACGCGCGGGCGGCGGCGATGTCGGCGGCCGACCCCGGGCCCGGTGACGCCCCGACGTCGGCGTCACGCATGGTCCCCCACATCCGGGCCGCACTGGCTGCCCTGTAGCACCACGTCAACAGAAGAGGATCCCGTCGTGTCCCACAGCCATCCGTCCGTGCCGGCCCACTCGATCGCGCCGGCCTACACCGGTCGCCTGTTCACCGCGCCGATTCCCGCGCTGCGAATGCCCGACGACTCGATGGATCCCGAGGCCGCCTACCGCTTCATCCACGACGAGCTGATGCTCGACGGCAGCTCGCGACTGAACCTGGCCACCTTCGTCACCACCTGGATGGACCCCGAGGCCGAGAAACTGATGGCCGAAACGTTCGACAAGAACATGATCGATAAGGATGAGTACCCGGCGACGGCGGCTATCGAGCAGCGCTGCGTGTGTATGGTGGCCGACCTGTTCCACGCCGAAGACCTCAATGACGCCGATCCCTCGAGCGCCTGCGGTGTGACCACCGTCGGTTCCAGTGAGGCCGTGATGCTGGGCGGGCTCGCGATGAAGTGGCGCTGGCGGCAGCGCATCGGCCCCGAAAGAAGCGCCTGGGAACGGCGCCGTCCGAACATGGTGATGGGCTCGAACGTCCAGGTGGTGTGGGAGAAGTTCTGCCGCTATTTCGACGTCGAACCCCGCTACCTGCCGATGGAGGAGGGGCGCTACGTCATCACCCCCGAGCAGGTCATCGGCGCCGTCGACGAGGACACCATCGGCGTGGTAGCCATCCTGGGCACCACTTACACCGGTGAGCTTGAACCCGTCGCCGAGATCTGCGCCGCGCTGGACAAGCTGGCGGCCGGCGGCGGCGTGGATGTCCCCGTGCACGTCGACGCCGCCAGCGGCGGATTCGTCGTGCCTTTCCTGCACCCCGAACTCACGTGGGACTTCCGGCTGCCTCGCGTGGTGTCGATCAATGTCAGCGGCCACAAGTACGGACTGACCTATCCCGGCATCGGTTTCGTGGTGTGGCGCAGCGCCGCGTACCTCCCCGAGGAGCTGGTATTCCGGGTGAACTATCTCGGCGGCGATATGCCGACCTTCACGCTGAACTTTTCCCGGCCGGGAAACCAGGTGGTGGGCCAGTACTACAACTTCCTGCGGCTTGGTCGCGATGGCTACACCAAGGTCATGCAAACCCTGTCGTCGACTGCACGTTGGCTGGGCGAGAAACTCAGGGCGAGTGAACATTTCGAACTCGTCTCGGACGGTTCGGCGATACCGGTGCTCGCGTTCCGACTCACCGGGGACCGCGGGTACACCGAGTTCGACGTCTCCCACGAGTTGCGAACCCACGGGTGGCAGGTGCCCGCCTACACCATGCCCGACAACGCGACCGACGTTTCGGTGCTCCGCATCGTGGTGCGCGAAGGGCTCTCCGGCGACCTGGCCCGCGCCCTCTACGACGACACTGTCTCCGCGCTGACCGTCCTGGACAGGATCAAGCCCGGCGGCCACTACGACGGGCAGCACTTCGCGCACTAGTCCTCCGTTCGTCACATCCGCCCTATCTGCGACATCCGCCACAGTGGCATCTCGCCGGACGGCGTGTCCGTTCTGCCCGCCTCACAGCGACAATCTGTTCCGCGGCCGCGCGCCAGGCCGCGTGTCGCTGTGAGGCGGGCACACTGTGTGCCCGCCGGCGCAGGGACCAATGGGGCGATTGCGACTCATGTGACTTCTGTGGCCTACCGAGCAACCGCTGTGGGCGACCCGGGGACAGGTTCTGGGAGAATGGGGGCCGTGGTCGTTACGCCGACATCCCTGACGCCTGGACTTCTCGGCGAGGCCGTCGTGGACTTGGGCGCCATCGCGCACAACGTGCGGGTGCTGCGCGAGCACGCTGGCTCCGCCGAGGTGATGGCGGTGGTCAAGGCCGACGGCTACGGCCACGGAGCTGCGTCGGTTGCGCGCACGGCGCTCGCCGCCGGGGCGGCTGAACTCGGGGTCGCCAGCATCGACGAGGCGCTGGCGCTGCGCGCAGAGGGGATCACCGCGCCGGTGCTGGCGTGGCTGCACGCGCCCGGCATCGACTTCGGCCCCGCGCTGGCAGCCGATGTCGAGATCGCCGTGTCATGCGAGCGCCAGCTCGACGAGGTGCTGGATGCGGCGCGCCGGACCGGCCGGGCGGCGACGGTGTCGGTGAAGGTCGACACGGGGCTCAACCGCAACGGTGTCGCCCCGGCGCAGTACCCGGCGATGCTGGCCGCGTTGCGCCGGGCCGTCGCCGAGGAAGCCATCCGGCTGCGCGCGCTGATGTCGCACATGGTGCACGCCGACCAGCCGGACAGTCC
>CAZZHX010000268.1:0-3196 GCA_964653535.1 uncultured Mycobacterium sp. | reverse complement strand
CGTCGGGAGCGCGCCGAACGCCGCACCGCACAAACGCGCGCGAGAGCCATCGAAGATTCTCGTCGCGAGGCCAAACGCCAGGCCTCCGGCCGCGTGGTCGATCAGCCGGAACCGGTTGGCCGGGGCGTCATTCGGGGCCTGAAGATGCTGCTGGCAACAGTCCTGCTGGGGGTCGTGGGCGTCGGGCTGGCGCTGGTGCTGTCTTTCACGCCGGTGATATCGGCGCGCAGCGTCGTCGTTGTCGGGACCGGGGCCGTGACCCCCGAAGAGGTTCTGGACGCGGCGCAGGTTCGGGTGGGAACCCCGCTGCTGCAGATCAACACCAATCAGGTCGCTGACCGAGTCGCGGCGATCCGGCGAGTGGCCATTGCCCGCGTGCAGCGCCAGTATCCGTCGGCGTTGAGGATCACGATCACGGAGCGGGTTCCGCTGGCGGTCAAGGACTTTCCCGACGGGCCCCATCTCTTCGATCGCGACGGTGTCGACTTCGCGACGGCGCCGCCGCCGCCGGGCCTGACCTATCTCGACGTCGCCGATCCCGCGCCGACCGACCCGGCGACCAAGGCCGCTCTGCAGGTGCTGACCGCGCTGCGGCCCGAGGTCGCGGGGCAGGTCGGCCGGATCGCGGCCCCGTCGGTCGCGTCGATCACCCTGACGTTCAGCGACGGCCGGGTGGTGATCTGGGGGACCATGGACCGCACCGAGGAAAAGGCCGAGAAGCTGGCAGCGCTGTTGACGCAGCCGGGGCGGACCTACGACCTGTCCAGCCCCGATCTACCGACCGTCAAGTGATCCCCTGACGCGGTGCCGGCGCGCACCCGGGCGCCGAACGTCACGCCAGCTTCGCGTTCGACGCCGAACGTCACGCCAGATTGACGCTCGGCGGCATGGAAGAACAGAGCGGGGCGCAGGCGGGTGGAAGAACAATGGGAGCGTCGGGGCGAGGGGTGGGCAAAAAATTCGCGCGTTGTCTTTCGGCGCGCCTGCAGCGTTAGCCCGCGCCGCGGTCATACGGTTCTTTTTGCGGAACTACTTGACATAACTCTATACCTGCAGTTGAGGTTGAGGGTTTATCGGGTGGCCGAACCGAGTCCCTCCAGGGAGGAAGATAAATGATGACCCCACCGCACAATTATCTGGCCGTTATCAAGGTCGTGGGGATCGGTGGTGGCGGTGTCAACGCCGTGAACCGGATGATCGAGCAGGGCCTCAAGGGCGTCGAATTCATCGCGATCAACACCGATGCGCAGGCGCTGCTTATGAGCGACGCCGACGTCAAGCTCGACGTCGGCCGCGATTCCACGCGGGGCTTGGGCGCCGGAGCCGACCCGGAGGTGGGTCGCAAGGCCTCCGAGGACGCCAAGGACGAGATCGAGGAACTGCTGCGCGGGTCGGACATGGTGTTCGTCACCGCCGGCGAAGGCGGCGGCACCGGCACCGGTGGGGCGCCCGTCGTCGCCAGCATCGCCCGCAAGCTCGGCGCGCTGACCGTCGGCGTCGTCACCCGGCCCTTCTCCTTCGAGGGCAAACGCCGCAGTAACCAGGCCGAAACCGGCATCTCCTCGCTTCGAGAGAGCTGCGACACGCTGATCGTGATCCCCAACGATCGGCTGCTGCAGATGGGCGACGCCGCGGTGTCCCTGATGGATGCTTTCCGCAGCGCCGACGAGGTGCTGCTTAACGGCGTGCAGGGCATCACCGACCTGATCACCACGCCCGGGCTGATCAACGTCGACTTCGCCGATGTCAAGGGCATCATGTCGGGCGCCGGGACCGCCCTGATGGGCATCGGCTCCTCCCGCGGCGAGGGCCGTGCGATCAAGGCCGCCGAGATCGCGATCAACTCGCCGCTCCTGGAGGCCTCGATGGAGGGTGCCCAGGGGGTGTTGATGTCGATCGCCGGCGGCAGCGACCTGGGTCTTTTCGAGATCAACGAGGCCGCGTCATTGGTTCAGGACGCTGCCCACCCGGACGCCAACATCATCTTCGGCACCGTCATCGACGACTCGCTGGGCGATGAAGTGCGCGTCACGGTGATCGCGGCAGGTTTCGACGCCGGGCCCGGTCGCCGGCCGGTCGTGGGCGCCCCAATCGAAGCCAGCGCTGCGTACCGCATGGAGCCGGCGAGGGCCGGCAAGCTCACGTCGACGCTGTTCGAGCCCGTCGCGGCGGGCAGCGTCCCGGTGCACACCAATGGCGCGTCGCTGGACATCGGCGGCGACGACGACGAGGTCGACGTGCCGCCATTCATGCGCCGCTGAAGTCGGGTGTGGCGCGACCTCCGGATAATGGAAGCGTGAGCCTTCGCGTTCGGCGCGTCACCACCACCCGCTCGGGCGGTGTGTCGAGTGCCCCATTCGATACGTTCAACCTGGGCGACCATGTTGGCGACGACCCCGTGGCGGTTGCCGAGAACCGGGCCCGGCTGGCCGCCGCCATCGGCCTCGGCGCCGATCGGGTGGTGTGGATGAATCAGGTCCACGGCGACCGCGTCGAGGTGGTCGACGAACCGCGCGACTCCGCGGTCGGGGACACCGATGCCCTGGTGACCGTCACGCCGCGACTGGCGCTGGCGGTGATCACCGCCGATTGCGTGCCGGTATTGCTGGCCGACGCGAGTGCCGGCGTTGTCGCGGCGGTGCACGCCGGTCGCGTCGGCGCCCAGAGGGGAGTGGTGGCCCGCACCGTCGAGGAGATGATCGGGCAGGGCGCACGCGCGGGCGACATCTCGGCTCTGCTGGGGCCCGCGGTGAGCGGGGGCAACTACGAGGTTCCCGCGGCAATGGCCGACGAGGTGGAGGCGGCGCTGCCCGGCAGTCGCACCACCACGGTGTCCGGCACTCCCGGACTCGACCTGCGCTCCGGAATCGCCCGTCAGCTCGCGGACCTCGGCGTCACCTCCATCGACACAGATCCGCGCTGCACAGTGGCCGATCCGACCCTGTTCAGTCATCGCCGGGACGCGCCGACGGGCCGGTTCGCCTCGCTGATCTGGATGGAGTGACTGGGGTGGCTGACAGCCGCGATGCCGCATTGACTCGTGCCCTGGCGGCGGTGCGGTCGCGCCTCGCGGCGGCCGCGGAGGCGGCGGGCCGCCGCGTCGCCGACATCGAGCTTGTGCCCATCACCAAATTCTTTCCGGCAACCGACGTCGTCATCCTGTCGCGGCTGGGCTGCCGGGCGGTTGGCGAATCGC
>CAZZHX010000267.1:0-3243 GCA_964653535.1 uncultured Mycobacterium sp. | reverse complement strand
GGCGCCGACACCAGCGGCCGCGTGGTGCGGATCACCGGGCCCGTCGTCGACGTGGAGTTCCCCCGGGGTTCGGTGCCGGAACTGTTCAACGCGCTGCACGCCGAGATCACCTTCACCGAGCTCGCGAAGACGCTCACGCTGGAGGTCGCGCAGCACTTGGGTGACAGCCTGGTGCGCACCATCTCTCTGCAGCCCACCGACGGTCTGGTGCGCGGGGTCGAGGTGATCGACACCGGCAAACCGATCTCGGTACCGGTCGGCCAGGCCGTCAAGGGTCACGTCTTCGACGCGTTGGGCAGGTGCCTGGACGAGCCGGGATACGGAGAGGACTTCGAGCACTGGTCGATTCACCGCAAACCACCGCCCTTCGAGGAGCTTGAGCCCCGCACCGAGATGCTGGAGACAGGCTTGAAGGTTGTCGATCTACTGACCCCGTACGTGCGGGGTGGCAAGATCGCCCTTTTCGGCGGTGCCGGGGTGGGCAAGACGGTGCTCATCCAGGAGATGATCAACCGTATTGCCCGCAACTTCGGTGGCACGTCGGTGTTCGCCGGCGTTGGCGAACGCACCCGCGAGGGCAACGACCTGTGGGTGGAGCTCAAAGAGGCGGACGTGCTCAAGGACACCGCGTTGGTGTTCGGTCAGATGGACGAACCCCCCGGTACCCGCATGCGGGTGGCACTGTCGGCGCTGACGATGGCTGAATGGTTCCGCGACGAGGCGGGCCAGGACGTGCTGCTGTTCATTGACAACATCTTCCGGTTCACCCAGGCCGGTTCGGAGGTATCGACCCTGCTCGGCCGCATGCCGTCCGCCGTGGGATACCAGCCGACCCTGGCCGACGAGATGGGCGAACTGCAGGAACGCATCACCTCCACGCGGGGACGATCGATCACGTCCATGCAGGCGGTCTATGTGCCCGCCGACGACTACACCGACCCGGCGCCGGCGACGACCTTCGCGCACCTCGACGCCACGACCGAACTCTCGCGTTCGGTGTTCTCCAAGGGCATCTTCCCCGCGGTGGACCCGCTGGCATCGAGCTCGACCATCCTCGACCCCGGTGTCGTCGGTGAGGAGCACTACCGGGTAGCCCAGGAGGTCATTCGAATCCTGCAGCGCTACAAGGACCTTCAGGACATCATCGCGATCCTCGGTATCGACGAGCTCTCCGAAGAGGACAAGCAGTTGGTCAACCGGGCCCGGCGCATCGAGCGTTTCTTGTCGCAGAACATGATGGCGGCCGAGCAGTTCACCGGCCAGCCCGGCTCGACGGTTCCGCTGAAGGAGACCATCGAGGCGTTCGACCGCGTGGCGAAGGGCGAGTTCGATCATATCCCCGAGCAGGCCTTCTTCTTGATCGGCGGCCTCGAAGACTTGGCCAAGAAGGCTGAGAGCCTGGGCGCGAAGCTGTAGGTCGGGATCTGTCTGGATCGGAAGGTGTCGAAAGGTTCTCTGGTATGGCCGAATTGAACGTCGAGATCGTTGCCGTCGACCGAAACATCTGGTCGGGTGAGGCGACGTTCCTGTTCACCCGCACCACTGTCGGCGAGATCGGCATCCTGCCCCGCCACATCCCGCTGGTCGCGCAGTTGGTTGACGACGCTATGGTCCGCGTCGAGCGGGAAGGACAGGATGACCTGCGGATCGCGGTCGACGGCGGATTCCTGTCGGTGACCGAGGATTCGGTCACCATCCTTGCCGAATCGGCCGAATTCGCTTCGGAGATCGACCAAGACGCGGCCCGGGAGGATTCGGAGTCGGACGACCCCCGCGTCGCGGCACGCGGACGTGCCCGGTTGCGCGCCGTCGGCGCGATCGACTGATCGCCAGTGAGCGCGCCCATGAATGGCATGGTCGTGCTCGTCGTGCTCACCGTGGCGCTGGGGGCGGCCGTCGTCGGACTCAGTTTCCGGTTGTGGACGCTGCGCCAGGGTGGGACGGCAGGAATCATGCGCGACGTTCCCGCGGTCGGAGGTCACGGCTGGCGTCACGGCGTGATTCGCTATCACGGTGGCGAGGCCGCCTTCTACCGGCTGTCCAGTGTGCGGTTGTGGCCCGACCGCCGGCTGAGCCGCGGGGGTGTGGAGATCGTGGCCCGACGCGCCCCACGCGGCGACGAGGTCGACATCATGACCCATGAGATCGTCGTGCTGGAGTTGCGCGATACGAGGCAGGACCGCAGGGCCGGCTACGAGCTCGCCCTTGACCGCGGCGCGTTGACGGCATTCCTGTCCTGGCTCGAGTCGCGTCCGTCTCCGCGCGCCCGCCGCCGCAGCGTCTAGGAGTTGGCGCTGGGGCCGCCGCTGCCCGGCGTGCCCCCCGGCTGCCAGAGCACGTCGCCCTCGGGGTTGGCCGTGCGGGCCAGGATGAACAACAGGTCCGAAAGCCGGTTGAGGTATTTCGCCGGTAGCGGGCCCACCGTGTCGGGCGCAGCCTTGACTGCGGCCCATGCCGAGCGTTCGGCCCGGCGCACTACGGTACGCGCGACGTGCAGCAGCGCAGCCAGGGGTGAACCACCCGGCAGCACAAAGGAATTAAGCGGCGCCAGCGAGTCGTTGTAGAGGTCGCACCAGCGTTCGAGCCGGTCGATATAGGGCTGGGTGATTCGCAGCGGGGGGCGTTTCGGGTTGTCCACCACCGGAGTGGACAGGTCCGCGCCGGCGTCGAACAGGTCGTTCTGGATCTGGCGCAGCACTTCGGTGACGTCCTCGGCGGGCCGGCCCAGGGCGATCGCGACCCCGATCGCGGAGTTGGCCTCGTCGCAATCGGCGTACGCCACCAGACGCGGGTCGTTCTTGGAGATCTGCGAGAAGTCGCTCAAACTCGTGGTTCCGTCATCGCCGGTGCGCGTGTAGATGCGGGTCAGGTGTATCGCCATACGCAGAACCGTACTCGTCTGTCTGCCATGCCCGACTGACAAGCGCCTGCCCGTTCACTAAACTGACGCGGTGGCCCAGCGATTCGTGGTGACCGGCGGTCACCGGTTGTCCGGCGAGGTCGCGGTGGGCGGCGCCAAGAACAGCGTGCTCAAGCTCATGGCGGCGACGCTGTTGGCAGAGGGAACCAGCACCATCACCAACTGCCCCGACATCCTCGACGTGCCGCTGATGGCGGAGGTGTTGCGGGGCCTGGGCGCCACGGTCGAACTCGACGGCGACGTCGCCCGGATCACCTCGCCCGACGAGCCCAAGTACGACGCCGACTTCGCGGCAGTGCGGCAGGTCCGGGCCTCGGCGTGTG
>CAZZHX010000266.1:0-3284 GCA_964653535.1 uncultured Mycobacterium sp. | reverse complement strand
CCCAGATCGGCAAGGGCATGTGGGCGATGACCGACCTGATGGCCGACATGGTGGAGCAGAAGATCGCCCAGCCGAGGGCGGGCGCGACAACGGCCTGGGTGCCGTCGCCGACCGCGGCCACCCTGCACGCCATGCACTACCACTACGTCGATGTCGGCGCCGTGCAGCAGGAACTCGAGGGCAAGAACCGCGCCACCATCGAGCAACTGCTCTCCGTTCCCTTGGCCGAGGAACTGGCCTGGGCGCCCGAGGAGATCCACGAGGAGCTCGACAATAACTGCCAGTCCATCCTCGGCTACGTGGTGCGCTGGATCGACCAGGGCGTCGGCTGCTCGAAGGTGCCCGACATCCACAACATCGCGCTGATGGAGGACCGCGCCACGCTGCGCATCTCCAGCCAGTTGCTGGCGAACTGGTTGCGTCACGGCGTCATCACCGCCGCCGAAGTCCGCGCCAGTTTGGAGCGGATCGCACCCCTGGTGGACGGGCAGAACGCCGGGGACCCGGCCTATCTGCCCATGGCGCCCAACGTCGACGACAGCATCGCCTTTCTTGCCGCCAAGGACCTGATCCTGTCCGGAACGCAACAGCCCAACGGCTACACCGAGCCGATCCTGCATCGCCGTCGGCGCGAGTTCAAGGCCCGCGCCGCCACCGGAGCCTGAGCCATTGGGTAGGCACAGCAGGCCCGACACCGGTGGCTTCGCCGCCGAGCCCGCCGACGAGCCCCTCGCCGGCGATCCGCGCACGGGCTACCCGGCATTCCTGGACTCGCTCCTGCGGCGCGTGCGGCAGCGCTACCTCGGCGACTGGCGGGGCGGTCATCGCAGCGAGGCCGGGCGCCGGGGGGTCAGCGTCGGCGTCATCGCGACGCTGGTCGCCGTCGTCGTGGTGGTGGGCACCATCATCGCGTGGAGCTTCTTCGGGAACGCGCTGTCCGACCGGTCGCACCGTGCGGCCGGTCAATGCATGGGAGGCCAGGAACCGGTTCCGGTGGTCGCCGACCCGAGCATCTCCGATGTGCTGAAACAGCTTGCTGACGGTTTCAACGCGTCGGCGGATCCCGTCGGGGATCACTGCATGACGGTCGGCGTCACACAGGCGGGCGCGAACGCGGTCCTGGGTGGTTTCACCGGTAAGTGGCCGACTGAACTCGGCGGGCAGCCGGCGTTGTGGATTCCCGGCAGCTCTGTGTCTGCAGCCCGGCTTGCCGCGGCGGGCCAGGCTCCGGGTCAACCCCCCGGCCAGAAGATGATCACCGACAGCCGTTCGCTGGTGACGTCCCCCGTGCTGCTCGCAGCGCGACCGGACCTTGCGCACGCCCTGGCGAACCAGAGTTGGGCGGCGCTGCCCGGCCTGCAGACCAATCCGAACTCGCTCGCCGGGGTCAACCTGCCGGCCTGGGGGTCGCTGCGGTTAGCGCTGCCGACCGACGGCGACGCCTCGTTCCTGGCCGGTGAGGCCGTGGCGGCGGCGTCGGTGCCCGCCGGCGCGCCGGCGACGTTGGGTATCGGTTCCGTGCGCGCACTGCTGGGCGCGCAACCCAAGCTGGCCGACAACTCCTCGGCGACGGCGATGAACGAACTACTCAACTCCGGCGACGCCGGAGGCGCCCCGGTCCACGCGGTGATCACCACCGAGCAGCAGCTGTTCCAGCGCGGCCGGACGCTCTCGGAGGGCACGCTAGCGTCCTGGATGCCGCCCGGACCTGTGCCGGTCGCCGACTACCCCACCGTCCTGCTCAGCGGCCCGTGGCTGACGACGGAGCAGAGCTCGGCTGCCAGCGAGTTCGCCCGCTTCCTACACAAGCCGGACCAACTCGCCACGCTGGCTAAGGCCGGTTTCCGGGTGAACGGCGTCGAGTCGCCGCGCAGCCCGGTCACCTCCTTCCCGGCGTTGCCCGCCACGTTGTCGGTCGGCGACGACTCCGTACGGGTCACACTCGCCGAGGCGATGGCCGCGCAGTCGAGCGGGTTGGCCGCGACAATCATGCTCGATCAGTCCATGCCCGTCGCCGAGGGCGGAAAACCGCGGCTGCTCAACGTGGTTGCGGCACTTGCGGACAAGATCAAGGCGTTGCCGCCCACCACCGTCGTGGGGCTGTGGACGTTCGACGGCCACGAGGGCCGTGCGGAGGTGGCGAGCGGGCCGCTGTCCGACCCGGTCAACGGCCAACCGCGCGGGGCGGCGCTGGGGTCCGCGCTGGACAGGCAGTACCCGTCGGGCGGAGGTGCGGTGTCGTTCACGACGCTGCGCAATATCTACCAGGACGCGCAGGCGAGATACGTTGCGGGGCGGACGAATGCGATCCTGGTGATCACGTCCGGGCCGCACACCGACCAATCCCTCGACGGGCCGGGATTGCAGGACTTCTTCCGCAAGGGCGCCGACCCAGCCAAGCCGATCGCGGTGAACGTCATCGACTTCGGCGATGATCCGGACCGGGCGACGTGGCAGGCGGTGGCGCAGATCAGCGGCGGCGGCTACCAGAACCTCGCCACCTCGGCGTCCCCCGACCTCGCCGCGGCGGTCAACGCCTACCTGTATTGACGCGTCACGCGAACGCCTCCACCGGCGGGCACGAGCAGACGAGGTGCCGGTCTCCGTACGCCCCGTCGATGCGACGCACCGGGGGCCACACCTTGGGCCGGAAGTTCTTCCCGAGCGGATAGGCCGCCTCTTCGCGCGTGTACGGGTGATCCCAGTCGGAGGTCACCAGACACTCAGCGGTGTGCGGTGCGCCCCGCAAGGGGTTGTCCTCGACAGGCCACTCCCCCGCACCGACGCGGTCGATCTCACGGCGGATCGCGATCATGGCGTCGCAGAAGGCGTCGATCTCGGCCAGCGATTCGCTTTCGGTGGGCTCCACCATCAGGGTCCCCGCCACCGGAAAACTCATCGTCGGTGCGTGAAAGCCGTAATCTATCAAACGTTTTGCGACATCGTCCACGGTCACCCCGGTCGCCTTGGTGATGCCCCGCAGGTCCAGGATGCACTCGTGGGCCACCATCCCGTTCTCCCCCGTGTACAGAACGGGGAAGTACTCGTCGAGGCGCCGCGCGATGTAGTTTGCCGAGGCGATCGCGGTGAGCGACGCCGCGCGCAGGCCGTCGGGGCCCATCAGCCGGATGTAGGTCCAGCTGATCGGCAGAATCGAGGCCGACCCGTACGGCGCGGAAGACACCGCGTGCCCCTGCGGGAGTTCGGGCGCACACGGGTGTCCCGGTAAAAACGGCGCCAGATGCGCGCGCACCGCCACCGGCCCCACCCCAGGGCCCCCGCCC
>CAZZHX010000265.1:0-3320 GCA_964653535.1 uncultured Mycobacterium sp. | reverse complement strand
CCCCAGTCCTGCACGACCACCGTCACGCCCCTGAGATTCAGGTGCTCGAACCAGGAGGTCACCCACTCGACGTGGCGCAGATAGGTGTAATCGGCGAAGTCGGCGGGCTTGTCGGAGCGCCCGAAGCCGATGAGGTCGGGTGCGAGCACACGGTACCCGGCGTCGACCAGTGGCGGGATCATCGTGCGGTAAAGGTAGCTCCACGTGGGCTCGCCGTGCAGGAGCACGATGGGCGGTCCCGCCGTCGGGCCCTCGTCGAGGTAGTGCATGCGCAGCGGCCCGGTGTCGCTGGCCGTCACCTCGACGTAGTTCGGGACGAACGGGTAGCCCTCGAGGTTGTCGAATCGGGATTCCGGGGTCCGTAGCACTCGCATGGTGTCAGCCTAGGGGTCGGCGCGATATCGTCCCGTGTGGGAGTCATTACACTCACTTGTTTATGGCGATCCGGCGCGCTGTTCTGCTGATTGCCGACATCGGCGGCTACACGAATTACCTGCAGTGGAACCGGATGCATCTGGCCCACGCCCAGCTGACCGTGGCAGGGCTGCTGGAGGCGGTGATCGACGCCGGCAAGGGTCTCAAGTTGGCGAAGCTCGAGGGCGATGCCGCATTCTTCTGGGCGCCCGGCGGAGATGCTAATATCGTTGTCTCCCAGACGTTGTCGGCGATCCATCAGTCGTTTCTTGCGCGGCGGGAGCGATTCGTCGCCGACGCCTCCTGCGACTGCGCGAGTTGCTCGCAAATCGCCCGCCTGTCGCTCAAGTTCGTCGTCCACGAGGGCGAGGTGGCCGAACAGCGGGTCAAACGCAACACCGAACTCGCGGGCATCGACGTCATCCTGGTCCACCGGATGCTGAAGAACTCGGTCCCGGTGGTCGAGTACGTGCTGATGACCGATCCCGTCGCCGTGTGCCTCGGGGAGCCGCTGCGCGCCCTGTGCACGCCCTTGAACCACGACTTCGACGGCATCGGGGAAACGTCGACCCACTACATCGACATGGCGACCTGGGCGGTGCCACCCGCGCCGCCGGAGCGCAATGTCCTTCGTCGGCTCCGGGCGATGGCGGCGCTGGAGTTGGGCAGCCTGCCGTACATGCTGGGCGCACGGGAGTCCGCCCGCGGTTTCCGCAACCTGGGCCGGGGCGCTCAGCCCGACCGCTGAACGGCGCGCCCCATGCGCGACACTGCCTCTGCGAGGATGGCGCGCGACGTCGCGAAGTTCAACCGGACGTGGCCGGCGCCGCCGGGGCCGAATACGTGGCCCGAACTGAGCGCGACACGCGCGTGCTCGAGAACCCAGCTCGCGGGCCCGGACACGTCGGACACCACCGCCAGCCCGCTCGGGGCCGCATCGTCGAAGCCGAGCCTGCGGCAGTCCAACCACGCCAGGTAGGTGCCCTGGGGCCCGTGGCAGGTGACCGCGGGAAGGTGTTCGGCGAGCAGATCTCCCAGCAGCGAAAGCTTTTCGTCCAAGCCCCGCAGCAGGGCGTCCAGCCAATCGCCGCCGGTCCGGAACGCCTCGGCGTGCGCGATGACGCCCAGGTGGCTCGGGCCGTGGCTGACCTCCTCGGGTATGCGGGCGAGGTCGGCGGCCGCCTCGGGGCCGGCGATGGCCACCGCGGCCTTGATCCCGGCGAGGTTCCACGCCTTGGAGGCCGACATCAGGGCGAAGGCGTCCTCGGCGCCGGGGACGCTCAGATAGGGAACGAACGTTGCACCCGACAGGATGAGCGGCGCGTGGATCTCGTCCGACACCACCCGGACACCGAACCGGCGGGCCAGCGCCGCGACCGCGGTCAGCTCGTCGACGGTGTGCACCGAGCCCGTCGGGTTATGCGGATTGCACAGCAGGTAGGCGACCTTGCCCGACGAGGCGCGGGCGCGGGCGAATGCCTCTTCGAGGGAATCCAGGTCGATGCGGCCGTCCGCGCCCAGTGGGGCGTCGACCACGCGGCGGCCGTCGTGCGAGACGAACGCATAGAACGGTGCGTAGACGGGCGGGTTGACGACGACGGCGTCGCCGCGGTCGGTGACCAGGCGCAGCGTTTCGACGGCGCCCTGCATCACGTCGGGGACGATCGCGGTGCGGCCGACCTCGAGGTCGTGCCAGTGCCACCGCCGGGCGGCGAACTCGGCGAGCGCCTCGGCCAATGCGGTACCGCTGGCGTATCCGGTGTCGCCGATGTCGATGGCCCTGCGCAGGGCCTCGGCAACAGTGGGGGCCAGGTGGACGTCCATCTCGGCGACCCACAGCGGAAGCACGTCGTCGGGAAATTGGCGCCACTTCGTGCTGGTGCGCGCACGCAGCTGCGGCAGCGTGAGTTCCTCGAGGGGGTTCGGCGTCACTCGGGCAGACTAAGGCCTCCGGCACCCCCGCCACCCCCGCGAGCGTGAAACTAGCGGGACACTCGAGCGCGACCGTGAAGCCAGCGGGACACTCGAGGCTGCGGGGTTCGGCTAGGAGTCGCTCGTGTCCACCAGCACCGCGCCGTCGGGCTGGTTGCCCAGCGTCTGCAGGGAAACGTCCCCGCCGCGCGCGGTCAGCCGAACGATCTCGGCCACCTGCGCGGGGGCGTCGCACTGCACGTAGTGGTCGGCGCCGGGGACCACCCAGTAGCGGTTGGTCCCGGGCTTGTTCTTCAGATAGGTGTGCCACACATGGTTGGGGACACGCAGCGGGGCGACGTTGTCGTGCAGGCCCCACACCAGCGTGGTGTTGACGTCCAGGGCGGACAGCGCTTCGAGCCAGCCGGTTTCGCCGTCGGCGCGCTCGTTGAGGTACTTGATCGTGTCGGGCAGCACGCGGACGCCGTCGTTGTGGGCGAAACACTTGGCCAGCGCGGCGATCTCGGGGTCATCGAGTGTGCGCCGCGGTATAAAGGTGCTGAACCCCATCCCGGCCGCCAGCGCTTCGGGTGTGGTCGCGGCGGCTGTGGCCCGCGCCGTCTCGGGGTTGAGTAGTGCGGTCTGGAAGACGGTGAGGTTGGACAGCGGCAGGAAGATGTTGGCGTTGGTCATGATCAGGTCGACGGGCGCGGCGGGCTGGGCGAGGGCCGCCAGCATGCCGACGGCGACCATGCCGACGCTGCTGCCGCGGTCGTGGGTGAGCATCCGGTAGTCGCTCAGCTTCCACACCTCGGTGATCGCGTGGACGAGCAGGCGCGCGTCGTCGTAGAGGGAATACTCGTAGGGCTCGGGCGGTTTGTCGGACAACCCGTACCCGGGGAAGTCCAGCGTGTAGATGTCGAACTCGCCGCCGAGTTCGCGGGTTAACGCGAAGTAGTCGATGCTCGAGGTGGGGAAGCCGTGCACCAGCACCA
>CAZZHX010000264.1:0-3352 GCA_964653535.1 uncultured Mycobacterium sp. | reverse complement strand
GCCTGGGCGCGAGGCCGCGCCCAGGCCCGACCACGTCAGCACCAGCACCGGCGGCAGCAGCACGGTGATCATCGCCGCGTAGGGCTCGGGCGAACCGAAGGCCAGCGTGACTGCCGCGGTCGCGGTCGTGACGATCAGGGCGTACTCGAAGCGGATCATCCGCCACCACAGCACCAGCGCGACCGCCACCGCAACGGCGATCGACGTGATGGCCCACGGCTTGTAGATCTCCCAGGCCGGCGTTCCGGTGAGCGCCGCCACGCGCCCCCCGATCCAGAACCAGCCCGGCGGATAAAACGGAGGCAGCCCGACGTAGGTCATGTCGTGCAGCGCGGGGCTGTCGGCGAGCCGAGTCAGGTATTCGGTGCGGAACTGCTGGTCGACGGAGATGCCGAACAGGTACAGCCGGGTGGCGCCCAGCGGCATGCCCAGCGTCACGACGGCGAAGGCCGATACGAACACCAGCCCACCCAGCCGGGCCAGCAGCCGAGAGGAGCGCCGCTGCCCGCCGCGACGCCACACCCAGCCGACGGCCAACAGCCCCGCCAGGCAGCAGACTTGGCCGACGGTGGTGAGCGCGTGCAGCTGATTGGACGACGGAAACGCCGGCCACTGCACCCGCGAAATAGCAATGAGCCCCACCACCGACACGACCACCGCCACCGCGACCGCCACTGCGATCCGGCCGAGGGTGTCCAGTGCGTTGCGCACGATCAGATGGGCAGCCTGCGGAAGACGCTGCGGGGGATGTGTCGCAACACCATCATCACGTACCGGAATGCTGCTGGTGCCCACACCAATTCCTTACCCTTGGCAGCGGAGGTCACCGCGAGGTCGGCAACGTACTCCTTGTCGACGGTGAGCGGCGCCTCCTTGACGTGCGCACTCATCCGGGTGCGCACCTGACCGGGCCGGATCACCAGAACGTGAACCCCGAAGGGACGCAGGGCTTCCGACAGGCCCAGGTAGAAACCGTCCAGGCCAGCCTTGGTGGACCCGTAGACGAAGTTGGACCGCCGCACCCTCTCGCCGGCGACCGTGCTCATCGCGATGATCTGACCGAAGCCCTGGGCGCGCATCTTCTCGCCTAGCAACACTCCCACCGAAACCGCCGCCGTGTAGTTGATTTGGGCAGCCTGTACGGCTTTTCCCTGGTTCTGCCACAGTTCCTCGGCATCGCCGAGGATGCCGAACGCGACAATAGCCACGTCGACGTCACCGCCGGAGAACGCATGGTCGATCATGCCGGGATGGCTGTCGGCGTCAGTGGCCTCAAAGTCGATCAGCTCCACCGACCGCGCGCCCGCGGCCCGCATCTGGGCCACCGCGGCGTCGCGGCCCGGGTCGCCGGGCATGGCGGCCAGCACGATGCGCGCATGCGCGTTGCGCAGGTACCGCTCGCAGATGGCCAGTCCGATCTCCGACGTACCCCCGAGCAGGAGGATGGTCTGCGGATTTCCCACGGCGTCAAGCACTTACACCAACTCCAAGCGGCGGGCCATGTCGGAGACAAATACCCGCGACGGGTCGACCTTGCGCCGGACGGCGATCCAGTCGTCGATCCTGGGGTACATGGCGTGGAAGGTTTCGGCGCTGACGCGAGAGTCCTTCGCGGTGTAGACGCGGCCACCGAATTGCAGCACCCGGCGATCGAGTTCGGTGAGGAACTCGTTGAGCCCCGGCTTGATCGGGAAGTCGACGCACACGTTCCAGCCCGAGATCGGGAAGCTCAGCGGCGCCTCATTGCCCGGACCGAACAACTTGAACACGTTGAGAAACGAGTAGTGACCCGACTTCTGGATGTCACGGATAATCCGCGTGAACTCGTCGACGGCGGTGGTAGGCACAACGAACTGGTATTGGGCGAAGCCCGCCGGTCCGTAGGCGCGGTTCCACTCGCCGAACATGTCCAGCGGATGGTAAAACTGCGTCAGATTCTGGACCTTGTCCCGGTACGTGCCCGACTTTCGGTACCACAATTCGCCGATCGGCATGAACGTGTATTTGGCGGCGAGTCCGTTCGGGAAAATCTCGGGCAGCGTAAGCAGTTGGGGTGCATCGAATTTCAAGGGGTTTCGCTGCAGCTTCGTCGGCAGCTGGTCGAGCCGCGCCAACGAGCCCCGCGAGATCGCCGCACGACCGAGTTTCGGGGGCCCGCTGATGGCGTCGAACCACGCGCTGGAGTAGGTGTAGTTGGCTTCGCTGCCGTCGCTGTGGAAGGCGATGGTCTCGTCGAGGCCCGAGGTGACATCGCCATCGGCGATGAAGTAGGCGGTCTCGGTGCGCGTCATCTCGATGGTGGCCCGCAGGATGATCCCGGTGAGGCCGTTGCCCCCGACGGTGGCCCAGAACAGGTCGGTATCCTCGCTGGCGGGCGTCAGGCGGCGGATCTGGCCATCGGCGGTGAGTAGATCCATCGACCGCACGTGGCTGCCGAAGCTACCCGCGCTGTGATGGTTCTTGCCGTGGATGTCGCACGCGATCGCTCCGCCAATGGTGACCTGCCGGGTGCCCGGCAACACCGGGACCCACAGGCCCAGCGGCAGCGCCGCTTTCATCAGCTCGTTCAGGTTCACCCCGGCGTCGAGGTCGGCGAGCCCGCTCTCGGAGCTGATCGAGTGGATGGTGTTGAGCGCGGTCATGTCGATCACCAGGCCGCCGCCGTTTTGTGCGTTGTCGCCGTAGGAGCGGCCGAGCCCGCGCGCGATCACACCCCGTCCGCGGGTCGCGTCGGCCGCCCGGGCCACCGCCTTGGCGATGACCTCGGGGTCGGGGCTGCGCAGCACGTCCGCCACCGACGGTGCAGTACGGCCCCACCCGGTCAGCCGGGTCGGCCTGGTAACAGTCTCAGCGCTGGACATCGTCACCGAGGTTACCGCTTGCATGTGCAGGTTCAGTGCACACGGAAGATCACGGTTCGCTGCACGACGAAGTTGATCACCGTCGCGGCGCCCTGGGCGATCACGAACGAGACGGGGAGCGCCCAGGCCCAGGTCCCGTAGTGCAGAAGTGCCAGGCAGACGTGGTTGACCCCGACCTGGACGGCGAAGGTGAGGCCGTAGAGGGCGAGGACCGCGGCGAACCGGGCCGCGCTCGGGGCGGCACGGAATGTCCACCGGCGGTTGATCAGGTAGGCCGTGATGGTGCCGACGGTGACGCTGATCAGTTTGGACAGGTCGACCTGCAGGCCCACCGCTTCCAACAGGGTGATGTAAATGCTGTAGTCGACGATCGCGGCGATGGTGCCAGCGACGACGAAACGCCACACCTGCGTCGTCAACGGTAAGCGCGGCCCCACGGGTTGGCTGTGAGGAGCGGACTCGGGCGGCGGGGCGGCAATGGGGGACATGGG
>CAZZHX010000263.1:0-3582 GCA_964653535.1 uncultured Mycobacterium sp. | reverse complement strand
CAACTCCGACGTACCCCCGCGCGACGCCGCCGAGCGCGTCACCTTCGCCACGTGGGCGATCGTCACCGGCAAGTCCCCGGGCGGCATCTTCAACCCGCTGCCGCGCCTCGACGACGCCGCCGCCACCACCATGGCGCAGCGCCTGTCCGAGCGCGCCGAGGGCCCGATCACCGCCGAGGACGTGCTGACGTCGGTAAACATCGAGGCGCTCGCCGACAAGGTGCGCAACTACCTCGAGTCGGGCCAGATCGACGGATTTGTGCGCACGCTGCGGGCGCGGCAGGAGGGCAATGGGGATACCTCGAAGCCGCCGGTGTTCGTCTTCCACCCGGCCGGCGGGTCGACGGTGGTGTACGAGCCGCTGCTCAAGCGGCTACCGGCCGACACCCCGGTGTACGGCCTCGAACGGGTCGAGGGCTCGATCGAGGAGCGCGCGGCCCAGTACGTGCCGAAGCTGATCGAGATGCAGGGCGACGGGCCCTACATTCTGGCGGGCTGGTCGCTGGGCGGGGTGCTCGCGTACGCGTGCGCGATCGGGCTCGCCCGGCTCGGCAAGAACGTCGAGTGGGTCGGGCTGATCGATGCCGTCCGCGCCAGCGAGGACGTGCCGCAGACCAAGGAGGAGATCCGCAAGCGCTGGGACCGCTACGCCCGCTTCGCGGAGAAGACCTTCAACGTCACCATCCCCGCGATCCCCTACGAGCAGCTCGAGGAACTCGACGACGACGGCCAGATCCGGTTCGTGCTCGACGCGGTCGGCCAGAGCGGCGTGCAGATCCCGGCCGGGATCATCGAGCACCAGCGCACGTCATACTTGGACAACAGGGCCATCGACTCCGCGAAGATCGAGCCCTACGACGGGCACGTCACGCTGTACATGGCCGACCGCTACCACGACGATGCGATCACGTTCGAGCCGCGCTACGCCGTCCGCAAGCCCGACGGGGGCTGGGGTGAGTTCGTGTCCGACCTGGAAGTGGTGCCGATCGGCGGCGAACACATCCAGGCCATCGACGAGCCCTACATCGCGAAGGTGGGCGCACACATGAGCGACGCGCTCAGCAAGATCAGCAGTCAGACGAGTGAGGCGGGCACGCAGTGACGGAGACCGGTGCGGCGTCGGGAGCGGTTCCCGGGCAGCACAGCACGGCCGAGAAGCTGGCCGAGCTGCACGCCCGCCTAGAGCGGGCCAGGGAGCCCGGCGGCGAGCAGGCCGTCGCCAAGCGCGAGAAGAAGGGCATCCCCAGCGCCCGCGCCCGCGTCCACGCGCTGGTCGACCCGGGCACGTTCCTGGAGATCGGCGCGCTGGCGAAAACCCCCAACGATCCGAACGCGCTGTACGGCGATGGGGTAGTCACCGGCCACGCCCTGATCGGCGGCCGACCGGTCGGGGTGTTCTCCCACGACCAGACGGTGTTCCAGGGGTCGGTCGGCGAGATGTTCGGCCGCAAGGTGGCCCGGCTGATGGAGTGGTGCGCGATGGTCGGGTGCCCGATCGTGGGCATCAACGACTCCGCCGGCGCCCGCATCCAGGACACGGCCACGTCGCTGGCCTGGTATGCCGAGTTGGGCCGCCGCCACGAATCGCTCTCGGGGGTGGTTCCGCAGGTCTCGATCATCCTCGGGAAATGTGCTGGGGGGGCGGTGTATTCGCCGATCCAGACCGATCTGATTGTCGCGGTGGGCGACCAGGGATACATGTTCGTCACCGGTCCCGACGTGATCAAGGACGTCACGGGCGAGCAGGTGAGCCTCGACGAACTCGGCGGCGCCCACGCCCAGGCCCACTACGGCAACATCCACCAGGTGGTCGAGTCCGAGGCCGCCGCGTTCGCCTACGTGCGCGACTTCCTGTCGTTCCTGCCGTCGAACGCCTTCGCCAAGGCGCCGGTGGTCAACCCCGGCCTGGAGCCCGAGATCACCCCCAGCGACTTAGAACTCGACGCGCTCGTACCCGACGCGGACAACACGGCCTACGACATGCACGAGATCCTGCTGCGCATTTTCGACGACGGCGACTTCCTGGACGTGGCCGCCCATGCCGGCCAGGCGATCATCACCGGGTACGCCCGCGTCGACGGCCGCACCGTAGGCGTGATCGCCAACCAGCCCATGCACATGTCCGGCGCGATCGACATCGAGGCCGCCGACAAGGCCGCCCGTTTTGTGCGGTTCTGCGATGCCTTCGGCGTCCCGCTGGTGTTCGTGGTGGACACACCGGGATTCATGCCGGGAGTGGAGCAGGAGAAGAACGGGATCATCAAGCGCGGCGGGCGGTTCCTGTACGCGGTGGTCGAGGCCGACGTACCCAAGGTGACGATCACCATCCGCAAGTCCTACGGCGGCGCGTACGCCGTGATGGGCTCGCGGCAGCTCACTGCCGACTTCAACTACGCCTGGCCGACCGCGCGTATCGCGGTGATCGGCGCCGACGGGGCCGCCCAGCTACTGATGAAGCGGTTCCCCGACCCGACAACACCCGAGGCGCAGACCATCAAGCGGGACTTCATCGAGGGCTACAACCTCAACATGGCGGTCCCGTGGATCGCCGCGGAGCGCGGATTCATCGACGCGGTGATCGAGCCCCACCACACCCGCCTGCTCATCCGTAAGTCGATGCACCTGTTGCGCGACAAGCAGATGTGGTGGCGCGTGGTCCGCAAGCACGGACTGATCCCGGTTTAAGCCTTGGCTTTAGCGCGCGAGGGCCGGGGCCGGTAGGGGGCGAGCAGCGGGCGGTGGCGGCGACGACTCGGCTGATTGCCCCTGGTGAATCCGCCGGCCGCGCGTTGGGTCAGCGACTGCGGCTGCAGGATCAGCGTCGACTTGCCTTCGGCCTCGATCCAGCCGCGGGCGGCGAAGCGCCGCAGGACCCTGTTGACCGACGACCGGTCGGCGCCGACGAGTTGCGCGAGCTCGTCCTGGCTGAGGTCGTGCATCACGCGCAGTGCGTCGCCCTCGGGCTTGCCGAATCGCTCGCCCAACAGCAGCAGCTGGCGGGCGAGGCGGGCGGGTACGTCGCTGGACAACTGCTCCACCAGGTCGTCGTCGGTCTCGCGCAGGCGCCGCGAGAGCACCCGCAGCAACTGCTCGCTGACGCCTGGCATCTCGGCCATCCACGCCCGCAGGGTGGTGAGGTCCAACCACGCTGTGCGCACGTCGGTGATCGCCGTGACGGTGAAGGCATGCGGTCCGGGGTCGAACACCGACAACTCCCCGAAGAGGTCCGCCGGGCCCATGATCGCCCGCAGGCTGGCCCGTCCACCGGAGCCGTGAATGCTGGATTTGGCCTTGCCGGCGAGGATCACGTGCACCCGGTCACCCAGGTCGCCCTCGCGGAGAATCGTCTCGCCGGCCGCGAAGTCGGCCCGGGCCAACTGCCCGATCACCCGCGCGGCTACTGCGGGGTCGACGGACTGGAGTATTCCGGCGCGCTCAAGAATCCAATGGATCCCGGTCGAGTGCATCGCGATCGGTGGTGTGTTCCACGGTGTGGTCGAAAGCGTGTTCCACGGTGTGGTCGACGGCGTGGTCAATGTCGTGGTCGACGGCGTGGTCAATGTCGTGGTCACGGGGTTCTCC
>CAZZHX010000262.1:0-3679 GCA_964653535.1 uncultured Mycobacterium sp. | reverse complement strand
GCGTAGGACTGCACCCGCTCGGCGATCAGCAGAGAGGAGTCGCAGGCGCCAGGCACCGAGTCGTCCCAGATCTGGCGCATCTCGGCGGCCGACTTGAGGTAGTAGCCGTCGCCGTCGAACTTGAACCGGGTGGGGTCCGACAGGGTCTTGCCCGTCTGTACGCACAGCAGCGCCTCGTGGTTGTGGGCGGCGTCGCGGGTGACGTAGTGGCAGTCGTTGGTGGCCAGTGGCGGGATACCCAGCTTGCGGCCGATGTCGAGCAGCCCCTCGCGGACACGCTGCTCGATTGCCAGCCCGTGGTCCATGAGTTCGAGGAAGTAGTTCTGCGGCCCGACGATCTCGCGCCACTTGGCGGCTGTCTCGAGCGCCTCGCGCTCGTGGCCCAGGCGCAGCCGGGTCTGCACCTCCCCGGAGGGGCAGCCCGTGGTGATGATGAGGCCCTCGGCGTGTTCGGCGATGATCTCGGCGTCCATGCGCGACCACTTGCCCAACTGGCCCTCGAAGGAGGCCAGCGAGGTCAGCTTGAACAGGTTGCGCAGGCCGGCGGCGTTCTCGGCCACCATGGTCAGGTGGGTGTAGGAGCCGCTGCCGGAGACGTCGTCGCTTTTCTGGCCCGGATCGCCCCAGGTGATCCGGCGGGTGTCGAAGCGCGAGCCCGGTGCGATATAGGCCTCGACCCCGATGATCGGCGTGATACCCACCGCGGTAGCCGCGTGGTAGAACTCGCTGGCGCCGAACATGTTTCCGTGGTCGGTCATCCCGATCGCGGGCATGCCCAGCCGCTGCGCCTCGGCGAGCATCGGCGTGATCTTCGCGGCACCATCGAGCATCGAGTACTCGGTGTGGTTATGTAGGTGTACGAAGGACGACTGGTTCATAGGGACGCCAGTGTAAGGCTGCGCACCGACGGGAGCGCGCGTGTCGCGGAGTGTGTCTCGAAGTTCTCGACCACCGGCCCGTCGGGCCGCCCCCGGAGGGCATCTAGTGAACGCACACGTCTATTGTTCCTACTGTTATAAGTTCGGGGCGTTCAGGAGGTCGACGGGTTGAAGGCGCTGCCTGTGGGGCGGGTGATGAGACGGGGCTGGATGGCACTCGTCACGGTGCTCGTCGTCGTGATCACGGGGTTGGGGATCTCCCGGCTGCACGGAATCTTCGGCTCGGCTGACACCACCGCCGCCAACGCCGGCCTGGCCAACGAGATCGTCCCGTTCAACCCCAAACAGGTGGTTCTGGAGGTCTTCGGCGAACCCGGCGCCGTAGCGACCATCAACTACCTGGACGTGGACGCCCAGCCTCAGCAGGTGATCGACGCTCCCCTGCCCTGGTCGCACACGATCACCACCACCAAGCCCGCCGTCCTAGGTAACGTCGTCGCGCAGGGCACCGGCAGCACGCTCGGCTGCCGGATCACGGTCAACGGTGAGGTCAAGGACGAGCGCACCGTCGACAAGATCGACGCCTACACCTATTGTCTGGACAAATCGGGATGAGCGCAAAAACCGGCGACGAGCCGTCGCGGCCTTGGGTGCCGCGCCTCATCCGCATGCTGTCGCTGCCGATCCTGCTGTTCTGGGTGGTGCTGGCCGGGCTCACCAACGCCCTGGTGCCGCCTCTAGAGGAGGTCGGCAAGGTCCACAACGTGGCGCTGAGCTCGCCCGACGCACCGTCACTCAAGGCGATCAAGCGCA
This sequence comes from uncultured Mycobacterium sp., assembly GCA_964653535.1. Classification (GTDB taxonomy): domain Bacteria; phylum Actinomycetota; class Actinomycetes; order Mycobacteriales; family Mycobacteriaceae; genus Mycobacterium. The sequence continues at coordinate 1,988 of CAZZHX010000262.1, read as the reverse complement.
TCGGCGCGGCGTTCCACGAGTTCGACACCGACAGTTCGGCGATGATCGTCCTCGAAGGCGACACGCCGCTCGGCGACGCCGCGCACCACTATTACGACACGCTGATCCACAAGCTTGAGCGCGACACCAAGCACGTCGAGCACGTCCAGGACTTCTGGGGCGACACGCTGACCGCGGCCGGGTCGCAGAGCAGCGACGGCAAGGCCGCCTACGTCCAGCTGTTCCTCGCAGGCAATCAGGGCTCGGCGCAGTCCAACGATTCCGTTCGCGCCGTCCGGGAGATCGTCGACCACATCCCGCCCCCGCCGGGTGTCAAGGCCTACGTCACCGGCGCCGCAGCGGAAATCTCCGACCAGTTCGACGTCGGCAGCAAGGGCACCCTGAAGGTCACCGCGATCACCGTCGGGGTGATCGCGCTGATGTTGCTGTTCGTCTATCGGTCGTTTTTCACCATGTTGCTGGTCCTCATCACCGTGCTCGTCCAGATGTCCGCGGCACGCGGGATAGTCGCGTTCCTGGGCAACGCCGGGATCATCGGCCTGTCGACGTATGCCACGAACATCCTCACGTTGCTCGTCGTCGCCGCCGGCACCGACTACGCGATCTTCGTCGTCGGCCGCTACCAGGAGGCACGCGGCGCCGGCGAGGATCGGGAACGCGCCTACTACACCATGTTTCGCGGAACAGCCCACATCGTGCTGGGTTCGGGCCTGACCGTCGCCGGCGCGGTATTCTGCCTCGCCTTCACCCGGCTGCCGTACTTCGCAAGCCTGGGCATCCCCGCCGGCCTCGGCGTCCTCGTCGCGCTCATCGCCTCGCTCACCCTGGCCCCGGCCATGCTGACGCTGGGATCGAAAATAGGCGTCTTCGAACCCAAACGGGCCATGCGCACCCGCGGGTGGCGACGGATCGGCACCGCAATCGTCCGCTGGCCCGGGCCCATCCTGGTGGCGTCGCTCGCGGTAGCCCTGATCGGCCTGCTCACGCTGCCCGGATACAAGACGAGTTACGACACCCGCCCCTACATGCCCGCCGACGCACCCTCCAACGTCGGCTACGCGGCGGCCGAACGGCACTTCCCGCGCTCCCGGCTCGAGCCTGAACTGCTCATGGTCGAGACCGACCACGACATGCGCAACCAGGCCGACATGCTCGTCCTCGACCGGGTCGCCAAGGCGGTGTTCCACGTCCACGGCATCGCCCAGGTGCAGTCCATCACCCGGCCGCTGGGCACCCCGCTGGATCACAGCTCGCTCGCCTTCGCGGTCAGCACGCAAAGCGCCACCCAGCAGGAGAACCTCGGCTACCAGCGCGCCCGCGCCGACGATCTGCTCAAGCAGGCCGGTGAGATCTCCACCAGCATCGAACTGCTGCACCAGCAGTACGCGCTGCAGCAACAACTGGGCGCCACCACCCACGACGAGGCTGCCAACTTCCACGACACCATCACCACCATCCGGGACCTGCGTGACAAGCTCGCCAACTTCGACGACTTCCTGCGGCCGATCCGCAGCTACTTCTACTGGGAACCGCACTGCTTCGACATCCCCTCCTGCAAGGCATTCCGCTCGGTGTTCGACGGCCTCGACGGCGTGGACGCGCTGACCGCGAAGTTCGAGAACCTCACCGCCACCCTGGACCAACTCGATGCGCTGCAGCCCAAGCTGCTGGCTCTGATCCCACCGCAGATCGACACCCAGGAGACCAACCGCCAACTGGCGCTGGCCAATTACGCTACCCAGTCGGGCATTTTCGCCCAGACCGCCGACGCGATCGACAGCGCCTCCGCGCTGGGCCGCGCCTTCGACGCCGCCAAGAACGACGACAGCTTCTACCTGCCACCCGAGGTCTTCACCAACCCCGACTTCAAACGTGGGCTGAAGCTGTTCCTGTCCCCCGACGGCAAAGCCGCCCGCATGATCGTCACCCATGAGGGCGATCCCGCTACCCCGCAAGGCATCTCGAACATCGACCCGATCGCCACGGCC
>CAZZHX010000261.1:0-3711 GCA_964653535.1 uncultured Mycobacterium sp. | reverse complement strand
GTCATGGTGTCGCTGGCCGAACTGTGGCGTGCGGCGGGCGTCGTCCCCGACGCGGTGATCGGTCATTCGCAAGGCGAGATCGCCGCCGCGTATATCGCCGGAGCGCTGTCGCTGGACGACGCCGCCCTGGTGGTGGCGGAGCGGAGCAGGCTGCTGCGGGAGTTGTCGGCCGCGGGCGGCATGGTCTCCCTGGCCTGCGGGGTGCCGCAGGCCAGGGAGTTGCTGGCCCCGTGGGGTGATCGACTCGACATCGCCGCGGTCAACGGTGTCTCGTCCGTTGTGGTGTCCGGCGAGGTGGAGGCACTGGCGGAACTGGGGCGGCGTTGCGAGGCCGACGGGGTGCGTGCCCGGATGATCGATGTCGACTACGCGTCGCACTCCGCGCAGGTCGACCCGATCCGCGCACCGCTGGCCGACGCGCTGGCCGGCATCGCCCCGAGATCGTCGCCGGTCGCGTTCTTCTCCACGGTGACCGGCGAGCTCACCGACACCGCCGGCCTGACGCCGGACTACTGGTTCCGCAACATTCGGGAGACGGTGCACTTCGAGCGTGCGGTGCGCGGCGCATGTGCGGCGGGGTACGGGGTGTTCATCGAATCCAGCCCGCATCCGATCCTGGCCGCCGGCATCGAGGAGGTCTCAGCGGAGGTCTCAGCCGACTCCGGTGCCGGGGCGATCGTCATCCCGTCCCTGGGCCGCGACGACGGCGGGCCGCAGCGGTTCTGGCTATCCGTCGCGTCGGCCCACGTGGCCGGCGTCGGCGTCGCGTGGCGGTCCGCCCTGGCCGCCACCGGTGGCCGCCGGGTGGAGCTGCCAACGTACGGCTTTGTCCGACAACGGTTCTGGCTGTCCGGCGGGTATTCCGGATCCGGGGACGCCGCAGGTATGGGGCTGGTCCCGGCCGAACACGGGTTGCTGGGCGCCGCGCTGGCGCGGCCGGACTCCGGCGGACTGGTGCTCACAGGCCGGATCTCGATGGCGACCCACCCCTGGCTGGCCGATCACGCCGTGGCCGGGACGGTGGTGTTTCCGGGTGCGGCGTTCGTCGAGTTGGCGCTGCGGGCCGGCGACGAGGTCGGATGTGCGGTGATCGAGGAATTGACGTTGTCCGCGCCGTTGGTGCTGCCGACGTCCGGTGCGGTGCGGGTGCAGGTGGTGGTCGGCGCCGCAGACGGCTCTGGGAATCGCGACGTCGCCGTGTACTCGGCGCCCACCGATGCGGGCTGGGTGTTGCATGCCCAGGGGCTGTTGAGCGTGGGACCGGCCGCATCATCCGCCGACCTGTCGGCATGGCCGCCTGTCGGTGCCTCGGCGGTAGATGTCGCCGGTGCCTACGGGGAACTCGCGGGGCGCGGCTACGAGTACGGCTCGGCCTTCCGGGGCCTGCGGGCGGTATGGCGGCGCGGTGAGGAGATCTTCGCCGACGTGGTCGTGCCGCCGGAGTGCGGCGCACCGGCGGGCGGCTTCGGTATCCATCCGGTGCTGCTGGACGTCGCGCTGCACCCGCTGGGGCTGGCCGGCGAGCCCGATCGGACGGTGCTGCCGTTCTCGTGGCAGGGCGTGTCGCTGCACGCGGCGGGCGCGCGGCGGGCGCGAGTCCGCATCGCGCCGGCCGGAGCGGGGGCGGTGTCGGTGGATATGGCCGATACGGCGGGTCTGCCGGTCTTGTCGGTCCGGTCGCTGGTGATGCGTCCCGTATCGCCGGGACAGTTGGCGGCCGCGGCAGGTCACCCGGACTTCTCCGGCAGCCTGGAAAGCCTGCTGGAGGTGCACTGGACCCCGATCGCACCAGCAGCCGACACCTCCGACGATGCCATGCACGTCTGGGACTGCCGCACTGGTGGCCCGGATGTCGTGCGGTCGGTGCACGAGGCCACCGCCGAGGCGTTGCGGGCCCTGCAGTCGTGGCTCGGCGGCGACGACCCCGGGGTGCGGGTGGTGCTGACGCGCGGGGCGGTCGCACTGCCCGGTGAGGACGTGGTGGATCTCGCCGGTGCTGCGGTGTGGGGCCTGGTGCGCTCGGCGCAGGCCGAGCATCCCGGCCGGGTGGTCCTGGTGGACTCCGATGGGTCCCTTGACGCTCCCCGTGACCTGGCAAGGGTGATCGGCTGCGGTGAACCGCAAGTGGTCGTCCGCGCCGGCGCGGTGTACGCGGCCCGGCTGGCGCCGGCGACGACGGGGTCGGTGCTGCGGCTTCCGCCGCCCCCGCAGGGGTGGCGGCTGGATGCTGGCGGCAGCGGCACCTACGAGGACTTGGTGGTGGCGCCCTGCGCCCCGGTGGGCCTGCAGACCGGACAGGTGCGGGTGGCCGTGGCCGCCGTCGGCGTCAATTTCCGCGACGTCCTGGTGGCCCTGGGCATGTACCCCGGCGGCGGCCGATTAGGTGCCGAAGGTTCCGGGGTGGTCGTCGAGATCGGCCCGGGCGTCACCGGGGTCGCGGTCGGTGACGCGGTGATGGGGATGCTGGGGGCGGTCGCGTCCGAGGCGGTGGTCGACGAGCGGCTGATCGTGGCAGTACCCGGCGGGTGCTCGCTGGCGCGGGCCGCCGGCGTGCCCGCGGTGTTCCTCACCGCGCTGTACGGGTTGTCGGTGTTGGCCGACGTGCGGGCCGGGCAGCGGGTGCTGGTGCACGCCGCGACCGGCGGCGTCGGCATGGCCGCGGTGCAGCTGGCCCGGTATCGGGGCGCCGAGGTGTTCGCCACCGCGAGCCGCGGCAAGTGGGAAACCCTGCGCACCATGGGCTTCGACGACGCGCACATCGGCGACTCCAGGACCCTGGAGTTCGAGGAGAAATTCCTGTCGACCACCAGCGGCGCCGGTGTCGACGTCGTGCTCAACTCCCTGGCCGGCGACTTCACCGACGCGTCGCTGCGGCTGTTGACCAGGGGCGGACGTTTCATCGAGATGGGCAAGACCGACGTGCGTGACCCGCAGGTCATCGCCGAGCACCACCCGGGCGTGCGGTATCGGGCCTTCGACCTGATCGAGGTCGGGCCGGAGCGCACCGCAGCCATGCTGGCCGAGATCGTGCGGCTGATCGCCGACGGCGCGGTGACGCCGTTGCGGCAGAAGGTGTTCGACGTTCGCTGCGCCTCCGCGGCGTACCGCTATGTCGGCTCGGCGCGCCACACCGGGAAGATCGTGCTCACCGTTCCGGACGGCCCCGGCAGGACACTCAGCGGCCGCGACGGCGGGCTCGCCGGCAGCAGCGTGCTGATCACCGGCGGCACCGGGATGGCGGGTTCGGCGCTGGCGCGTCATCTCGTCGACCGCTACGGGGTGGGCCATGTGGTGCTGGCCAGTCGCTCTGGCGCGCAGGCCGAGGGGATTGCGCCACTGGTCGACCAGCTGACCGAGGCCGGTGCCCGGGTGACCGTTGTGGCCTGCGACGTCGCCGATCGCGACGCGGTCGCGGCGATGCTGGCCCGGATCCCGGCGCGCTACCCCCTGCGGGCGGTGATCCACGCCGCGGGGATCCTCGATGACGGGCTCATCTCCTCGCTGACACCCGAGCGGTGCGATGCGGTGCTGCGGGCCAAAGTCGACGGCGCCTGGAACCTGCACGAGCTGACCCGGGGCCTGGATATGGCGGCGTTCGTGGTGTTCTCGTCGATGGCGGGCATCGTCGGCACACCCGGGCAGGCCAACTACGCGGCCGCGAACAGCTTCCTCGACGGCCTCATGACCCACCGGCGCGCGCACGGTCTCCCG
>CAZZHX010000260.1:2127-3716 GCA_964653535.1 uncultured Mycobacterium sp. | reverse complement strand
TCGCCGAACTCCGCCATCCGCAGCGTCAGGATGCCCTCGGGCAACCCGTCGGAGTCGATCCAGTTGGCTACGCCGGGGTCAACGGGCGAGATCACGTAGGTGTAGCTGCCGTCCTCGTTGGCCACCGACTGCGCCTTGTTGAGGCTGCCGGTGCGATCGACGATGTCCAGCGTGGTCCCCCAGATGTTGCTCAACGGCACCGTGAAGTATTCGGCGCCGCCGTCGCTGACGTCGACTACGAACGCCTCCCCGGGCGCGAGGTCGAATCGGCCCATGACGTAGACCTGGTTGCGCATCGCACCCACCTTGTCGGCCGACCACGCCAGGTCGAAGTGGTTGGGGGGCATCTTGTACACGCCGTGGCTCAGCTTGCCGGTGAAGTCGGCGAAGTGCGCCATCAGCGCCGCCGTCGCCTCGGCCTGCTCGTCGAGTGTGCGAGCCGGGGACGACGCCGACGGGCCGCCGAGTCGCTCGACGCGCAGGTGGTTGGGGTCGTCACGGCCCCAGTCCAGCAGCACGTCGCGGATGTAGAACTCGTGCGCCGCAGGTGACGTCCGCACGTGGTTGGGACGCCCGTTGGCCGGTTCGGCATCGACGGTGATGGTGAAGCTGCCGTCGGAATCGACCCGCATGCTCCGGCCGTTGAGCACGTCGACGGTGCCCATGCGGGCGTCCCACAGCGTGAAATAGTTCTCGGTCATACGGTGTGCGCCGACCCGGCCGTGGATCTCGTAGCGTTCGTCACCAGAAATGGGGATCACCCGGTAGACGCTGTCAGGATTGTCGATGCCCCAACGCGATCCGGGGATGCGGCGCCCGTCCACCGGGTGCGCCAGCCGGGTGATGCAGCTGACCTTGGGGCGCAGCGTGTCCTGGTTGGACGACCATACGGCCGCCGAGAACATCACCTCGGCGAACGCGTCGTCGAACCGAGCTCGCATCGCCTCCGACGCCTTGGCCCGACCCAGCCAGGTCTGCGCCACAGTCCGGTAGGCCGCACGCACGGTCGGGTGCTCGACGAGTTCCAGGGCGGCCAGTTCCTGTTCGTGCTGCGAGACGGTCGCGACGGCGTCGTCGGGCATCGCTTCTCCTGTCCTCCGTATTGCCCGCGCGGTGTCCGCGCGGTTCAGAACTTCAGGTGTTGGCTGACGTCGCCGAGCTGGTCGACGAACATGATGCGGGTGTCGAACCACCACGCGCCGTCCAGCCGCTGAAACGTGTCGTGATAGCGCCCGGTCACGATCACCTGCAACGGCAGATCGGGGGTGGCCTGCGTGACGCAGTAATAGGACGTGCTGCGCGCGGTGCCCGCGGCCTCGTCGATGTGTAGCGCCACGTTGCTGGTGTTGTGCTTGGTCTTCGGCGTGCCGTCCTCGTAGATGCGGGTGGCCATCTCGTACATCCGGCGAACCCCCGTGGCACCGGCGAACACCGTTTCCGGCGGGCCGTTCTCCACCCCGCAGATCCGGCCGTGGGCGAAGAGTTCGGCCACCGCGTCCAGGTCACCGGAGTCCAGGAGTTCGGCGTAGCTGTAGATCAGGTTGCTTATTTCCGTCGCACTCTCGCTCATGGCGCACTCCCGCTCATGG
>CAZZHX010000260.1:0-2027 GCA_964653535.1 uncultured Mycobacterium sp. | reverse complement strand
GTCGGACCTGAGAATGTCTCGCACCAGTGCCGTTAGTCTTTCCGTCGTGACAGCACCCTGGACGCCGAGCCGGCTCGGCGACTTGACCGGCCGGCGGATCATCGTGACCGGGGCAACCAACGGCGTCGGGTTGGGGACCGCACGTGCGCTGGCGAAGGCCGGCGCCCACGTGATCCTCGCCGTCCGCAATACCGAACTCGGCGCGCAACGGGCAGCCGAGATCGGCGGTTCGACCACCGTGGTCAGGCTCGATCTCGCGGACCTGTCGTCAGTGCGCGCCTTCCCCGGCCTGATCGACGGCGACGTGGACATCCTGATCAACAACGCCGGCGCCCTGACCAACAGCCGCGCCGACACCGTCGACGGCTTCGAGATGACGATGGGCACCAACCTGCTCGGGCCGTTCGCCCTGACCAATCTGCTGCTGCCACGGGTGCGGTCGCAGATCATCAACGTCGGCTCCGACGCACACCGGTCGGCGACGCTCCGGCTCGACGACCTGCACCTGCGCCGGCACCGGTGGTCCAGATTCGGCGCCTACGCGCAGTCGAAACTGGCGGTCATGCTGTGGGGGCTCGAGTTGGACCGCAGGCTGCGTGCGGCCGGTTCTCCCGTGGTCACCCAGCTCACCCACCCGGGATGGGTGGCCTCGAACCTGTCGAATCTGTCCGACTCGCCGCTGATGTCGCTGGCGCACAGAGCGGTCAAGAGCGCCGCCGACCGGTTGGCCAATGATATCGACCAGGGCGCGGCACCGACGCTGTACTGCATCAGTGAGCCGCTGCCGCCGGGCAGCTACATCGGGGTCAGCGGCCGGTTCGGAATGCGCGGCGGGCCGGTGCCGATCGGTCGCACGGCGGTCGCGTCCGACTACGACGCCGCGGCCCGGCTGGTGACATTCGCCGAGGCCGAGACCGGGACGAAGTTGGACCTCTAGTGGCGGGTGAACCGAACCGTGAGCTCGAAGGCTCCGTTGCCGTCATCACCGGCGCGGCCCGCGGCCAGGGGCGCAGCCACGCCGTCGCGCTCGCCGAGCACGGCGCACACATCATCGCCGTGGATATCTGCGCCGACATCGACGCGATCCCCTATCCGTTGGCGAGCAGAGCCGATCTCGACAAGACTGCCCGGCTGGTCGAGGCCGCGGGTGCCCACGTGGTGCCGGTCGTCGCCGATGTCCGCGACCTGGCGCAGCTGGAGGCCGCCGTCAACACCGGTATCGACACGCTCGGCGACGTCGACATCGTCGTCGCGAACGCCGGCGTGGTGGCGATCGGGAACCCGGAGGCGCGCGCGTTGCCGGTGTTCGACGCCATCGTCGACACCAACCTCAAGGGCGTGTGGCACACACTGGTGGCGACGGTGCCCTCGATCGTCCGCAAGGGCGGGGGTGGTTCGATCGTGCTGGTGAGTTCGTCCCAGGGGCTGATCGGGCGCGGCGGCGACGGCAGCGCGGCGATGTTGGCCTACGCCGCGTCCAAGCACGGCGTCGTCGGACTGATGCGCTCGGCGGCGCACGCCTACGCCCCGCACAAGATCCGCGTCAATGCGGTACACCCGGCCGGCGTGGCGACCCCGATGATCCTCAACGACTTCGTCATGAGCCGCATGACGGAGAACCCGGGGGCACCCATCTCGCTCAACCTGCTGCCCGACGTGCCGCTGGTGGAGCCGCGGGACGTCGCCGAAGCGGTGCTGTGGCTCGTCAGCCCGCGCTCGCGCTACGTGACGGGCGTGAGCTTGCCGGTCGATGCCGGCCACGTCATCATGTGAGGCTCACCTGAACCGCAGGCCGCGGCGGTGCACCCACGCGACGGCTGCGGACGTCCCCACGATCCAGATCACCACGGCGGTGGCAAGGTGCACGAAGCTCTTCGTGTCTTGGCCGAAGATCGGCCAGATCAACGCCGGCAATTGCTGCCACAGCAGGTGATGGTCCACCCCGGCGATGGGGTCGGCAACGTAGTACACCGCGTACGGCAGCACCAGCGCCAGCAGCCAGCACCCCAGCCGGTAGAAGTCGCGAC
>CAZZHX010000259.1:0-3733 GCA_964653535.1 uncultured Mycobacterium sp. | reverse complement strand
TGGCCATCACGGTCACGGGCGCGATGGCGGCGGTGTCGCCCAGCGGGTAGTCCAGTACCGCGCGCAGGTGCTGTTCGAACTGGCTGGTTCGCGACCCGTCCATGGTCCAGTGCCCGGAGTTGTGCGGACGCATCGCGAGCTCGTTGACCAGCAGATCGCCCCGGATGGTCTCGAACAGCTCGACCGCGAGGACGCCGACGACGCCGAGTCCGTCGGCTAGGCGCAACGCCAGCTGCTGCGCGGCGGACGCCACGTCGTCGGGCAGGTCGGGGGCGGGGGCGATCACCTGGGTGCAGATGCCGTTGTGCTGCACCGTCTCGACCACCGGCCACGCGGCGCCCTGCCCGAAGGGTGACCGCGCCACCAGCGCCGACAGTTCCCGGCGCAGCTGAACCCGCTCCTCGACCAGCACCGGCACCCCCGAGGCCAGATATCCCTGCGCGATCTCACGGGCGTGCGCCGCGTCGCGGGCAATCCACACGCCGCGGCCGTCGTAACCCCCGCGGACCGCCTTGACCACGACGGGGCCGTTTTCGCCCTGCGCGAACTCATCCAGCAGGCCCAGACTCTCCGGGCCGGGTATCCCGGCGTAGCGCGGCACCGGAACTCCGAGCGCCTCCAACCGCCGCCGCATGACGAGCTTGTCCTGGGCATGCACCAGCGCGTGCGGGGGCGGCGCCACGTTGACGCCGTCGGCGACCAGCTTCTCCAGCAATTCGGACGGGACGTGCTCGTGGTCGAACGTCAGCACCGCGGCGCCGGCCGCCGCCCGGCGCAGGTCCTGCAGGTCGGTGTGCGAACCGATCACCACATCGGGGGTGACCTGCGCGGCCGGGTCGTCGGGGGCGGCGGCCAGCACCCGCAGCGTCTGGCCCAGTGCGATCGCGGCCTGATGGGTCATCCGGGCCAGTTGGCCGCCACCGACCATCGCCACCAGGGGGGCGGCGCGGGGTGCAGCCAGGGGGTTGACCCTGGCCGGGCGTGTACCGGGCACGGCAATCATCGTGTCACGACTCCACGGCGCGCGACGCCCGGCGGTGGCGCTCGCCGACAGCCTCGCCGTCACCGAATCGTTATGGACGGCTTTGCCCCGGTTTCGTCTCCGTCCGTAGACTGGCGCCTGTGTCTCTCGCCGAAGCCGTCATAGGACGCATGCCCGCACCTGTTCGGCCGTATTTGCTGCAGCACCGCGAACTGATCAAATTCGCGATCGTCGGCGGCACCACGTTCATCATCGACTCGGCAATTTTCTACACGCTCAAGTTGACCATTCTGGAAGCCAAGCCGGTGACCGCGAAGGTGATCGCCGGCATCGTCGCGGTCATCGCGTCCTACGTGCTCAACCGCGAGTGGAGCTTCCGTCACCGCGGCGGCCGCGAGCGCCACCACGAGGCACTGCTGTTCTTCGGGTTCAGCGGCGTGGGCGTGATGCTGTCCATGGCGCCGCTGTGGTTCTCCAACTACGTCCTGGGGTTGCGGGTGCCGGCGGTGTCGCTGACGGTGGAGAACATCGCCGACTTCGTGTCGGCCTACCTGATCGGCAACTTGATGCAGATGGGGTTCCGCTTCTGGGCGTTTCGGCGCTGGGTGTTCCCCGACGAGTTCGGCCGCACCGGCGACCAGGCGCTGGAATCGGCGCTCACCGCGGGCGGCATCGCCGAAGTGCTCGAGGACGAGTTGGAGGCCGGCGGCACCGTCGGCAACGTCACCCTGTTGGGGTCGTGGCGCAACCGGGCGAGCCGGGCGGGTCAGCCGTCGGAGCCCGCGGCACCGAGGGTGTCGAAAACTTCGTGATAGAGCAGCGCGTGCACGTCGCGCAGGCGCGGGATGTCGTCGAATTCCAGCGGATCGTGTGACGCCGACTCGATAATCAGCGTCCCCGTCCTAAACATTCGCTCGACAAGTGTGTCCCGGAATTCCACGCTGCTGATCCGCGCCACGGGGATGTCTATCCCGGCGCGCGTCAACGCGCCGTACCGATACATCACCCGCCGGGTGGTGACGACGAAATGTGTGGTCAGCCAGCCCGCGAATCGCCGCAGCGTGAACCAGCCGACGGCCGCCAGCCAGACGCCCCGAGCGGCGCCGTGCGCGATGTTCTTGGTGACCTGCGCCCACTGCGTCGAGTCGACGTATCCGGAGCCCAGCGCCGCCAGTCCGGTCGCCACGATGAGGACCGTCGCGGGCCAGATCAGGCTCTTCCAGTGCGGGTGGCGGTGGATGACCACCTGCTCGCCGGCGGCCAGGGCGTTATCCGGGAAGCCCACGGTCCGAGAGTAGCGCCGCTGCGCGTCAGCGCAGATGCACCACGTCGCCGGCCGAGACCACCACGGTCCCGTCGGCGGTGTCGAGCACCAGCCTGCCCTGGTCGTCGATTCCCGTCGCGGTCCCGACGACGTCCCGGCCACCCGGCAAGTGCGCCCGCACGCTGTTCCCGATGGTGAGGCTGCGCGCCCGGTAGTCGGCCGCCAGCGCCCAGTCGGCGCCGCGGGCGGCGCGCCACGCGACGATCCGCCGGCCCAGCTCCCGCAGCAACCCGGCCGCCAGCCGCTGGCGGTCCGGCGCCGCTACGCCCATGTCCACCAGCGACGTCGCCCCGTCGATTCCCTCGGGCGCGGCAAAGACGTTGAGCCCCAACCCGATCACCACCACCGGCCGCGCCACCTCGGCGAGGATGCCGGCCAGCTTGGCCCCCGGCGATCCGGCGATCACGTCGTTGGGCCACTTCAGGCCTATACGCAGGCCCTCCCTCCGGCCCGCCGGACCGCCGGCCTCGTCGAGCAGGGGTGCCACGGCGTCGACCACGGCAACGCCGGCGGCCAGGGGCAGCCAGCCCCATCCGGCGGTCGGGACGTCGACGATGCTGACGCCGACCGACATGGTGATCTGAGTCCGCTCGCCGGCCCGCCACTGGCGGCCATGCCGGCCCCGCCCGGCGGTCTGATGCTCGGCGATCAGCACGGCCCCGGCCACGTCGCCGCCGGCCTCCACGCGCGCCAGCAGGTCGGCGTTGGTGGACCCGGTCTGCTCGACGACGTCGAGGTGGCACCAGCCGAGCCCCGTTCCGATCAGCTCGGCGCGCAGGGCCGCGGCATCCAGGGCGGGCCTGGGCTGATCGCGGTCACTCACTCGTTTGTCCTTACCAGACCGGCCGAGCCCTCACCGCCGCGACACGGGGAGCCGATACCATCAACGACCATGACGAGCGTTACCGACCACACCGCCGAGCCCGCCGCCGAGCACACGATCGACATCCACACCACCGCGGGCAAGCTGGCGGAGCTGCGCAAGCGCCGGGATGAGTCGCTGCACCCCGTGGGCGAAGCCGCCGTCGAGAAGGTGCACGCCAAGGGCAAGCTCACTGCCCGCGAGCGCATCTACGCCCTGCTGGACGAGGACTCGTTCGTCGAGCTCGACGCGCTGGCTCGCCACCGCAGCAGCAATTTCGGCCTGGACTCCAACCGCCCGGTGGGCGACGGCGTCGTCACCGGCTACGGCACCATCGACGGCCGCGACGTGTGCATCTTCAGCCAGGACGCCACGGTGTTCGGCGGCAGCCTCGGCGAGGTGTACGGCGAGAAGATCGTTAAGGTCCAGGAGTTGGCACTCAAGTCGGGCCGCCCGCTGATCGGCATCAACGACGGCGCCGGCGCCCGCATCCAGGAGGGCGTCGTCTCGCTCGGCCTCTACAGCAAGATCTTCCGCAACAACATCCTGGCCTCCGGTGTGATCC
>CAZZHX010000258.1:3399-3783 GCA_964653535.1 uncultured Mycobacterium sp. | reverse complement strand
GGTCTCGGTGGCGAGCGGCCATCCGGTGCGGGGTCCGGTGGTGGAGGCCCTGATTGGGCTGGGGTTCCCGGCGAAGCAGGCCGAGGACGCCACCGACACGGTGCTGGCCGCAGACCAGGGCGCGACGACGTCCGGCGCCCTGCGGGCCGCGCTGTCGCTGCTGGGTGGTTCCCGATGATCGGGGACTACTCGGAGGAGCCCTCCGAACCCGACGAACGCGAGGTCTCCGCGGCGTTGACAGTGGGGGAGAGCGACATCGACGTCAGCCTGCGGCCCCGCACGCTGGCGGAGTTCATCGGCCAGCCGCGGGTGCGCGAACAACTCCAACTGGTCATCGAGGGTGCTAAGAACCGCGGCGGCACCCCCGATCACATCCTGCTGTCC
>CAZZHX010000258.1:0-3389 GCA_964653535.1 uncultured Mycobacterium sp. | reverse complement strand
TTGGGCAAGACGTCGCTGGCGATGATCATCGCCGCCGAACTGGGCACCTCGCTTCGGGTGACGTCGGGCCCGGCGCTGGAGCGCGCGGGCGACTTGGCCGCAATGCTGTCGAACCTGGTCGAGCACGACGTGCTCTTCATCGACGAGATCCACCGCATCGCCCGGCCGGCCGAGGAGATGCTCTATCTGGCGATGGAGGACTTCCGGGTCGACGTCGTCGTCGGAAAGGGTCCCGGCGCGACCTCGATTCCGCTGGAGGTGGCGCCCTTCACCCTGGTGGGTGCCACCACCCGGTCCGGCGCGCTGACCGGCCCGCTGCGCGACCGGTTTGGTTTCACCGCTCACATGGATTTCTACGAGCCCACCGAACTGGAGCGGGTCCTGGCCCGCTCGGCCGGGATCCTGGGGATCGAGTTCGACGCCGAGGCCGGGACCGAGATCGCGCGGCGTTCGCGGGGAACGCCGCGCATCGCCAACCGGCTACTGCGCCGGGTGCGCGACTTCGCCGAGGTGCGCGCCGACGGCGTGATCACCCGCGACGTCGCCAAGTCCGCGCTCGCGGTGTACGACGTCGACGAACTAGGCCTGGACCGGCTGGACCGGGCGGTGTTGACGGCGCTGACCCGCGGCTTCGGCGGCGGCCCGGTCGGGGTGTCGACGCTGGCCGTGGCGGTCGGGGAAGAGGCCGCCACCGTGGAGGAGGTGTGCGAGCCGTTCCTGGTGCGCGCCGGCATGGTCGCGCGCACCCCGCGTGGCCGGGTGGCGACCGCCCAGGCCTGGACGCACCTCGGGCTGACCCCGCCCGCCGGGGCGGCAGGCCTCGGCCAGCCCGGGCTGTTCGAGTAGGGAGCCCGCGCCGGCGGCGCAGCGCCTTTCGCGAACGTGCGCGTCTGCGCGCAGACACGCCGTCAGGGGCGCGAATCTGCGCACGCCCGCGACGGATGAGGGTGCTCCGACCCCGGTTTACATCGCGCGCAGGAGTCCGCCGAGGATGTCGAGTCCCTCGGCCAGCAACTCGTCGCCGATGGCCAGCGGCGGTAGCAGCCGGACGACGTTGCCGAACAGGCCGCAGGTCAAGACGATGACGCCCGCCTCATGGGCGGCATGAGCCCACCTTTTGGCCAGGTCGGCGTTTGGGTCGGTCGTCCCCGTGTGCACTAGTTCGATCGCGATCATGGCGCCCCGGCCACGCACGTCGCCGATCCGGTCGTCGTCGGCCTGCAGCCGCAGCAGCGGTTCGGTGATGAGCCGTTCCATGTCGCGCGCCCGCTGGACGAAGCCGTCCTTCTCGATCGTTTCGATGGTGGCCAGCGCCGCCGCACACGCGATCGGGTTCCCGCCGAAGGTGCCGCCCAACCCGCCGGGCTGTGCGGCATCCATGATCTCTGCGCGGCCGGTGACCGCCGACAGCGGCAACCCGTCCGCAATGCCTTTGGCGGTGCAGATCAGATCGGGCTCGATCCCCTCGTGCTCGCAGGCGAACATCGCCCCGGTGCGCGCGAACCCGGTCTGTACCTCGTCGGCGATGAACACCACGCCGTTGTCGCGGCACCACTGAAGCAGCGCCGGCAGGAAGCCGTCGGCCGGAACGATGAAGCCGCCCTCGCCGGCAATCGGTTCGATGATCATGGCGGCCAAGTTGTCGGCGCCGACCTGGCTCTCGATCTCGGTGATGGCCCGGGCGGCGGCCTTGCGCCCGTCGGTGGCCAGATCCTTGTCGAGCAGGCCGTCGCGGAAGGGGTAGGACATGGGCACCCGGTAGATCTCGGGCGCGAACGGCCCGAAACCGCTCTTGTACGGCATCGACTTGGCGGTCAACGCCAATGCGAGGTTGGTCCGCCCGTGATAGGCCTGGCTGAACGCCACCACCGCGGGCTTGCGCGTGTAGGCGCGGGCCGCTTTGACGGCGTTCTCGACGGCCTCGGCTCCGGAATTGAACAGGACCGAACGCTTCTCGCCGGAGCCGGGGGTGATCCGGTTGAGCTGCTCGGCGACGGCCACGTACTGCTCGTAGGGGGTGACCATGAAACAGGTGTGGGTGAACTCGGCGACTTGTGCGCACACCGCATCGACGACCCGCGGCGACGAGTTGCCGATCGTGGTGACGGCGATCCCGGAAGCGAGGTCGATGAGCCGGTTCCCGTCGACGTCCTCGACGATGCCGCCGCCGGCTCGGGCCACGAACACCGGCATGGTGACGTTGACACCCGCCGAGACGGAAGCGGCACGGCGCCGGGTCAGTTCCAGCGATGCGGGACCCGGGATTTCGGTGACCAGGTGCCGGCTTTGCTTGAGGTCGGCCATGAATCCTCCTCACCCGCGGCGCGATGTGTCGCGGCGCACCTCAAGCCTAATGGTCGGCGCGAATCCCGGCCTGCCAGACTGGACCCATGAATAACGTGGTTCTGTTTCTCCCGTTCGTGATCATCATGGGCGGCATGATGTTCCTGCAGTCGCGTCGGCAGCGGCGCGCCATGCAGACCACGATCGACCTGCACGCGTCGTTGCGGCCGGGTGACCGGGTGTACACCACCTCGGGCCTGCAGGCCACCGTCGCCGCCCTCACCGAGGACACCGTCGACCTCGAGATCGCGCCCGGCGTGGTGACTACATGGTTGAAGCTGGCGATCCGGGACAAGATCGCGGACGACCCGGACGACCACGACGACCACGACGACCTGGACGACCACAAGGGCGTCGACGGCGTGGGCGACAGCCGCGTTGTCAACGATTCCTGACGCGCATACCCAGACGATGGGGCGCCGACGGGCCGCTTGCGCGAACGGTGCGTGACGCGCCCCGTAGGCTCTGTCGGGAACAAAAACCGATTCGGGAGGAGAAGCGACGTGGCAGCGTCTTCGGCGCCGGTCCATC
Organism: uncultured Mycobacterium sp.; assembly: GCA_964653535.1. Lineage (GTDB taxonomy): Bacteria > Actinomycetota > Actinomycetes > Mycobacteriales > Mycobacteriaceae > Mycobacterium. Next base: position 515 of record CAZZHX010000258.1, on the reverse strand, counting down.
CTGCCCGCTACCTCTCGATTTTCGGGTTGTTGCTGGTCGGCGTCTACCTGTTGGTTTTTCTCACCGGCGACAAGCGGGCCTCGCCCAAGCTCGGTATCGACCTACAGGGCGGCACCCGTGTGACGTTGACCGCTCGCACCCCTGATGGTTCGGCTCCCAGCCGGGAGGCGTTGGCTCAGGCGCAGCAGATCATCAGCTCCCGCGTCAACGGTCTCGGCGTGTCCGGCTCGGAGGTCGTCGTCGACGGCCAAAACCTGATCATCACCGTGCCCGGGAACGAGGGCAGCCAGGCCCGCAACCTCGGCCAGACCGCCCGCCTTTACATCCGGCCGGTGATCCAGGGGGTGCCTGCGCAGGCCGTCCCGCCCAATCCCGCGCGCCAACCCGCCGGGACGCCACCCGGCGCTCCCGGTGTGCCCGGCGCGCCGCCACCCGGCCAGCCCGAGCAGCAATTCCCGCCAGCGCCCGCCGGCCAGCAGGCTCCCCCAGCCGTGCCAGGCCAACCGGTGCCGTCA
>CAZZHX010000257.1:2250-3852 GCA_964653535.1 uncultured Mycobacterium sp. | reverse complement strand
TCGACTGCGCGTCGGTGATGACTCCCGAGCGGATCATCTCCTCGACCTCACCGCGGGTGAACCACGCGCTGCGCATGTCCTGTTCCTCGTGCTCACGATCCGCCTCCCCCTCGACGATCCCGGTCGCCAGATACACCCACCCGCGCTGACTGGTCATGCCCGGGGCGGCGTCGAGCAGGCCGAGCGCCTCCAGGGACGTCGCGCGCAGGCCGGTCTCCTCCCTCAGTTCGCGCGCGGCCAACTCGGCTGGCTCGACCTCGGCACGATCAGGGGCGCTGCCCTGCGGAAACTCCCACCGCCGCGCGCCGAGCGGATACCGGAACTGCTCGACCAACTGGAAACGCTCCCCGTCGTAGGGCAGCACCAGCGCATATGCCCCCTTGTCGACCACGCTGTAGATGCCTGCGCTGCCGTCCGGGCGGCGGATGTCGTCCTCCCGGAGAACCAGCCACGGATTCCGGTAGATCTCGCGGGACGCCACGCATTCGATGAAAGGCACCCCGTCAGTATCTCGACGGTGCGACCGCGCGGCCAGCCCCCGCGCGGACTACAGCCGCGCCGCGACGTCGGCCGCGCGCCGCAGCTGATCGATGTCCGAACTCGTCGGGATGAGCTGAACCTCGTCGGTGCCGATAGCCTCGAATGTTCGCAACACAGCCAGCAGCTCGTCCTCGGTGCCGGCCCAGCCCGTCGTCGGCGCCATCGCGTCGATGTACTCGGCCGGAATCCAGTTCATGTAGTGCCGCAGGTGACGGTGCATCTGGGCCCGCGACTGCTCGGGGGTACCGAACGCGAACCAAAACGACGTCGCCAGGTGGGGTTTAGGCTTGCCGGCCTGCGCCCACGCGTCGCGCGCGACCTCGAAGAGATCGTTCTGCGTGGCGGCGTTGAGGTCCAGGGTGATGCCGGCCACCCCGTCGGCCCACTCCGCGGCACTGCGCACGGTCTTGGGCCCGATGGTGCCGATCAACAAGGGCGGTCCACCGGGCTGGACCGGCGGCGGTCCGACGGGCAGCACCGAGTCGCTGACCTTCTCGCCGGCCCACACCCGTTTCATCACGGCCACCCGATCGGCCATGCCGCGGATGGTCTGCGTCGCGGGGTCGGCATCCACGGCCTGGTAGTCCTCCCGCCTGCCGCCCACCCCGATGCCCACCGACAGGCGCCCGCCGCACAGCACGTCGCCGGTGGCCAGGGCCTTGGCCAGCATCACCGGGTGGTGCAGCTGCGGCACGATCACGGTGGTCACCAGCCGCACCCGGCTGGTCCAGGCGGCCAGCGCACCCAGCAGCGTCAGGTTGTCGGGATTGTCGAACGCGATCCGCTCGCCCCAGCACAGTGACGAGAACGGGCCCTCGTCGATCGCACGCGCCCACGTCTGCAGGACCGTCGCATCCAGGTCGGGCTCCATCACCGGCATCGTCATCGCTATACGCATGGCGGCGATTCTGGCATGCCGCCGATATCGGCTCGCTCCGGCGCCAGGCGCGTCGTCCCGCGAGGGTGCCCAGAATTACGGCCTTGGCGGCGTGTCGCTGAGCAGACACGCACGCTCGCGCAGGGCGTGGGCACGCTCGCGCAGGGCGTGGGCACGCTCGCGAC
>CAZZHX010000257.1:0-2150 GCA_964653535.1 uncultured Mycobacterium sp. | reverse complement strand
GCACGCTCGCGCAGGGCGTGGGCACGCTCGCGCAGGGCGTGGGCACGCTCGCGACGAAAGCTACACCCCGCTGCGGGTCGGTCCGTGACGCTTCTTCTCCTGGCCCCGGTAGTCGCTGGCCAGCCGGGCGACGTGCTCGGGCAGAGTGCCGCTCGCGACATCGGCGATGGTGGTGTCTTCCAACACCAACCGCATGCTCGCCCGCAGAGCCCGCCACACGTCGGCCAGCGGCTGGGTGGGGCCGACGTAGGGCAGGTCGCCGAGGCCCATGTCGCGCACGCTGGCGAGCGGCCCGTCGATGCAGCGCAGCACGTCGGCGAGGCTGATCTCGTCCGCGGGGCGGGCCAATTCGTACCCGCCCTCACGCCCGCGGTGGCTGCGCACCAGGCGGTCGTTGCGCAGGTTGGTGAGGATGTCGACGAGAAATTGCGGCGGTATCCCCTGGGCCTGCGCCACGTCGTCGGTCTTGACCAGTACACCGCTCTCGGCCGTGGCGAGCTGGATCATGGCCCGCACCGCGTACTCCGCCTTGGCTGACATACGCACGACAGCTAGCCCCGCGCTCCCAGCAGGTCGAGGATGCGTTGCGCCTGCTCCTCCACGGTCTGATCCGGGGTGAGCCGCAGTTCGGGGTGCGCCGGCGGCTGATACGGACTGTCGATGCCGGTGAACTGCGCGATCTCCCCCGCCCGCGCTTTGGCGTACAGACCCTTGGGGTCGCGCCTCTCGCACTCGTCGATCGGGGTGTCGCAGTAGACCTCGACAAAGGCCAGGCCGGCGTCGTCGTGCACAGTGCGCGCGAGTTCCCGCTGTTCGGCCAGCGGGCTGATGGCGGGCACTAACACAATCTGGCCGGAGTCGGCGAGCAGTGCGGCGACGTGCGCGAGCCGGCGCAGGTTCTCGGCGCGGTCGGCCATGGAAAAGCCCAAGTCGGCGTTCAGGCCGTGCCGCAGGTTGTCGCCGTCGAGAACGTAGGCGGGGGTGCCGGCTTCGAGAAGCATCTGCTCCACCAGCATGGCCACCGACGACTTCCCGGAACCGGACAAGCCGGTGAACCAGACCGTCGTACCCCGCGTCCGGGTGTCGGCGATGGCCGACGACTGGTGCCGCACGGTGTGCGGGCTGGCGGCCTGCGCCGAGGCGTCGCGCAGCACCATTCCCGCCGCCACCGTGCCGTTGGTGTTGGGGTCGATCAGGATGAACGAGCCGGTGCTGGCGTTGCGGGTGTACTCGTCGAGCAACAGGGGAACCCGGGTGCGTAGCGAGATACGGCCAAGTTCGTTGAGCTGCAGAGCCTTTGCGGTCTTGTCGCGGTGCAAGGTGTTGACGTCGAGCCGGTAGTCCAGCGCGGTCACCCGGGCGCCGGTGGTTCGGGTGGTGTGCTTGATGACGTAGTCGCGGCCGGGTTCGAGCACCGCGCCGTCGGCCATCCAGCACACGGTCGCGTCGAAGTCCTGGGCGATCCTGGGCTGGTTGTTGGTGCGGGCGATCATGTCGCCGCGCGAGATGTCGATCTCGTCGGCCAGACTCACCGAGACGGCCATCGGCGGGAACGCCTCCTCGACCGGACCGTTCGGGCCGTCGATCGCGGTGATCCGGGTGGTCTTGCCGACCGGCAGCACCACCACCTCATCTCCCGGACGCATCACCCCGCTGGCCACCGTTCCGGCGTAGCTGCGGTGGTCCTGGTGGTCGAGGGTGTGGGGCCGGATGACGTACTGGACCGGGAACCGCACGTCGACCATGTTGCGGTCGCCGGCGATGTACACCCCCTCCAGGTGCGACAGTAGCGACGGCCCCTCGTACCAGGGCGCAGCATCGGACTTGGTCACCACGTTGTCGCCGTGCAGTGCCGAGAGCGGGATGGTGGCGACGTCGTGAACGTCCAGCCGCGCGGCGAAGGCGTGGAACTCGTCGCGGATGGCCTCGAATGTGGCCTTGTCCCAGTCGATGAGGTCCATCTTGTTGACCGCGAGCACGACGTGACGGATGCCCAGCAGCGACGCCAGGAACGCGTGCCGGCGCGACTGCTCGAGCAGGCCGTGGCGGGCGTCGACGAGCACGATCACCAACTGGGCGGTCGAGGCGCCGGTCACCATGTTGCGGGTGTACTGGATGTGGCCCGGGGTGTCGGCGATGATGAACTTGCG
>CAZZHX010000256.1:0-3861 GCA_964653535.1 uncultured Mycobacterium sp. | reverse complement strand
CAGGCCGGGCACGGTGCTGTTCGGGTCGGCGTCCTGGTAGTACTGCACGCCCTGGACCAGTGAGGACGCGCAGTTCCCCACGCCGACAATGGCGACTCGTACCTCTTGCGCCCCTAACGGCTGCTGCTTACTCATCGGGCGTTCTCCTCACTCCATAACCGTGTGTCGCGGTTTCTCGTTCTCGTCATGTGCTTGCTGCTGCTGGGTTTCAAGTTTGCTCGGAGAGGCCGGGGGTTGCCCGCTCCGCGGCGATGAGTTCATTGAGCCACTTGACTTCTCGCTCACTGGACTCCAGCCCGAGTTGATGAAGCTGTCGGGTGTAGCGGTCGAACGAACTGCCGGCCCGCGCCACCGCGTCGCGCAGCCCCTCGCGGCGCTCCTCGACTTGGCGGCGGCGGCCCTCCAGGATGCGCATCCGCGCCTCGGCCGGAGTCCGGTTGAAGAAGGCCAGGTGCACCCCGAAGCCGTCGTCGGTGTAGTTGTGCGGGCCGGTGTCGGCCACCAGCTCGGCGAAGCGCTGGCGACCTTCGCCGGTGAGCTGATAGACCCGACGTGCGCGACGGACCGGCGTTCCGGTCGGGGCGGCGTCCTCGGCGATCAAGCCCTCTGCCTGCATGCGCCGCAGCGCCGGGTAGAGCGAACCGTATGAGAACGCCCGGAACGCGCCCAACAGGCCCGTCAGACGTTTACGCAGCTCATAGCCATGCATGGGCGATTCGATCAGAAGGCCTAGAATTGCGAGCTCCAGCATCGAACCACCTCCTTTGCATCGTCTGTTAGGACGAACCGACGTCTCGGACAATTGTATCGGACCGATATATTTGGCACAAAACTGGCGGGTTCGTCCCGCGACCGACCCGCCTCCCGGCGCGTCCTGCCAAACGGCCGTCGCCGGGTCCGAGGACGGCCACGTACTCTAGTGACCGTGCGGCTTCAGCGGCAGATAGTGGACTACGCGCTTCGGCGCCGCGCGCTGCTGGCAGAGGTGTACGCGGGGCGCACGGGCACCTCCGACGTGTGCGACGCGCACCCCTACCTGTTGCGGGCCGCGAAGTACCACGGCAAGAAGAGCCAGGTGAAGTGCCCGATCTGCCGCAAGGAACAACTCACTCTGGTGTCGTGGGTTTTCGGCGAGCACCTGGGCCAGGTGTCCGGCTCGGCCCGCACGGCCGAAGAGTTGGTGCTGTTGGCGGTTCGCTACGACGAGTTCGCGGTCCACGTCGTGGAGGTATGCCCGACGTGCAGTTGGAATCATCTGGTCAAGTCGTACATGCTCGGCGCGGTGCGCCCGCCCAAGGGCTCGCGGACGGCGCGTAACGGAGTGCGCACGGCCATTGAGTAACGACGAAGGCCCTGGCCAGGCGCCCAGCGACGACAACGCGCCACCGGCCGAGCAGATGGGCACGCACGAGATCCCGGAACGCGCCGCGCTGAGCCGCCGAGGCGCTCATTCGGCCGGCCGTCAACGCCGGCAGGTCCCTCCCGACGACCGGATGACCGCCGTCCTACCGGCCGCCGTCGACGACCAGTCGCCCGAGCGGACCGATCCAACCGACGCGGACAAGTCGGCGTCGGACAGCCCCGCCACCGGGCCCCTGGACCGGGATGCGATCGAGGAAGTCAAGGCCGCGCTGGACAGCCGCGCGACGACGTCGCCCAGCGGACGCCTGCTGTCGATCGACCCGGCTCCCGAGGAGCCGAATTCCGAGCCGGAACGCAGGAGCCGCGGCCGCCTACTCGATCGCCTACTCGACGCAGCCCGGCCTCCGCGGTTCAGTTGGGTGTGGGCGCGCCGCACCGCCTACCTCGGAGCGGTATTGCTGGTGGTGCTGCCGATCGTCACGTTCGCCATGGCTTATTTCACCGTCGACGTTCCCAAGCCGGGCAATATCCGCACCAATCAGGTGTCCACGATCCTGGCAGCCGACGGCTCCGAGATCGGCAAAATCGTTCCCCCCGAAGGCAACCGGGTCGATGTCAATATCAACCAGGTACCCCTGCACGTGCGCCAGGCCGTGATCGCCGCGGAGGACCGCAACTTCTACACCAACCCGGGATTTTCGCTCAGCGGTTTCGGGCGCGCGGTGAGCAATGACCTGTTCGGCAACGGGGACCTGCAGGGTGGCTCGACGATCACCCAGCAGTACGTCAAGAACGCGCTCGTGGGTTCCGCTCAACACGGGTTTCGGGGCCTGATGCGCAAGGCCAAAGAATTGGTGATCGCCACCAAGATGTCGGAGCAGTGGCCCAAAGACGACGTCCTGCAGGCCTATCTGAACATCATCTACTTCGGGCGGAGCGCTTACGGAATCTCCGCGGCCGCCAAGGCCTATTTCGACAAGCCCGTCGAGCAGTTGACCGTGTCCGAGGGGGCGTTGCTGGCGGCCCTGATCCGCCGGCCGTCGTCGCTGGACCCTGCGGTCGCTCTCGACGATGCGACGGCGCGCTGGAACTGGGTGCTCGACGGCATGGTGGCGACCAACGCCCTGGCGCCGGATGAACGTGCCGCGCAGGTGTTTCCGACCACCGTGTCGCCCGATCAGGCCCGCTCGCAGAACAAGACCACCGGCCCCAACGGACTCATCCAGCGGCAGGTGGTCAAAGAGCTGGACGAGCTGCTCAACATCGACGAGCCGACCCTGAACACCCTGGGACTGCGGATCACCACCACCATCGACTCAAAAGCCCAGCGGGCGGCCGAGGGCGCGGTGGCGAAGTACCTGGACGGGCAGAGCCCCGATATGCGGGCTGCCGTGGTGTCGATCGACCCGCGCACCGGCGCCGTCCGCGCCTACTACGGCGGTCCGGACGCCAACGGTTTCGACTTCGCACAGGGCGGGCTGCAAACCGGGTCGTCGTTCAAAGTGTTTGGCTTGGTCGCGGCGCTGGAACAGGGGATCGGGCTGGGTTATCAGATCGACAGCTCGCCGCTGACGACCCCCGACAACATCAAGATCACCAACGTCGACGGGGAGGGTTGCGGTACCTGCAGCATCGCCCAGGCGCTCAAGCAGTCGTTGAACACCTCCTACTACCGGTTGACGCTCAAGCTCAAGGGCCAAGCGCAGGCCGTCGCGGACGCCGCCCACAAGGCCGGCATCGCGGCCAGTTTCCTGGGTGTCGAGCACACGCTGTCGGAGGACGGCCAGGGTGGACCCCCCGCCGCCGGGATTGTGCTGGGCCAGTACCCGACTCGGGTGATCGACATGGCGTCGGCCTACGCCACCATTGCCGACTCGGGGATGTATCACAAGCCGCACTTCGTGCAGAAGGTCGTCAACGCCGACGACCAGGTCCTGTTCGACGCCAGCGGCGACAACGCGGACAAGGCCGGCGAGCAGCGCATCGAAAAGCCCGTCGCCGACAACGTCGCCGCGGCCATGGAGCCGATCGCCGCCTACTCCCGCGGCCACACCCTGGCCGGAGGTCGGGCGTCGGCCGCCAAAACCGGCACCACCCAGCTGGGCGAGACCACCGCGAACAAGGACGCCTGGATGGTGGGGTTCACCCCGTCGTTGTCGACGGCCGTGTGGGTGGGAACGGTCCGTCAGGACGAGCCTCTGGTGGCCGCCGGGGGTGGGATGATCTACGGCTCCAGCCTGCCGTCGGACATCTGGAAGGCGACCATGGACGGCGCGTTGGAAGGCACGCCCAACGAGTCGTTCCCCAAGCCGGCCGAGGTCGGCGGCTTCGCCGGACTACCCGCGGCGCCCGTGCAGCGCGCGCCGAGCTGGGGGGGCGGACCGAGGGCGCCGAGCGGCGGCGCGCCGAACGGCGGGCCCCCGCCGCCGCCGGACCCTGCTTTCACTCAGCCCAGTGTCGTGTTGGGTCCCGGCATCACCATTCCGCTCGGCCCCCCGC
>CAZZHX010000255.1:0-3887 GCA_964653535.1 uncultured Mycobacterium sp. | reverse complement strand
CGTCCGCGTGATAGGTGCGACCGGATACCGGATCAGTGGCCGTCACCCGATGATGCAGGTTCCCGAGTACCTCAGCGGCACGGTTGGCCGCCGCGGTATCCCCGTAGGTGAGGGTGCGCCCGTAAAGGGCGGTGAGCTCGCCGCGGGAGGCAGGGTTGGTGCGAAAGGCGGACGCCTGATCGATCATGTGCATGACCATCGGGTGCAGCATCTGCAGGGTCGCGGCCGCGTGTGCGGCCAGACCCATCTGGGGCAAGGCCGAGATGCGCCAGGTAACACTGTCGGGACCGAACAGGCCATCATCGGCGGTATGACCAGAGAACTTGATGCGGTTGGGCCGGCGGCTTACCGGAGTGGTCGTCATTCGGAGATCATTCCACGCCTTCGTGCGGAGTATGAGGGTGCCACTCGTCCTTACCGGGTACGAACACGATCTTGACGGCGGGTTCCGGCTTGGCTTCCGGCGCCTCGTCGAAGTGATGATCGCGCCGGAGTCCAGTCGTCCGGCGGTGACCAGCGCGGTGGCCAGACCCCGTCAACTGATCCACGACGGGCGCCAGTGCTCAACCAGGCATTGTCGGTGCTACGCTCTCGCCTACCTGGACCGCACCTGGTTGGCACGGTGCGTGAGGTCGCGAAGGAAGTCGGGTTTAAGCATGAGTCGCAACTTTTACCTCGCCGGCACGGCCGCAATGGTTTTCGCACTGGGTGCGGCGGCCTGCGGCCACTCTCCAGACTCGGGTACAACGAAGACCGAGACGACGACGGTGACGGCATCGACATCTGCTTCCGCGACAAGCGCGTCGTCATCGTCTTCGGCGGCGGCGGCGGCGCCCGGTGGCAGCGCGGGGGTGCAGTCACTAATCCCGACACCGGCGAGTACTCAGCGCACCGACGGCCCCGATTCCATTGCCGAAAACGGTGTCCATAAGCACTTCGGGGTGAATGGGTCGCCGCTGTCGGTCATGGATGCCTACAGGGCCGCCCTTGAGGCCCAGGGCTGGACCGTCAGTGTCTTGAACTCCGGCGGTGGCGGCGGCGGCGGCGGTGCGACCTACGCGGGGACCAACGGGACCGCTTACGGTGTGTTCGTCGGTGGAGGCTACGGCGGCAGCACCAACCTCGACGCGTGCGCCTGGCCGGCGAAGCCGGCAAATCCCTCGTGCGGCAGCAACTGAAATTAGTGGATTACACGTCGCCGTAGAGCGCGTATTGCCTGATGGGCGTTCGTCATCGCCCTCGCCCAGCGCTCTCAAACACCGCAACCCGGCCGTTCAGCGGGATTGCGTTGGTTCTGAGCAGCGCCCCCGGCACGACTCGAACGTGCGACCTAGGGATTAGAAGGCCCTTGCTCTATCCACCTGAGCTACGGAGGCAATTCGCACGTCAGTGTAGCCAACGTGGCACTCGGGGCGGGTCCCGGCGGCGCGCCGAGCCGGAAAACCCTTCCCCCCATCCGGGTATCGCTTATGGTGTGGTCCGGCACACGTAGAGCACCCGTCGGCAGTCAGCCGATCATGGGGGCGTGTGCATGACGTCGAGGGGTGGCGTGGCGCGATGACGTTGGCCGTGAACATCGCTGCACCGTGCTCGTGGTCCGGTGACCAGGCGCAACGCCTGATGGCGGACGTGAAAGGCAGATACCGAGCCGGCGCGCTGCTGCTGCGCGGCTCGCCGTCCGCGGTCGGCTGGGTCGCCCACTGGCTGGCCACCGAGTTCCCACCGCGTGTCGTCACAGGGAACGCGCTGTCGAAGGTGCCGCACCCGGCCATCGGGCGGATGGCCAGCGGCTGGGCCGCGCAACGGGCCGACGACGTCCTAGCCGGGGCACTCGAAGCGGCGCTCGGCCGGGATTTCCGGCAGCAGGTGCGCCACCCCGCCGCCGCCCAGTCCGAGGGCGCCCCCCGCGGCGGGCTGCTGGACAGGCGCGGGCCGCACCGCCGCTACGCGGCGCGGACCTCCGACATTTCCTACGGCCCAGGCGGCCGGGAACACTTGCTCGACATCTGGCGTCGCCGTGATGTGGCGCCGGGCCGGCGCGTGCCCGTGCTGATCCAGGTCCCGGGCGGCGCGTGGTCGGTCAACGACAAACGCCCGCAGGCGTACACGCTGATGAGCCGGATGGTCGAACTCGGGTGGATCTGCGTGTCGATCAACTACAGCAAGAGCCCGCGGTGCACGTTCCCCACCCACCTCATCGACGTCAAGAGGGCGATCGCGTGGGTGCGCGAGAACATCGCCGACTACGGCGGCGACCCCGACTTCATCGCGATCACCGGCGGGTCGGCGGGCGGGCACCTGGCGGCGCTGGCCGGGCTCACTCCAAACGATCCGACCTTTCAGCCCGGGTTCGAAGACTCCGACACCACGCTGAACGCCGTTGCGCCGTTGTACGGCGTGTACGACTTCACCGACTTCGAGAATATGCACGAACTCATGCTGCCGTTTCTCGAGCAGTTCGTGTTGAAGATCCGTTACGCCCACGACCCGGAGCGTTTCCGGGCGGCCTCGCCCATTTCCTACGTACACGGCGACGCCCCTCCGTTCTTCGTGCTCCACGGCGAGAAAGACGAACTCACCCCGCGCGGGCAGGGCCGGGCTTTCTGCGCCGCTCTGCACGCGGCCGGCGCCCCCACGGTGGCCTACGCCGAACTGGCGAACGCCCACCACGCATTCGATATCACCCCGACCGTCCGGTCGCGCCTGGCCGCCGACGCCGTGGCCGACTTTCTGGGGGTCGTCTACGGGAGCCGCACACCCTCGATCATCGACCCGGTGCTGACGTCGGCGGCCTCGGTCGGCTGAGGCCGGGCCCGCGCCCGTCGCCGAGCGCACCACCGCGTCTTTCACCACCGAGGCAACCCGACTAGCGTTAACAACCGTGACTGAGCCTCACGACACGGAGCTGCGACTGCCCGGATCAGTCGCGGAGATCATGGCCGGCCCTCCCGGGCCTGGAATCGGCGCATTTTTCGACCTGGACGGGACGTTGGTGGCCGGCTTCACGGCCGTCATCTTCACTCAGGAGCGCATCCTGCGTCGCGACATGGGTGTCGGTGAACTGCTCGGCATGGTCCAGGCGGGCCTGAGCCACACGCTCGGGCGCAGCGAGTTCGAGGATCTGATCGGCAAGGCCGCCAGCGCGCTGGCAGGACGGCTGATCGCCGACCTCGAGGAGATCGGCGAGAAGTTGTTCGTCCAACGGATCGAGTCCCGCATCTACCCGGAGATGCGCGAGTTGGTGCGCGCCCACATCGCCCGTGGCCACACCGTCGTGCTGAGCTCGTCGGCGCTCACCATTCAGGTCAACCCGGTGGCGCGGTTCCTCGGAATCTCCAACACCCTCACCAACCAGTTCGAGACGACCGTAGACGGGCTGCTGACCGGCGGGGTGGCGAAGCCGATCCTCTGGGGCCCCGGCAAGGCCGCCGCCGTGCAGCGATTCGCCAACGAGCACGACATCGACCTCAAGGACAGTTACTTCTATGCCGACGGCGACGAGGACGTCGCCCTGATGTACCTGGTCGGCAACCCGAGGCCGACCAATCCCGCGGGGAAGATGGCCGCCGTCGCCCAGCGCCGAGGCTGGCCGATCCTGCGATTCAACAGCCGCGATCCGGTGGGCATCCAGCGGAAGATCCGAACGCTGGTGGGCCTCGGCTCGGTTCTTCCGGTCGTGTCCGGCGCCGTGGGCATCGGCATGCTGACCCGCAGTCGCCGGCGCGGCGTCAACTTCTTCACCTCCACGTTCCCACAGGTGGTGCTGGCGGCCACGGGGGTGCAACTCAACGTCGTCGGCGAAGAAAACCTGACCGCTCAGCGCCCGGCGGTGTTTATCTTCAATCACCGCAATCTGTGTGCGATCTGAAATCTGGCGAACAACCATT
>CAZZHX010000254.1:0-3956 GCA_964653535.1 uncultured Mycobacterium sp. | reverse complement strand
GGCCAACGGCGGCTCGATCTGTCGTATCGCCACCCACTGCACCGAGGCCGACGTCTCGATCCAGCACTTCGGCCTGGCCCGCGAACTGGGCCTGGAGACGGTCGGATTCCTGATGATGAGCCACACCATCTCCCCGGAGAAGCTGGCCGCCCAGGCCCGCATCATGGCCGACGCGGGGTGTCAGTGCGTCTACGTCGTCGACTCCGCCGGCGCGCTGGTCCTCGACCAGGTGGCCGACCGCGTCGCGGCGTTGGTGGCCGAACTCGGCGACGACGCGCAGGTGGGTTTCCACGGGCACGAGAACCTCGGGCTGGGGGTGGCCAACTCGGTGGAGGCGGTGCGCGCCGGGGCCAAGCAGATCGACGGCAGCGTGCGCCGCTTCGGTGCGGGCGCGGGCAACGCCCCCGTCGAGGCGCTGATCGGTGTGTTCGACAAGATCGGGGTCAAGACGGGTATCGACTTCTTCGACATCACCGACGCCGCCGAGGACGTCGTCGCCCCCACCATGCCGACCGAATGCCTGCTGGACCGCAACGCCTTGATCATGGGGTACTCCGGCGTGTACTCCAGCTTCCTCAAACACGCTGTGCGCCAAGGTGAACGCTATGGAGTGCCCGCGCACGAGCTGCTGCATCGAGCGGGCCAGCGCAAGCTGATCGGCGGCCAGGAAGACCAACTCATCGACATCGCCCTGGAAATCCAACGCGAGCGGGCCGGGCAGGCCTGATCCGACGCTATCGACGCGCCGCCGCCGTGGCGCCGGTCCAGATGTGCAGTTGCTCGCGCCCGACCAGGCGGCAGCTGTGGGTGCTCGCCAACTGGCGAGCCGCCGTGGTGAAGACCTGATTGGTCACCACGACCGTCCGGTCGCACCGGTGGTGCGCCGCGCCGGCGACTACCTGCTGGACCGCGGCGACGCCGACGGGTTTCGCCTGCCTCTTGCACTGGACCGCCATGCGGGTGCCGGCCCTGGTGGCGATCAGGTCCACTCCGTAGTCACCGCTGCCGGCAGTGTGCTCGACGGCCCAGCCACTGGTTCTCAGCTGCGCCGCGACGAATCCCTCGAACTCCACCCCCGACATCGCATCGATGGCCGCCATGTCGGACGCGGCGCGTCTGCGGTCGCGCCGCCGTCGCCGCGCCACCCGGTACCGGTCGCGCCGGATGGACAGCCACACCAGTATCGCCACCGTCAGGGCGAGGCCGACCAGCCCGGCCGCACATCCGGAGACCACATCGCCCGTCGCCTTCTGGGTGACGTACCACGGGAGAACGAGCCCGAGCGGAAGGGCGCAGCCGAGTAGCTTGTCCACCAACCCGAAGCTACTGGATGGGTGTGACATTGACCGTCGGGATTGACCGCCGGGGCGGGGCGGTCATACCTGGCGACTGCCCAGTGCGGCTCTTAGCTCCTCGCGGACTTCAACCCCATCAGTCACGGTGCGCCAGATCGGGTTGCCCGTCGTCCACGCCGTGATAGTCGTGTCGTCCCCCACAGGTAAGCGCACTGCGAGTCCGGGGTGATCACCGATGTCGAGCGGTTTCATGTCCAGTAGAACCCGCAGCGTATCCAGTTGGGCTCGGCTCGGATGCTGGCGAGCACCGCGAAGCTCGTCGACCTGATCAGCGGCAAGTTCCGGCGCGCTCGCGTGCACATCGTTGATGAAAGAATCCATCTGCTGGTCGGTCGCCCGCCGCCGCTTGTGCTGGGCCGGTTGGGCAGCAGCGACCGTATGGAACAACTCCGTGGCTGACTTGAGCAGAAGGCGTTGCGCGACGACAGCCAGTACGGCCTGGGTCAGTGGTCTCTTCTCATAACTCATGCCAGCGTTCTAACGCACGCTCGACGACACGGCTAGCCACTCCGACTGCGCGAGGGTCGCCGCTGTCAAGCAGATCTATCGCGGAAACCAACTCGGCGACCGCGTGGTCGTTACCGGGATCGCGAGGTACGGCATCAAGGTCTGACACTGCCCAGATGAGTGCGTTAGGAAGTCGGCTCCCGTTCTCGGTCATGCGGAGCCCGTAACGGCCGATGACCGCGTCAAGATCACCAACTGGGGCGTAGAAGCGCGCCTGCCCGGAGGGCTCCAATTCGCTGAACAGGCTGTCACCACTGACCACTACCCGCTCGTCGTCGGCCAACCCGTTGAGGGCGGGCGTGAACCCCCATAGCCGAACCGGCTTGCCGCGTGCAGATAGCCACGACCGTAATCGCCACCGGGGGTCGTCCTCCATGCATAACGACCGGATACGGTTGCGCAGCCGCGACGGCAGCCTCGGCCCATCACCGTCGCTGCCGAGGCATGTCAACACGCGCCACGCTGACACCTCAGACAGTGGCCGGCCTGCGGAGTTCGACCTGTGTGAGGCGGCTACCTCGGCAGGGATCACCCAACGGCCCATCAAGCGCTCCGCAGGCAGTTGACCGGCCGCGATCATCGCCCGCACACGGCGCTCGCTGACGCCAAGGTACCTCGCGACCTCGGGTCCGCTCATGAACCCGTCCATGCCATAACTGTACCGGTTGCGGAATAATTGTGGCAGGCGCCCGCCGGTGGTGGGCGCCGGGGACTACAGCCGCTCTTTGACCGCCGCCGACAGGCGGGCGCCGTCGGCCTTACCCTCCGCGATGGCGGTGGCCGCCTTCATCACCAGGCCCATCTGCTTGATGCCCGGCCGTTCGCCGATCTCCTCCGCCACCTGGGCGATCGCGGTGTCGGCGACGTCGGCGACCTCGGCCTCGGTGAGCGGGGTCGGCAGGTACTCGTCGATGATCCGCGCCTCGGCGTGTTCGGTGGCGGCCAGTTCGCCGCGGCCGTTCTGGGTGTAGATCTCGGCGGCCTCGCCGCGCTTGCGGGATTCCCGGGTGAACACCTTGATGACCTCGTCGTCGGTGAGTTCCCGGGCCTGCCTGCCGGAGACCTCCTCCGTCTGGATCGCCGCCAGCATCATGCGCAGCGTCGCCGTTCGCAGCTTGTCCTGATCCTTCATCGCCCGGGTCAGGTCCGCCCGGAGCCGGGATTTGAGTTCCGCCATGACCGAGACGCTACGCGCTGGGGCGAGTCTGCTTCAGCCCTGATTGAGAAAAGCCGTCTTCATCGACAGGATGGATCGCATGACCTACCCGGTGGGCCCACCACCCGGCTGGGGCCCGCCGCCCGGTTACGGCCCGCCGCCCGGCTGGGGCCCGCCGCCCGGTTACGGCCCGCCGCCCGGCTGGGGTCCGCCGGTCAGACCGGGCATCATCCCCCTTCGCCCGTTGACCCTGAGTGACATCTTCCAGGGCGCACTGAGTTATGTCCGCAACAGTCCGGCGGCGACGCTCGGGCTGGCCACCATGGTGGTGGTGGCGGTGCACGTCATCACGATCGTGGCGACGCTGGGCACCCTGGGCGCCTACGACCGGCCCGGCACCGCTCACCCGCACGGGCGCCCCACGCACGCCCTGGGCGCGGCGGTGGCGGCGGTGGCGACCATGGGCGGCGGCCAGCTGCTCAGCTGGCTGGGCGGCATCCTGCTGTCCGGAATGCTCGCCGTCGTCGTCGGGCGCGCGGTGATCGGGTCGAGGATCACGATCGCCGACACGTGGGTCAGGATCCGCGGACGGCTGCCGGCGCTGTTCGGCCTGGCGCTGCTTGAGGCCGCCGTCGTGGCGGCCATGGTCGGGGTGGTCGCGCTGCTGTTCGCGGTTCTGGCCGCCATCGGCAGCGCCCCGGCAGCCGTGCTGCTGGGCTTCCCGTTGACGCTCGCCGCACTCGCCGTGACGGTGTACCTCTACACGATGGTGCTGTTCGCGCCCGTGCTGGTAGTGCTGGAGCGCCTGCCGGTCGTGGACGCGATCACCCGGTCCTTCGCGCTGGTCCACGGCGACTTCTGGCGGGTGTTGGGGATCCGGGTGCTGGCCCTGCTGGTCGCCTCGGTGATCGCCACCATCATCGGGGCGCCGTCCAGCA
>CAZZHX010000253.1:0-3967 GCA_964653535.1 uncultured Mycobacterium sp. | reverse complement strand
CGCTACCGGTGCAGGAGGGTCTCGAGCGCGACAGCCGAAGCGCCGACGGCGGCCACGATGGCCAGCGTCACCCAGTCGGCCGTTGTCGGCCGGGTCGGGTTGGCCGACAGCTGCCCGTATCCGCCGCGCGCGGTGATCGCGTCACCCATCTCGTCGGCGCGCCGCAGCGTGACGGTGATGGCGGCCGACAGCAGGTCGATCAGCTCCGCCGAGCGCAGCCGGCGCCGTTCCCGACCGCTGCTCGCCACCCGTTTGGGCCGCAGCCGCCGGGCGGCGTAGAGAAGCTGGAATTCGTCGATCAGCATCGGGAAGGCGCGCAGCGCGAGCGCCAGCGCCACCGCCCATTCGTCGATGGGAATCCGCACCGCACGCAGCGGCCGCCCCAATGTCGTCACCGCCGGCGCTATCTCGGCGACGTTGGTGGTCCACGACACCATCGCCCCCGCCCCGAGTAGCACGATCGACAACGCGGTGATCCGCAGGAAGTACAGCGATCCCCCGAGACCGACCTCGAGCCCGCCGATCGAGACTTTGGGGCTGCCGCCGGCCAGCGCCGCCGTGACACCGCCCACGGCCAGGACGATCCACAACCAGCGCGGCATCGATGGCAGCACGCCGCGCGGGATGTGGGCGATGCGGGCCGCCGCGAGCAGCAGCGCCCCCACCAGGCCGATCGTCACCCACCCCGGGTAGAAGGTCAGCAGGATCGAAAAACTCAGCGCCACAACAAGCTTGGTGCCCGCCCACAGTTCGTGGATCGGCGACGTTCCCGGTACCGGGACCAGCAGCACCACGGGACGCGACGGGCGCCGCGCCCGCTCGGGTGTCGGAGCTGGGACGGGGGGTGGAATGGTGCTCATGGCAGGCCCCCCACCGCCGCGGGAAGCGCTTGCAGCGCACCGTCGCTCAGGTGCAACGTGCGCGGGCACAGGTCCTCCAGTCCGGCGAAGTCGTGCGAGATCACCACGACCGTCAGGCCCGTGTCGCGGCGCAGGCCTTCCAGCAGCCGCAGCAGCGTGCGCTGGCTGGCGGCGTCCAGCCCTGCCAGCGGCTCGTCGAGGATCAGCGCCCGCGGCGACCGCGCCAACAGCCCGGCCAGCACCACCCTGCGCATCTGACCGCCGCTGAGCTGGTCGATGCGCCGCTTGGCCAGGCCACGGTCCAGCCCGACGACCCCGAGCGCCTCGGCTACCCGGTTCTCGTCGCGCGGCGAAAAGCCCGCCGCGGAAGCCACTTCCAGGTCCACCCGGCTGCGCATCAACTGCAGCCTGGCGGCCTGGAACGACAGCCCGACCGCGCCGACCTGCTCATGGGTCGGCCTGCCGTCCAGCAGGCAGGCGCCGGTGGTGGGGACGGTGAGCCCGGCCATGATCCACGCCAGGGTCGACTTCCCTGAGCCGTTGCCGCCGTGGATCAGCAGTCCGTCGCCCTGCTCCACCACGAAGCTGATATCACGCAGCGCGGTCTTTGCCCACGGGGAGCCGCTGGCGTACTCGTGCTGCACTCCCACGAGTTCGAGGACCGGCGCGCGGCGACCAGGGTCGGTGACGGCGGTCGGGGCCGGTGCGTGGGCGGTCTCCACCATGGTGGTCATGGCGGCACTGGCGACACTGGCCGCGTTGTCTGGGGAGTCGCTGAGATTGAGCACGCGGTCGGCGCGGCCCGCCTCGTTGTTGTAGTGGGTGATCTGCACCAGGGCGGTGCGGTGCCGTTCGGTGAGCCCCGACAGCACGCCGATCAGGGCGTCGCGGCCCTGCTGGTCGACCATGCTGGTGACCTCGTCGGCGATCAGCAACGCGGGCTCGCGGGCCAGTGCGGCGGCGAGCGCCAACCGCTGCAGTTCGCCGCCGGACAGTCCTCCGGTATCGCGGTCGGCCAGATCCTCCAGTCCCACCTCACGCAGCAGGCGCGGCACATCGACATCGGTGCCCGGCGGCAGACCCCAGACCACGTCGTCGGCGACCCGGGTGCCCAAGACCTGGCTCTCCGGGTGCTGTAGGACGATCGCCGTGCCGCCCATCGCTCCCAAGCCCACCCCGCCGGGCCGTTCCACGCTGCCCGACGTCGGTGGGCGTCCGGCCAGGATCAGCATCAGCGTGGTCTTGCCGGAACCGTTGGCGCCGGTGACCGCCAGGTGTTCCCCGGCCCGCACGTCGAGGCTGACCTCGGGCAATGCATCCTGTCGGGCCCCGGGATAGCGGAAGCTCACGTGGTCGAGCCGCATCGGAACGGGCCCGACCGGGCGGTCCGGCCCGTCCTGGTCCGCCCCGGTTACCGGGGCGTCGAGTTTGTGGACGTCGGGGATGCCGTGCATCCGTGTCAGCACCCGCGACAGCGCCCACCAGCCGATCAGGGACACGATCTGGACGGAGACGACGAAGTGGACCAGGAGCACCAGCGGCCAGTACTGCAGCCCGAGGGCGACGTAATGCTTCGTGTCGGCCGCGGCGTCGTGTAGCTGTGCGTGGTTCAGGGCGGCGGCGATCCCGTCGAAGTTGGCGGTGATCGCCGCGAAGACCAGGTGCCGGAGCCGGGTGAGGACGGCCACCAGGGCGATGTGGACGCCCGCGAACAGGACCCCGGCGATCAGGCCGGTGACGACGACCGTCGGCAGGCCGCGGCGCTCACGTTTGACGATCCCGGTCAGCCCGCCAATGTAGGCGCTGGTGACGACGCCCATGAGCCCGCCAGCCCCGGCGATCAGGAAGGCGATGACCGCGCCGGCGAACGTCGCGGCGACCAGCAGGCGCAGACGGTACCGGTAGGCCAGCAACGCCATCGGCACGGTGCCCAGCAGCCCCAGCCCCGCGGCGAACGGGACCACCACCGAGACGATCGCGATGACGGCGGTCAGCGCCCCCATGACCGCGGCATGGGCCATTTCGGCCGGTCGCAACGATCCGCCCCGGGAGCGCGGCGGCGGTTCGGGCTGGGGCACGTCACCAATTCTGCCAGGCCGCGCGGCGATGTCGGGGCAGCAGACCGGGTGATCCGTGGGAGGGGATCGCCCCGCGCGGCTGGTCTCCGATAGCAAAGCTATGCAACCATGGGGTATGCACGCAGCGACCGCCCGCCGAACACACGTCGTCGATCCCGTGAATCCCGGGCCGGAGGCGAGCCTGGGGGCGGATCTGCTCGCAGTGGTCGCGCGACTCAACCGGCTGGCCACCCAGCGCATCCACATGCCGCTACCGGCGGCGCAGGCCCGGTTGTTGGCCACGATCGAGGCCCACGGGGAGGCCCGCATCGGTGACCTGGCCGCGGTCGACCACTGTTCCCAGCCGACGATGACCACGCAGGTGCGGCGCCTCGAAGGCGCCGGCCTGGTGGTCAGGACCGTCGACCCCGCAGACGCCCGCGCTGTGCGGATCCGCATCACGCCGGAAGGAGTCGGCACCCTCGACGCCGTCCGTGCCGACCGTGTCGCCGTGATCGAACCGCAGCTGGCGCTCCTTGCGCCGGCCGACCGTCGCGTCCTGACCGAGGCGGTCGAGGTGTTAGGCCGCCTGGTCGACAACTCCTCGACCCTGGGGCGCCGCCCCGCGCCGTGATCCGGGCGCGCTGACGGTTAATACTTCCGAAACATCGCAGGTCCGCGCTCGAAACATGCCCGGCGCACTATTTCCCCGTGAGCATGGAGCCTGGGGCCGAGCGGGTCGACTGGGCCGGTCTGCCGGTCAACCTCGACATGGTGTTCTCCCAGCGGCAGCGCGACAAGGTCTACGCGCAGCATCTGATGCGCGCCCGCGCGGCCAAGAAAGAGCTGCCTCAGCCGCGCGCCACCTCACAGCCGGCCTCCCGCCACGCCGCGAATCCTCCGATCAGATCCGAGACGTCCTCGAACCCCTCGACACGCAGCACGCTGGCGGCGACCATCGACCGGTAACCGCTGGCGCAATAAACGACCACCGGAACCGTCGAGTCCAGGACATCCAACGACTCCGACAGGGCTGGTAGCGGGATACAC
>CAZZHX010000252.1:2227-3987 GCA_964653535.1 uncultured Mycobacterium sp. | reverse complement strand
GTTCTTCCCCGCACCCCCGGCCCCCACCGACGTCACCGTCAAACGCGTCACCAGCCTCGGACGCACCCAGGAGCGGATGTCCTTCGCCAGTGACTACGAGCCCCACGCGGGCGAACCCGGTCGCGACCGGTGGCTGGCCTGCACCCCCAACAACCAGGTGTACGCGGTGGTGATGCGGCACCGACGCCCGCGGCCCTGGGTGGTGTGCATCCACGGCGCGATGATGGGCCGCGCCACGCTCGACCCGCTGGCGTTCAACGCCCGCCACCTGTACCGCGACCTCGACCTCAACGTCGTGCTGCCGGTGCTCCCCATGCACGGCCCGCGGACGCGCGGGCAGTCCAAGGACGTCGCGTTCCCCAGCGAGGACGTCCTGGACACCGTCCACGGCGCCGCGCAGTCCGTCTGGGACATCCGGCGGCTGCTGGCCTGGATCCGCGCCGAGCAACCCGGCGCCCAGATCGCCCTTAACGGCATCTCACTGGGCGGTTTCGTCTCGTCGCTGGTCGCCAGCCTCGACGACGACCTGGCCTGCGCGATCCTCGGCGTCCCGGCCGTCGATCTCGTCGGGTTGCTGAGCCGCCACGCCGGCCTGAGCGGGCAGACCCGCATGCACCAGACGATGGTCGCGGCCGAACCGCTCGGCCGGATGGTCTCGGCGCTGTCGCTCACCCCGCAGGTGCCGATGGCGGGCCGCTTCATCTACGCCGGCCTCGCCGACCGCCTGGTCCATCCCCGCGACCAAGTCGCCCGACTCTGGGAGCACTGGGGCAAGCCCGAAATCCAGTGGTACCAGGGCGGTCACATCGGATTCTTCCGGTCTCGGCCGGTGCAGCAGTTCGTCGACGCCGCGCTGACGCAGTCGGGGTTGGTCGAGCGGGCCGCGCTGCGCTGACGGCCGTTGTCGCTCAGAGGCGGGCACATCGGCACATCCCCGGAAATCTGTGGCGGATGGGACCCGACGCCTAGCGCCGCGGGGAGACGGCGGGCAAGTCGTGCGAGACGGCAGCCTCGAGCAGGCGCCGATCGTAGGCGCAGAATGCGGTGAGCACCGCCCGGTGCACCTGCGCCGTGGCTAAGTGAATCGCGTCAAGGGTCCGTAGCGTGTCGAGTGAAATTCCCTGCGCAGCAGCAGCAATAGTGTCGGTGAGTACCAACGCGTCGATCGTCGACGCGACCACTCGCGCCCGGGCCACCGCCGCGGGCCCCATTCGAGCGGCTGCCCGCATCAGCTCGATGTGCCCGATGACGCTGGTGGCGAGGCTCTGCTCGGGCCGTGCGTTGAGCCAGCCGATCAGCGCGACCGATTCCTCTTCGTCGACAACCAGTTTCACGCTCGCCGAGGTGTCGAGGTAGATCATCGGTCGGAGCGTTGCTCGTCCAGAATTGAGGTGAGCGGCGGGCCCTTGATCAGATCGGTCGCGCGCAGCGGGGACCGCGGGACGACGGCGGGAACCAGCTGGCCCTCGACGATGAGCTGATCACGCGCCTGCTCGGAGGGGGTGATCGGCACCAGCCGAGCCACCGGCCGCCCACGGTCGGTGATCTGGATGGTCAACCCGGCCTTCGCTTTGGCCACCCAGACGCTCGCGTTCTGCCGCAGTTCACGGATACCTACGCTCTCCACTAGTCAAATGTAGCACATAATGTGCTACGAGGTGCTGGTCGGCGCTTACCGCCATGTCGCCCCTTGTGATTCGAATTCCATACATAACCAGGCATGCGCTGGCGAATAGACAGCCATCAGGCCTTTATGCGCG
>CAZZHX010000252.1:0-2127 GCA_964653535.1 uncultured Mycobacterium sp. | reverse complement strand
GCACCCACAAAGGGACCTCGTCGCCGTTGTCGCGCGAAGGCGGGCACATCGGCGCATCCCCGGAAATCCCCCGGGTCAGCCCACGGACGAGATGTCAATCCGCACAACTGCCATCCCACTCCATATGCCCAATATTCAAGATATGCCTAATATTCAAGCCATGACCGTCCACGAGCACGTGGTGGAGTCCGGCGCCCGGCCGGTGGCCGAATTGACGCCCGACGACCTCGAGCTCGAACGCTATCTGTTGGACCTGTCGCTGCAACCCCTCGACCGCTTCGACGGCTTCTCCCATATCGAGCAGTACCTGCTCTCGGCGCTGCGCTACCAGCTCAACTACCTCTGCTATGCCCTCGCGATGGCGCAGTACGTCTACACCCCCGCGTTCAGCGGGTACCTCACCGAGGCGATGGCCAACAGCATCGAGAAGATGCGCGACAAGCGGGTCTGGGGGTATTGGGCGCACGAGTGCCTGATCGGCTACCAGCGCTGGAATCCCGACCCGATCGTTTTTGCCAACGTGATGTACACCGGCTTCCTCGGGGTGATGCTCGGCGCCTTCGAAACCTTGAACGACGCGCGCTTCTCCCAGCCGGGCGCGCTGACCCTGCGCTGGAACGAGACCACCTCCTACCCTTACGAATTCGCTTCCCTGTGCGAGGCGATCGTCCACAACATGGACATCTCGGACCACGGTCCGCTCTACCCGTGCGAGCCGCGGCTGATCTACCCGATGTGCAACGCCTTTTCGCTGTCGAGCCTGCTCATCCACGACCGGCTGTACGGCACCGACTACGGCGCCGACCGCGTCGAGCAGATGGCCGCGGCCTACCAGACCCACCGCTACCTGCGCCCCGACAACCGGTTCATGGCCGCCCGCGGCCCGTTGAAGTTCTCCATGGGCCCCTCGGTCGGCAACGACGGGGTGATGTCGTTCTGGCTGCATTTCCCCATGCCCGACCAGGCCGCCAAGACGTGGGAGAACCTGCGGACCAACCTTGTTCGCATCAAGGGCGACGACGTCACGATCGACGCCACCGAGTGGGAGCGGATCGACCCCGGCAACTACAGCCGCGGGACGGGAATGAGCCGAGTCTCGATCATGGCCGCCGCCAAGGAGTTCGGCGACAACGAGTTAGCCGATGCGCTGGAGATGTCGATCGACAAGCGCTACAAGACGGTGCGCCAGAACGGCGCGCGTGCCTACACCGGAATCTCCAGCTGGGGCAACGCCGGCCACGTGCTGGCGCGGTTCACTACCGAGAACTCCATGCAGGACCTGCTCTCCGGGGAGGTTCCCGCGCACTGGAAGACGGGACCGATCCTGGCGCAGGCGGCCTACCCCGACGTCCTCGTAGCCCGGGCCGTCACCGACGGGCGAGCGCTGGATCTGGTACTGCGGCCCGGTAATGACGGCGGGCGAACCACATTGGGTGTCGAGCGGCTCGCACCGCGCCACGACTACGTGGTGATGGGCGGGGTCGACGAGGCCGTCACCGCCGACGACGACGGGTGCGCACTGGTGAGCGTCGACCTCGACGGCCGCCGCGACGTTGTGCTGCGTCCCCGCGACCCGTAGAGCAGCGCGACCCCGCCGGCCATCGCGACCGCGGGGCCGACGTTGTGAAACACCGCGTTGGCTGCCAGGTTCGACCCGAAGCCGAACAGCCGGAAGACGTGCATGTCGAGGACGCCCAACTCAAAGATCACCGCGCCGACGACCATCAGCGCCGTGCCTGCCCCGCGCGGGGCCGACCAGATCGTCACCGAACGGCGCAGCCGCAGCGCGGCGACGATTACCGCCAGGTAGCAGGCGCTGCGCAGGAGCCACAGCCACGCCGACCCGGTGTTGTGGGCGGCGCCGCTGAACGCCAGCGCCGGCATCCCGACGAGGCAGACGGCGATGCCCACGGCGCAGTACGTCAGCACCGCGTCGTTCCCGCGGCGCGCACGGGTGGCCGGTTCGTCTGGGACTCGGGGCGCCTGTCCGGCAGCCGGCCGCCACGCGACAGGAGCGAACAGCGTCGCCGCCGCTTCGGGGGCGCGTCTGAAGCCGAGCGTCCTGCGGACCCGCCCGACGGCCGTCAGGATCAGAAACCCCACGATGCAACAGGTCATGGTCGCCGG
>CAZZHX010000251.1:0-4037 GCA_964653535.1 uncultured Mycobacterium sp. | reverse complement strand
CTGTACGCCCTGGGTGCGCTGGGCAGCCTGAAAGCCCGCCTCTCAGGGAAAGACGCCGAACTCAGCCTCGCGTCGGTGCGCATGATGCGCGCCGAAGCCCCCGTCGACCACAGCAAGGCGGTCCGCGAGTTGGGCTGGCAGCCGCGCCCGGTTGAGGAATCCATCCGCGAGGCCGCTCGGTTTTGGGCCGCCCTCAAGACCGCCACGAAGACCGCCGGGAAGACCGCCGGGAAGACCGCCGGGAAATGAGCTTGCCGATATGACCCATCCGGACATCAGAGAGCCCAACGCCGGGCACCCGATCACCATCGAGCCCACCACGGCGCGCGTGCAGGTCCGCATCCGGGGCGAGCTGATCGCCGACACCACCGCGGCGTTGGAATTACGGGAAGCCACGTTGCCTGCGGTGCACTACATTCCGATGAGCGACGTGGTGCAGGACCGAATCTTTCGCACCGACACCAGCACCTACTGCCCGTTCAAGGGCGATGCCAGCTACTACGGCGTCACCACAGGGACCTCGGAGGCCGGCGACACCGTCGACGACGTGATCTGGACGTACGAGAATCCCTACCCGGCGGTCGCGGCGATCGCCGGGCACGTCGCGTTTTACCCGAACAAGGCCGACATCAGCGTGTCGGCTTAGCGTGTCGGCTTAGCGTGTCGGCTTAGCGTGTCGGCTCAGTAGGGGATCCACCCGGGCATCGCGGACTCCAGCATCCGGGTGTCGCCGTACACCCGCATCGAGGCGATCAGTCCGTCGCGGGTGTCGACGATGCACACGAAGGGGCTGTCGTAGGCGACGCCGTCGGCGGTGGTGCCCCTGGCCTCCGCCTCCACGACCACCGTCTCGCCCTCGTTGACGCAGCAGACCAGGTCGATGGTGAGTTCGAGAACCTGTTTGCGCTCCTCGATCGCCCGCCGCAGCGTCTGCTTGTCGCACTCGGACCGAGTCGAGAGGGTCCAGTAGGTGAAGTCGTCGCTGAGCAACGCGAAACCCTCGTCCAGATCCCCGTCCGCGCTGACGCACTGCAGGAACATCCAGGCCAGTTCGCCCTGGGGGTCGTCGAACGGCGTCGCCACACCGCAATACTGTCAGACCGGTGAGCAGCCAGCGCACCGTCACCTTCCCCGGGGCGGCGAGCTTCGCACACACCCTCGCGCCCCTCCGCCGGGGACCCTGGGATCCGTGCTTTCAGGTGTCAAGCGACGGCGCCATCTGGCGGACCAGCCTGGTGCCGAGCGGTCCCGTCACCGCCCGCATCACCCCGGTGGCCGCCCATGCCGCCCACTGCATGGCGTGGGGCGGCGGTGCGCAGGAGTTCCTCGAGGGGCTGCCAGCGCTGCTGGGCATGGACGACGACGCGTCGGGCTTCGCGCCGAGTGACCCGACTGTCGCGGCCGCGCAGCGGCGCGTCGGGCACCTGCGTCTGGGCCGCACCGGCCTGGTGCTGGAAGCGCTGATCCCGGCGGTCATCGAACAACGGGTGCCCGGCGCGGACGCGTTTCGCTCGTGGCGCCACCTGGTGTCGGCGTTCGGTACACCGCCGCCCGGGCCGGCGCCCGCCGGGATGCGGGTTCCGCCGTCGGCCGAGGCGTGGCGCGGCATCCCGTCGTGGGAATTCCACCGCGCCAACGTCGACCCGGGCCGCGCCCGCACGGTGGTTTCGTGCGCGGGGCGGGCGGCGTCGCTGGAGCGGCTGCTGGAGAGGCCGCCGGCGCAGGCGCGGGAGGCGCTGACGTCGCTGCCGGGGGTTGGAGTCTGGACGGCCGCCGAAACCGCGCAGCGGGCATTCGGCGACGCCGATGCGCTGTCGGTGGGCGATTACCACGTTTCGAAGATGATCGGTTGGACGCTGGTGGGCCACCCGGTCGACGACGCGGGCATGCTCGCGTTGCTCGAACCGATGCGGCCGCACCGCCACCGCGTGGTGCGGCTGCTCGAGGTCAGCGGGCTGGCGCGCGAGCCACGACGCGGACCGCGGCTGCCGGTGCAGCACATCCACTCGCTGTGACGGCACCCCGGGCCGTGACGTGGCTCACATAGCTCATAGTTTGCCTAACTTACTGCGGTAGCCTGGGGTCACCCGCTCGAACGAGGAGAACACGATGAGCTCACTGCGCACCCACAACGACACCTGGGACATCAAGTCCAGCGTCGGCACCACCGCGGTCATGGTGGCCGCCGCCCGGGCCGTCGAAACCGAGCGGCCAGATGCGCTGATCCGCGACCCCTACGCCAAACTGCTGGTCTCCAACTCCGGCGCCAGCGTGCTGTGGGAGGCGATGCTCGACCCCGCGGTAGCCGCCAGGGTCGAGGCCATCGACGCGCAATCCGCGGCCCATCTCGATCACATGCGCGGGTACCAGGCCGTGCGGACGAAGTTCTTCGACACCTACTTCCTGGACGCCACGGCCGCCGGGATCCGGCAGGTGGTGATCCTGGCCTCGGGCCTGGACTCCCGCGCCTACCGGCTGGACTGGCCGGCCGGCACCACGGTGTACGAGATCGACCAGCCCGCCGTGCTGGCGTACAAGTCCGGCACGTTGGCCGAGCACGGGGTGACGCCCTCGGCCGAGCGCCGCGAGGTGGCCGTCGACCTCCGCAACGACTGGCCGGCCGCACTGCGTGCCGCCGGGTTCGACCCGACCGCGCCGACTGCGTGGCTGGCCGAGGGGCTGCTGATGTACCTGCCGGCCGAGGCGCAGGACCGCTTGTTCAGCCAGATCGGCGAGCTCAGCCCGGCCGGGAGCCGGGTCTCGGCGGAAACCGCACCCCAGCATGCCGACGAGCGGCGTCAGCAGATGCGTGAGCGGTTCAGGAAGGTGGCCGACGAGCTCGGGCTGGAGGAGAGCATCGACGTCGGGGAGTTGATGTATCGCGACGATCACCGCGCCGACGTCGCCGACTGGCTCAACAAGCACGGCTGGCGCGCACGCGCGCAGCACTCGGCGGACGAGATGCGGCGCCTGGGCCGCTGGAACGAGACGGTCGCACCGGACGGTGACACGGATGCGTTCTCGGACTTTGTGATCGGCGAGCGGCTGTAGTTCACTCACTCCATGACGGCGACACCCGCCTGACGCCGCGCCTACCGGGGATCACCGGTGTTGTCGGCGACAATGGAGAGTCGTTATGGATAGCGTTGAACCACCCGGCCGTTGGGTGCTGTTAAAAGGGCGGCTGATCGCCAGCCTGATGTCAGCCTTTGTGATGGCCGTCACCGGTATGGGCTGGACCGGGCTGCACACCACGGTGGGCCGGATCATCATCTCGCACGCGCTGCCCAACTCGCCACTGACGTTCGGCGCGAATCAGAACATTTTGCTGCTGGGGCTCGACAGCCGGCTGGACCAGAACGGTAATCCGCTGCCCCAGGAGATGTATGGCGCGCTGCACGCCGGCGACGAAACATCGGGTGGTTACAACGCGAATGTGCTGATCGTCGTTCACCTTTCGGCGGGTGACGGGCCGATCACCGCGGTGTCGATCCCCCGCGACGACTACGTCGACCTGGTGGGCTGTCCGGGGTCGGTGTGCAAGGGCAAGGTCAAGCAGGCGTACGGGCTGGCCTACCAGCAGTCGCTGGACTCCCAGGCGGCCCACGGGTCGAGCGGGGCGGGCGCAAACGACCTGAGTGCCCGCGAGCAGACCGCCCGCGAGGCCGGCCGCAAGGCCGAAATCAGCACCGTCAACACGATGCTGGGCATCGAGATCGACCATTTCGTCGAGGTCACGCTGGGCGCGTTCTTCCAGATCGCGAAGGTCGTGGAGCCCATCACCGTCTGCCTGAACGCGGACACCAGCGACGACTACTCCGGCGCGGACTTCCACCAGGGCGTGCAGCGGATCAACGCCGCGCAGGCGATGGCCTTCGTGCGGCAGCGCCGCGACGCCGGCGACGATTCCTTCACCGACTTCGACCGTACGAGACGACAGCAGGCGTTCCTGGTGTCACTGGTCAAAGCGGCTCGCGACGGCGGCTCGCTGTCCAGCCCCCGGGCGCTGCGCGCCCTGCTGCAGGTGGCCCGCGACA
>CAZZHX010000250.1:2772-4065 GCA_964653535.1 uncultured Mycobacterium sp. | reverse complement strand
GCGGACCGATTGGCGATGATGCCCACACGCACCCACACCCGCGCCCACAATCGGTCCCGACGCGTGGCCGCCGAACGACGCCACAACCGACAGGCCCGATTGTGGGCGCGGGTGTGGGTGCGTGTGGGCATCATCGCCAATCGGTCCGCATAGCGCTCACCGGACGTCCCTGGGCTCGCGGTCGGCGCGGGCGCGTCGCCAGTGGGCGCGCACAGCCCGGGGAACAGCAGCGCGCTGCCCGGAGTGGTCACGTAGCGCTGCCCGTCGGGCAGCCGCCATATCACTGTGCCGTCCGGCAACTGCTCATCACGCCAACCCAGGAACGTTTTCAGCGTATGGTGTTGTGGGCACAAGAGTTTGAGGTTCGACGGATGCGTGGCACCGCCCCGGCCATACGGGACCGTGTGGTCGATGTCGCATACACCAGCCGGCTGGTCGCACCCCGGGGCCCGACATGTCAAATCCCGGCACCGCACGAACTCGGCCAGCCTCGCCGACGGTGTGTACCGCGGCTCGGCGGCGTCCGCGGGCAGCGCCATCGGCACTAGGCGTGCCGAGGCCGCCAGTTCTGCGACCAGCTCGGTCGGGATCAACCCCTCACCGCCGATCAGCATCCCCGGGGTGTCCCCGGTGCCGTCAACGGCAGACCGATTGGCCACCACATGGATGACCACCGCCGACGGGACGCGGCCCGCGGCCATGCACCCGGAATCACCGCAGCGACACCCCAACCGCTCGGCCCCGGCCGCCAACGCCCCCAATGCATCTGCGCGCCGCTGCACGCGGTTGCGCGGATCGCGCTCGCACACACTGGCCGCCAACTCATCCAGGCGCCGATCCAACGCCTGCCCGTCGGGGGCCAACAGCTTGCCCTCCAGCCACGCCACACCCGACTGCCCGTGGGCCACCACATCGACATAGCGTTCCTCCAACGCCTCCCGGGCCCGGCGCACCGCATCGGCATCCACCCCGGCCACCACCTGATCGACGGCGGTGGCCAACCCGCCGCGCGTCAACGACGGACACCGCGCCAACCGCACCGCCAACCGGGCGTCTACCTTGGTCATCACGTCGGGGTCGGTGATCAAATCGGTGCGGAACACGATCGTCTGAAACGCCCGGTAGTCGATCGCCCCTGCCAGAAACACCGTGCCCACCTCCGGCAACCGATCCCGCATTGCCATCGCATACCGCAGGTAGCTGTGCCCCATCGCCACACTGCAGTGCAACCGCGCCCCCACCTGTGCGGCGACCGCCTCCCACGCATCGGCGGCCCACTCTGCCTGCTCACCG
>CAZZHX010000250.1:0-2762 GCA_964653535.1 uncultured Mycobacterium sp. | reverse complement strand
CACCACCACCAACTCCCCGACCGCCACGAGCCGCTCCGCCGCCGCTTGGGCCTCCCGCCGCGACGCATCGGACACCCGATCTAACAGCGCCGCCGACTCCGGGGTGGCCTGCGAAGCAAGAACATATTCGAACATATATTCGATACTAGTCGCACCCCCCGACAATACCGCGGGCATCGAGGTGCAGCGGCCGCTACTGCATCCGGGTGCGGTGCCGCCTGTCGTGCGGCGGGACGCCGTTGACTCCGCCGACCGACTCGGCGTAGGTGCCGACGGCGAACGCGACGCCGGCACCCATCACAGCCAGGGCACCGGAGTTGATGGCGTCGACAGTGTCCCGGGGACCCGCACCGTTCGGGTCGAACGGCACCCCCGCCTCGCCCCCCCACAGCCGCGCCTGCACAACCGTTTTCGTCTGGGACGCACCCGTGGTCATGCCCCCGATCGGCACGCCCGCAACCATGAACGGGTGGTAGTCCGCCCTGGTGGTGAGCGGCATGTCCGCGGGCCGCTTTCCGGCCGCATACAGGTAACCGCCCAGGGTGCGCTCGATGCCGGCCGACCCCTCCGGCACGTCGCCGGACGACACGCCCTCGCCGGGCGGGCCCGACTGGTCGCCGTCGTCGGTGAAGAATCCGGCGTTCGGCGAACCCAGCATGGTGCAGTCCAGGTAGAGCGCGATGTCGTTGAGCTGCTCGACGTCCAGGCCGAAGACGTAGTCCATGACTCCGGTCAGCCCGGCCCCCCAGAACGCGAACCGCACCGCGTTGTTCACCTGGGGCAGCGGACCCAGTCGCAGGGCCGTCTCGAGCACCGCGGCCACTCCCGATCCATCGTCGTTGATGCCCGGGCCGCCACTCGGGCCATCCAGGTGCGCACCGACGACAACCACCTCGTGCGGAGAGCCGGTCTTCGTCTGCGCCAGCACATTTCGCGAGGTGATCGAGATGTTGCGGGCATCCAGCACCAGGCTGATCGGTCCGGGGGCCCGGGCGAGCGCGGCGGCGGCAGTGGCGCCCACGACGGCGACCGGCACCCTCAGCTGCTTGAAGTATCCCGGGTTGAACAGGGTGGGCGGCGCCCCCTGGCTATTCGGTGCGCTAACCACGATCAGGGCCGCTGCGCCCCTGGCCACCGCGTTGTTCTGCTTGTCGACCACCGAGCAACCCGCGTCGTCGACGACGGCGATCGCACCCTTGGCCACGGTAGCCGGGTAGTCGCCGCCTGAGCAGCCGGAGGGTTGCGTGGGCCGGACCGGCTGACCGGTCAGGCCACCGGGTGGCGTCTGTATCAGCAATGAGGCTTGATCGACCGAGTAGCTACGACCGGCGACCGTCATCGCCGGCTTCCCGATCGACACGGCGTAGAGCCGATCGAACTGGGGCGTCGTGACGTCGAATCCCTTGTCCCGCAGCGTTGTGGCGACGTAGTCGACGCTGGCGTCGTAGCCGGGGGTACCCTCCGCCCTGGTGCCCTTGTTGGCGTTGGCAATGTCCTGCAGCGCGTGCAGGTGGACGAACATCCCCTCCGCGGTCACCTTCGCGGCCAGTCCGCGCCCCAGGTCCTCGGCCGCCGTCGACTGTGCCGACCGGAAACCCGACCCCAGCCCGCATCCCGCCAGCGCCACGGTCAGCAGGAGCGGGGTCGCCCACTGTCGACGGGTCATGACGTGGCCAGCACGGAGCGGCCGTCGGTGACAGGGTCAGACATGGAGCGCGCTGAACGGCGCAAAGGGAAGGTTCCGCACGATAAACCAGGCCACCGTGAGCGCCAACGCAACCACACCGGACCAGCGACGGTCTTGCCAGCCTCGGACGCGCCTGCCGGTCACGCGGGCATAGGTCCATACCACGTAGGCGAACACCAGCAGCACCATCGCGGCCAAGGCCAGGGCGTTGAATCTGACGGCTGCCAGCAGATCGCCATGCATGAGTGAATACAGCATGCGCATGCCGCCGCACCCGGGACAGTCGATTCCGAGCAGGGCCTTCGTCGGGCATACCGGCAGCGGGCCGTTCGGGGTGGTCGGGTCACCCATCCAGACGGCGGCGCAGGCCACCCCGGCGGATACGGCCACGGCCAGTGGGGCGCTCAGGCCGCTGAGAGTAGCCGCCCCGGGACTCACAGCCCCAAAACCAGCATGGCCGCCGCGTTGGCGCTGCTGTCCGAGTTACCGAAGACGCTGAACGCAAGGACGACGGCGTTGGTGATCACGCCGCCGACAACCGCCCAAGTTACCCATTTCTTGGCACTGTCGGCGGCCGCCTGCGCCTCGGCGAAGCGGCCCTGTCCCCACAGCCCATTCACCTGGCTGGACTTGACGATCGCCACGATGCCGAATGGGAGGCAGCAGAAGAAGGTCACCAGGATGGACCAGACCAGATAGTTGTTCGGCGCTTGCCCGGCCGGTTGCGGCGGGGGATACCCGGACGGAGGAGGGAACGCCGGCGGCGGAGGCGGAGGCCATGGCGGCGGAGGGGGAGGGAGCGTCATAGGTTCTCCAGTCACGGGAGGTCGGCCGACGGAAGCGTTCCTACCCTACGCTGATGTGCGACATCGGCACGAGAACGTCAAGGAGACCGCTATGTCCCCTCGCACCACGGCCTTGCGGGCCGCCACCGCCGCGGCGCTGATGGGCGCGTTCGCCGTCCTCGGGACGACGACGGCAGCCGCGGATCCCGCGACCACCCCGACCACCGCGGCGCCCGCGGATCCCTCGAGCCCTGCGGCCGCCGCGGATCTCCCGAGCCCCAGCCCCACAG
>CAZZHX010000249.1:0-4081 GCA_964653535.1 uncultured Mycobacterium sp. | reverse complement strand
CAGCCGCAAACGCCCGGGGAGGTGTTGCGGCTGGCTCCGAATGTGTGGCCGCGCAACGTGATTCGCGATGACGACGGTGTGGTTACCGTCGCCGGGGTCGCGGTGACGCGCCTGGCCCACGAGTACGGCACCCCGCTCTTTGTCATCGACGAGGACGATTTCCGATCGCGGTGCCGGGACATGGCGTCGGCGTTCGGCGGCGGAGGAAACGTGTACTACGCCGCCAAAGCCTTTCTGTGCAGCGAGATCGCGCGCTGGGTCGGCGAGGAGGGCCTGTCGCTCGACGTGTCCACCGGCGGGGAACTGGCCGTCGCGCTGCACGCCGGCTTCCCGCCGGAGCGCATCCTCTTCCACGGCAACAACAAATCCGGCACGGAACTGACCGACGCGGTCAAGGCAGGCGTGGGCTACCTGGTGGTGGACTCGATCACCGAGATCGAGCGCCTGGATGCCATCGCGGCCGACGCTGGGGTGGTGCAGGACGTGTTCGTGCGTCTCACCGTGGGCGTCGAGGCGCACACGCACGAGTTCATCTCGACCGCGCACGAGGACCAGAAGTTCGGGCTGTCCATCGCCAGCGGCGCGGCGATGGCGGCGGTGCGCCGGGTCTTCGCCACCGATCACCTGAGACTGGTCGGGCTGCACAGCCACATCGGTTCGCAGATCTTCGATGTCGACGGATTCGAAGTGGCCGCGCATCGCGTCATTGGCTTCCTGCGCGACATATGTGGCGAGTTCGGTCCCGAGAGGACAGCGCAGCTGTCTACCGTGAACCTCGGTGGCGGCCTGGGTATCTCGTACCTGGCGACGGACGACCCGCCTCCGGTGAGCGAGTTGGCGGCCACGCTGAGCGGTATCGTGCGCAGGGAATCCGCGGCCGTCGGGCTGCCGACCCCCGCCCTGGTGGTCGAGCCGGGCCGCGCCATCGCCGGGCCGGGCACCATCACGCTCTACGAGGTCGGCACCGTCAAGGACGTCGACGTCAGCGCCACGGCGCAGCGCCGCTACGTCAGCGTCGACGGCGGCATGAGCGATAACATCCGCACCGCCCTCTACGACGCCCAGTACGACGCCCGGCTCGTTTCCAGGAATAGCGACGCGCCCGCGGCGCTGGCCCGCATCGTCGGAAAGCATTGCGAGACCGGTGACATCGTCGTGCGCGACACCTGGGTGCCCGTTGACCTGCGACCGGGTGACCTGCTGGGGGTGGCCGCCACCGGCGCCTACTGCTATTCACTGTCGAGCCGTTACAACATGGTCGGGCGGCCCGCCGTGGTGGCGGTACGCGATGGACGGGCTCGGGTGATCCTGCGCCGCGAAACGGTCGACGATCTGCTCGGTCTGGAAGTGAGGTGAGCTGTGCCCAATGACGAGAAGACCAGAGACGAAAAGCCGGTCGGCGTAGCGGTACTGGGATTAGGCAACGTCGGGCGCGAAGTGGTTCGCATCATCAATAACAGCGCCGATGACCTCGCTGCCCGTGTCGGCGCGCCCCTGGTGTTGCGCGGCGTCGGAGTCCGCCGAGTCGCCGCCGACCGGGGCGTGCCCGTCGGTCTGCTGACCGCCAACATCGAAGAACTCGTCTCACGCGAGGATGTCGACATCGTCGTCGAAGTGATGGGGCCGGTAGAGCCAGCACGCAAGGCGATCATGTGCGCGCTCGAGCACGGCAAGTCCGTCGTCACCGCGAATAAAGCCCTGCTGTCCACGTCCACCGGGGAACTGGCGCAGGCGGCCGAAAACGCCCACGTCGATCTGTATTTCGAGGCAGCGGTAGCCGGGGCCATCCCGGTGATTCGTCCGCTCACCCAGTCGCTGGCCGGCGATACGGTGCTGCGGGTGGCCGGGATCGTCAACGGCACCACCAACTACATCCTGTCCGCGATGGACAGCACGGGGGTCGACTACGCCACGGCGCTGGCCGAGGCCGGCGCGCTCGGGTACGCCGAGGCCGACCCGACTGCCGACGTCGAAGGCTATGACGCCGCCGCTAAAGCCGCGATCCTGGCGTCCATCGCCTTCCACACCAGGGTCACCGCCGACGATGTTTACCGCGAGGGGATCACCACGATCACCCCTGCCGACTTCACTTCCGCGCGGGCCCTGGGCTGCACGATCAAACTGCTGGCAATTTGCGAGCGCATCACGGGAATCGATGGCCAGGAACGGGTGTCGGCCCGCGTCTATCCGGCGCTGGTACCGCTGTCCCATCCGTTGGCCACCGTCAGCGGGGCGTTCAACGCCGTCGTGGTCGAGGACGCGGCCGCGGGACGGTTGATGTTCTACGGCCAGGGCGCCGGCGGAGCGCCCACCGCGTCGGCGGTGACCGGCGATCTGGTGATGGCCGCCCGCAACCGGGTCCTGGGCAGCCGCGGGCCCAAGGAGTCCAGGTACGCCCAACTGCCCGTGGCCCCCATGGGGATGATCTCCACCCGCTACTACGTCAGCATGAACGTGGCCGACACGCCGGGTGTATTGGCCACGGTGGCAGCCGAATTCGCCCGGCACAACGTGAGCATCGCCGAGGTCCGTCAAGAGGGCGTGATGGACGAGGTGGGGCGGCACGTCGGAGCTCGTATCGTGGTGGTGACCCACAGCGCGACCGACGCCGCGCTGTCCGAAACCGTGGACGCACTTGCCGATCTGGACGTGGTGCGTAGCGTTGCCAGCGTGCTGCGACTGGAGGGAACCAGCCTGTGAGCGTTCCGCGGACGGCCACCCACCAACCGTGGCCCGGGGTGATTGAGGCCTACCGCGACCGACTGCCGGCCGCGGCCGGCTGGGCTCCGGTGACCCTGCTCGAGGGCGGCACCCCACTGGTCCCGGCGCCCCGATTGTCGGAGCGGACCGGCTGTGCGGTCCACCTGAAGGTCGAGGGCCTCAATCCCACCGGATCTTTCAAGGACCGGGGGATGACGATGGCGGTCAGCCAGGCCGTGGCCCGCGGCCAGCAGGCCGTGCTGTGCGCGTCAACCGGCAACACGTCGGCGTCGGCCGCGGCGTACGCCGCCCGTGCCGGCATCACCTGCGCGGTCCTGATCCCGCAGGGCAAGATCGCCATGGGCAAGCTGGCGCAGGCGGTCATGCACGGCGCCAAGATCATCCAGATCGACGGGAACTTCGACGACTGCCTGGAACTGGCCCGCAAGATGACCGCCGACTTCCCTGCCATCTCCCTGGTCAACTCGGTGAACCCGGTGCGTATCGAGGGGCAAAAGACGGCGGCGTTCGAGGTCGTCGATGTGCTGGGGGCCGCACCGGATGTGCATTCCCTCCCCGTCGGCAACGCCGGCAACATCACCGCGTACTGGAAGGGCTATCGGGAATACCACCGCGACGGCGTCATCACCTCGCTGCCCCGCATGCTGGGCACGCAGGCGGCCGGCGCGGCGCCTCTGGTGCTCGGGACGCCGGTGAGTCACCCGGAGACGATCGCCACCGCGATCCGCATCGGAGCGCCGGCGTCATGGACGGGTGCGGTTGAGGCGCAGCAGCAGTCCGATGGACGCTTCCTGGCCGCCACCGACGACGAGATCCTGGCCGCCTATCACCTCCTCGCCCGAGCCGAGGGTGTCTTCGTGGAGCCCGCGTCCGCGGCCAGCATCGCCGGCCTGCTCAAAGCCGCCGACGACGGCTGGGTGGCCCGCGGCTCGACGGTGGTGTGCACGGTGACCGGCCACGGACTCAAGGACCCCGACACGGCGCTCAAAGACATGCCAAGCGTGTCGCCGATACCGGTCGATCCCGCGCTCGTGGCCGAGAAGCTGGGGCTTGCATAGTGGCGGTGCTGCCCGCCGGGCTGAGCGCGGCCGCCGTGGTGTCGGCGTCGAGCGCGAACCTGGGTCCGGGATTCGACAGCCTCGGACTCGCCTTGAGTCTGCGCGACGAAATCGTCGTCGAGACCACGGCATCCGGCCTCGAGGTGATCGTCGAGGGAGAGGGCGCCAATCAGCTGCCGCTCGGTCCGGAGCATCTGGTGGTGCGCGCCGTGGAACGTGGATTGGCGGCCGCGGGGGTGAGTGCCGCCGGTCTGGTGGTGCGCTGCCGCAACGCCATCCCGCATTCCCGCGGTCTGGGTTCC
>CAZZHX010000248.1:0-4114 GCA_964653535.1 uncultured Mycobacterium sp. | reverse complement strand
ACACCGGACAACCACGCGTGAATACCTTCCACCACCCCGAAAAAATCCTCGCCGACGAAGACGACAGCGAAGACCCGTAGGCGGCGGCAGTCACCACCTCTTGATCCGCTCCGCCGGCAACAGGTAGCGTTCCAATTACGGAACCGCCAGTAGCGTAATTGGGCGCCGCCGCCCACCGGAAGGATCGGTCCCATGCGCAGCGCCTATGCCGGCGATCCCTTCACCACGTCCGACGACGAGATCGCCGCGGCGCTCGAGGACGTCAGCATCCCGGCGCTGCTGTTGTCCCTCGTGCACATCACCGGCGACCCGCGATTCATCCGCGACTTCACACCCTTAGGCAGCTTCCTCAACGAGATCCAGGGATTCATGTCCGAGGAGGACAAGGCACGGGCCCGCACGACAGCGCTGCCCGCGATCGTCGACTATCGGGATCGCGGCTGCCCCGAACCCGACCCGCTGAGCCCGGAACTCCTCCGGGAGATGACGAACTGGGTCGCCTGCGAGCACGTCCCGGACGACTACCTGCCCCTGCTCGCCGAAGAAATCGACCTCGATGCCGCCGACCCGCGCCGTCCGGCCACCCTGCCGGCGGACCGAGCGGCCGACCTGTCGGTGGTCATCGTGGGGTGTGGCGAATCGGGCATCCTGGCCGGTATCCGCCTCACCCAGGCGGGCATTCCCTTCACCATCGTCGAGAAGAATGCCGGTCCGGGCGGAACCTGGTGGGAGAACACCTATCCCGGCGCGCGCGTTGACGTCGCAAACCACTTCTATTGCTACAGCTTCGAACCGAACAACGGCTGGACCCACTACTTCGCCGAGCAGCCCGAACTGCGGGATTATTTCGCCTGGGTGATGAGCAAACACCATCTCGCCGAGCATGTGCGGTGGCAGACCGAGGCTTTATCGGCCGAGTGGGACGACGCCGCGGGCACATGGAGCGTGTCCCTGCGTGGGGCGGACGGCCAAACCAGCACGGTCCGCGCCCGGGCTCTCATCACTGCCGTCGGCCAGCTAAATCGGCCCCACCTGCCCGAATTCGACGGTGCCGATGCCTTCACGAGGCCCTCGTTTCACTCCGCGGCCTGGAATCACTCCGTCGATCTGACCGGCAAGCGGGTCGCGCTCGTCGGGGCCGGCGCCAGCGGCTTCCAGATCGCTCCCGCGATCGCCGACAGAGTCGAGCATCTGACCGTATTCCAACGGACGGCGCAGTGGATGTTCCCCAACGCCATGTATCACGACACGGTCGGCGACGGGATGCGGTGGGCGATGCGCCACCTGCCGTACTACGGCAGGTGGTACCGGTTTCTCGTGCTGTGGCCCGGCGCCGACAAGGGCCTCGACGCCGCACGCAGCGATCCTGACTACACCGGCCACGGATCCGATCCGAACTATGCCGTCAGCGACATCAACGCCGCGGCGCGAATGATGTTCACCCAGTGGATCACCGACCAGATCGGCGACGACCACCCGCTGTTGGCCAAGGTGTTGCCCGACTATCCCGCCACGGGCAAGAGGACCCTGCAGGACAACGGCAGCTGGTTGCGCACGCTGCAACGCGACAACGTCGAGTTGGTGCGCACTCCGATTCAGCGACTCACCCCGCGCGGAATCGTCACCGACGACGGTGTCACTCACGAGGTAGACGTGGTCATCTACGCGACCGGATTCCGGCACACCGATGTGCTGTCGCCGATGATGGTCACCGGCCGCGACGGCGCCGACCTGCACGCGATGTGGGGCAGCCGCCCGTATGCCCATCTCGGCATCACCGTTCCGGGATTCCCCAACTTCTTCATCATCTACGGCCCGGGTGCCCACCTCGCCCACGGGGGCAGCCTGATCTTCCAGTCCGAGCTCCAAATGCGCTACATCGACCAATGTCTCGAACATCTGGTGACGACTAACGCGCATTCGCTCGAGCCGACCGCCGAGGCGGCCGCCGCGTGGCACCAACGGACCCAAGCCGAGATCAAAAAAATGGTGTGGTCGCATCCGGCGGTCACACATTCCTACTTCAAGAATGCCGACGGGGAGATCCACACCGTCAGCCCGTGGCGGCTGCCCGAGTACTGGGCTGCGGTGCGCGAGCCCGATTGGTCTGAATTCGTGATTCGGCAGAAAACATGAGTGCGGCAACGAAAGTGGGCGGATCAGCATGCGCACGGTAGTCATCGACGGGCCCCGCAGCATACGGGTCGAGACCCGCCCCGATCCGGTACTGCCGGGGCCCGGCGGGGCGATCATCGAGGTCGCCGCGACCGCTATCTGCGGATCTGACCTGCACTTCTATGAGGGCGATTTCCCGCTCGCCGGGCCGATTCCGCTCGGCCACGAAGCAGTGGGCACCGTCGTCGCGGTGGGGCCGGACGTACGCACTGTCGCCGTCGGCGATCAGGTGATGGTGTCGTCGGTGACGGGGTGCGGCGCCTGCCCCGGTTGCGCCACTCTGGACCCGGTCATGTGCCACGGCGGTTTCCAGATCTTCGGCGGCGGGGTGCTCGCCGGCGCGCAGGCCGACCTGCTTGCCGTGCCGGCCGC
This sequence comes from uncultured Mycobacterium sp., assembly GCA_964653535.1. Classification (GTDB taxonomy): domain Bacteria; phylum Actinomycetota; class Actinomycetes; order Mycobacteriales; family Mycobacteriaceae; genus Mycobacterium. The sequence goes on along the minus strand of CAZZHX010000248.1, from coordinate 1,567 downwards.
CGACTTCCAGCTGCTGAAAATTCCGGCTGGGATCACCACCGAACAGGCGCTGCTGCTCACCGACAATCTCCCCACGGGCTGGGCGGCCGCCCAGCGCGCCGACATCCCCTACGGCGGCACCGTGGCGGTCATTGGCTTGGGCGCAGTAGGCCTGTGCGCGTTGCGGAGCGCGTTTTTCCAGGGCGCCGCCGAAGTTTTCGCTGTCGACCGCGTTGACGGCCGCCTCGCGCGGGCCGCCCGGTGGGGAGCGACGCCCGTCAAGTCCTCGGGAGCGGTGGAGGCGATCCTGGCGGGCACCGGTGGACGCGGAGCGGACGCGGTGATCGACGCCGTCGCCACCGACGCGTCGATGATCGACGCTCTGAATGCGGTGCGTCCCGGTGGCACCGTCTCCGTGGTCGGCGTGCACGATCTGCAGCCGTTTCCGTTCCCCGCACTGGGCTGTCTGATCCGCAGCATCACCTTCCGCATGACTACGGCCCCGGTGCAGCGCACCTGGCCGGAGTTGATCCCGCTCCTGCAGTCTGGGCGGCTCGACGTCGACGGAATCTTCACCACGACACTGCCTCTGGAGGACGCTGCCGGAGGCTATGCGACCGCGGCGTCACGGACCGGGGACGACGTGAAGATACTGCTCACGCCGGGTGTCACCGGGTCGCCGTGACGTACTGCGAGCGCATGAAGCTGTCGATCTGGATGTCGACCGCGGGCGGGGTCATCCCGTAACCGGCTTGCAGCTCGAGCGTGTTGCGCACGGGGTCGACGGTCCACCCGTGTGCGGCCAGCCGGTCGGCCGGGTCAGTCTCGGGTTCGAAGGTGAGCGCCGAGAAGTTCACATTGCCCGACATGTTGACTCCCGGGTGGTCCGCTTCCAGGGCGGCGAGCTGCGCGTGGTCCAGCCGTGACCCCAGCGCGCCGAGGGCAATTCGGCTGCCCGACGCGCTGAGCCCGCTGATCCGGGTGACGAGATGGTTCTGGGCGTCGTCGGCCAGGTAGGGCAACACTCCCTCCACCGACCAGGCGCTGGGGCGTTCCGCATCGAACCCGGCCGCTTCGAGCTCCCTCGACCAACCGGCGCGGAGATCGGCGGCCACCTCGACTCGGCGCGCCGTGGGTTCGGCACCGTGTTCTGCCAGCACCCGCGCCTTGAATTCCAGGACCTTCGGCAGGTCAATCTCGAAAACCGTTGTTTCGGAGGGCCACTCGAGGCGATAAGCACGGGAGTCCAACCCGGCGGCCACGATCACCGCCTGGCGGATGCCGTCGGCTGCGGCAGCGGTGAAGAAGTCGTCGAAAAAACGGGTCTGCACTCCGTAGAGGCGGGGAAATGTCCGCTCGTCCTCGGTGGTCCCGGGGTTCGCCAGCACGCCCGCCAGGTACGGGTCCTGGGATGCGGCGATGAACACCTTGGCGTACTCGTCGCGCACCAAGGGCTGTGGGCCTACGGCGTGCAACGCGCGCCAACCGGCCACGAGCAGGGCGGTGTAGCCAACTCCGCTGCCGATGTCCCACTGGTCGTCGTCGGAGCGAAGTGAACCGAATTCGGGGATAGTGCCCACGTCGGGGC
>CAZZHX010000247.1:0-4136 GCA_964653535.1 uncultured Mycobacterium sp. | reverse complement strand
GCGCGTCCCCGCTGACCAAGACGCCGTCGACGATGTACGAGCAGTGACCGCCGGTGTGGCCCGGGGAGGGGACGCCCACGGGGCGGCCGGGCAGGCCGGCGGCCACCTCGGGGGTCAGGGGCCGGGCCGACGGGATGCCGTCGCGGACCAGGCCGCCGCTGCGCACCACGTGGGCGCCCCACACCGCCCACCGGGGCCGCCAGATACGCAGTGCCACATCGAGAATCGACGCCTGTTCCAGGTAGTCGCGCTTGGCGTGACCCACTTCGTCGGCGTGGCAGTACACCGCGGTGCCGTACTCGCTGGCGAACCAGATCGCCGAGCCCAGATGGTCGATGTGCGCGTGGGTCAGCAGGATGGCGCGCACGTCCCCGGCGTCGTAGCCCAGCGCGTGCAACGACGCCAGCACGTTCCCGCGGTCCCCGGGATAGCCGGCGTCGATCAGCATGACGCCGGCGCCGTCGGCGACCAGCGTCCAGTTGACCGCGTGGCCCACGGCGAGATGCACCGAGTCGGAAACCTGAACGAGTGTCGGTGCCGGTCCCATGCCGTGAGTGTAGGAGTGCCGCGGGTCGAGGAGTGGAGTAGAAAGAACAGGTGGCTGAACTCAAATTGGGATACAAAGCGTCCGCCGAACAATTCGCACCCCGCGAACTCGTCGAACTCGCCGTTGCCGCCGAAGCGCACGGCATGGACAGCGCAACCGTCAGCGACCATTTCCAGCCGTGGCGCCACGAGGGCGGTCACGCCCCGTTCTCGCTGGCCTGGATGACCGCCGTCGGCGAACGCACCACGCGCATCCAGCTGGGTACGTCGGTGCTGACCCCGACCTTCCGGTACAACCCCGCCGTCATCGCCCAGGCCTTCGCCACGATGGCCTGCCTGTACCCGGACCGGGTGTTCCTCGGGGTGGGCACCGGGGAGGCCCTGAACGAGGTCGCGACCGGATTCCAGGGCGAGTGGCCGGAGTTCAAGGAACGGTTCGCCCGGCTGCGCGAGTCGGTGCGGCTCATGCGGGAGTTGTGGGGCGGCGACCGTGTCGACTTCGACGGCGAGTACTACCGGCTCAAGGGCGCCTCGATCTACGACGTGCCCGCCAGCGGCGTCCCGGTCTATATCGCCGCGGGCGGTCCGGCGGTGGCCAAATACGCCGGGCGGGCCGGTGACGGCTTCATCTGCACCTCCGGCAAGGGCGAGGAGCTCTACACCGAGAAGCTGATGCCGGCCGTCCGGGAAGGGGCGGAAGCCGCCGGCAGGTCCATCGGCGACATCGACACGATGATCGAGATCAAGATCTCCTACGACCCGGACCCCGAGCTGGCGCTGGAGAACACCCGGTTCTGGGCGCCGTTGTCACTGACCGCCGAACAGAAGCACAGCATCGACGACCCGATCGAGATGGAGAAGGCCGCCGACGCGCTGCCGATCGAGCAGGTCGCCAAGCGCTGGATCGTGGCGTCGGACCCCGACGAGGCGGTCGAGAAGGTCGGGCAATACGTGACGTGGGGCCTCAATCACCTGGTGTTCCACGCGCCCGGCCATGACCAACGCCGGTTCCTGGACCTGTTCGAGAAGGATCTGGCGCCCAGGCTGCGGCGGCTGGCCTGAAGGGCGGCCAGTGAACGCCGGTGCCGTGACGGCTGCGATCGGCGGCGCGACGGCCATCTACATCGCCGCGCCCGAGGCGGAGACCGGCAAGTCGATGGTTGCGCTCGGGCTGCTGCACCGCCTGAGCGCAACCGTCGCGAAGCTCGGCGTGTTCCGGCCCATCAGCCACGCCGCGCACGAGGACCGCGACAACATTCTCGAGCTGCTGCTGCCCTACACCACCGCCGGTCTGCCCTACGAGCGGTGCGTCGGGGTGACCTATCAGCAACTGCATGCCGACGTCGACGCTGCGATCACCGGAATCGTCGACGCCTATCAGGCGATGGCCGACGCCTGCGATGTGGTGGTGATCGTCGGCAGCGACTACTCCGACCTGGGCCAGGCGACCAGGCCCGTCGAACTGTCGGTCAACGCCCGGATCGCGGTCAACCTCGGCGCTCCGGTGCTGCTGACGGTCAGCGGCAAGGGCCGCACCGCCGAGGAGGTCGCGAGCGTCGTCGAGGTCTGCCTGGCGGAGCTGACCGCCCAGCATGCCCACACCGCGGCGGTGGTCGCCAACCGGTGCGAGCCCGCCGAGCTGGGTGCGGTCGAGGCCGCGCTGCGTCGCTTCGCCCAGCGTAGCTACGTGCTCCCCGAGGAGCCGCTGCTGTCGGCGCCGACGGTCGCAGATCTGCAGAGGGCCGTGCACGGGACGATGGTGAGCGGCGAGGCGTCGCTGGCGCAGCGCGAGGTGATGGCCGTGCTGGTCGCTGGCATGACCGCCGACCACGTGTTGGAGCGGCTCAGCGACGGCGCGGCCGTCATCACCCCTGGCGATCGTTCCGACGTGGTGCTCGCGGTCGCCAGCGCCCATGCGGCCGAGGGCTTTCCGGCACTGTCGTGCCTGATCCTCAACGGCGGTTTCGAGCTGCATCCTTACATCGCGGGTCTCGTCGCGGGCCTGCGGCTGCGGCTGCCGATCATCGCCACCACGTTGGGCAGCTACGAGACGGCCAGCGCCGCATCCGCGGCGCGCGGGCGCGTGACGGCGCTCTCGCAGCGCAAGATCGACACGGTACTCGAGCTCATGGACCGTCACGTCCACGTCACCGATCTCGCGGCGCAACTCGTCATCCCGGTTCCGACCGTGACTACTCCGCACATGTTCACCCACCGGCTCGAGCTGCAGGCCCGGTCGGATCGCAAACACATCGTCCTGCCGGAGGGGGACGACGACCGCATCCTGCGTTCGGCGGGCCGGCTGCTCACCCGCGGCATCGCCGACCTGACCATCCTGGGCGACGAAGCGCGGATGCGTTTGCGCGCAGGTGAACTCGGTGTCGACCTCGACGGCGCGACGCTCATCGACCCGCTGACCAGCGAGCTGCGCGACGGGTTTGCCGAACAATACGCGGAATTACGCAAGAGCAAGGGCGTCACTGTCGAGCACGCCCGCGAGATCATGCGTGATGCCACGTATTTCGGAACGATGATGGTGCACGTAGACATGGTCGACGGTATGGTGTCCGGCGCCGCGCACACCACGGCCCACACGGTCCGCCCCGCATTCGAGATCATCAAGACAGTTCCCGACGTGTCCACCGTATCGAGCATCTTCTTCATGTGCCTACACGATCGGGTGCTGGTGTACGGCGACTGTGCGATCATTCCGAACCCCACGCCGGAGCAGCTGGCCGATATCGCGATCAGCTCGTCGCGCACCGCGGCCCAGTTCGGCATCGAACCGCGGGTGGCCATGTTGTCCTACGCCACCGGCGACTCGGGCACGGGCGCCGATGTCGACAAGGTCAGATCGGCGACCATGCTGGTGCGGGCGCGCGAGCCGGACCTGCCGATCGAAGGGCCCATCCAGTACGACGCCGCGATAGAACCGTCCGTGGCCGCGACCAAACTGCGCGATTCGGCGGTGGCCGGCCGCGCGACAGTGCTGATCTTCCCCGACCTCAACACCGGCAACAACACCTATAAGGCGGTGCAGCGCAGCGCCGGTGCAATCGCCATCGGGCCGGTGCTGCAGGGGCTGCGTAAACCGGTGAACGACCTGTCCCGGGGTGCGCTGGTCGAAGACATCGTGAATACGGTGGCCATCACCGCGATCCAGGCCCAGGGCATCCATGGCCGGTGACGCCCCTGTGCTGGTGATCAACTCCGGCTCGTCGTCAGTGAAATATCAACTCGTGGAGCCCGGTTCGGGGCGGGCGCTGGCGTCGGGCCTGGTCGAGCGGATCGGGGAGGCCGGGTCGCCGGCCGGCGACCACGAGGCCGCGCTAGGGCTGGCGTTCGGCGAACTGTCCGCGGCGGGCATCGACCTGAGTACCTGCGGACTAGCCGCGGTCGGCCACCGGGTGGTGCACGGGGGCGGGGAGTTCTACCGGCCGACGCTGCTGGACGACGAGCGCATAGCCGCCCTGGACAAGCTCTCCGAGCTGGCCCCGCTGCACAATCCGCCCGCGTTGAGTGGCATCGAGGTGGCCCGGCGGCTGCTGCCGGGCGTCCCGCACATCGCGGTGTTCGACACCGCCTTCTTC
>CAZZHX010000246.1:0-4138 GCA_964653535.1 uncultured Mycobacterium sp. | reverse complement strand
CCCTTCTTGGTGTCGGATTTACGCACCGCGCCGCGGCGCCGCGAGTTGCCCGCCATCAGCCGACGTCACCGCCCAACGTCCACTGCGGCCCGTCGGCGGTGTCGGTCACTTCGATGCCGGCGCTCTTGAGACGATCCCGGATCTGGTCGGCCAGCGCCCAGTTCTGGTCCTGGCGCGCTCTGACCCGGTCCTCCAGCTCGGCCCGCACTAGCACATCGACGGCCGCCAGCGCGGCCGATGTCTGGTCACGGGTCTCCCATCGCTCATCGAGCGGGTCGCACCCCAGGATGCCCATCATCGCCCGGATCGCGCCGGCGTGCTGTAGCGCCCCATCGTGGTCGCCGGCGTCGAGCGCCCGGTTGCCTTCGGCGCGGATGTGGTGCACCTCCGCCAGAGCCGTCGGGACCGCCAGGTCGTCGTCCAGGGCCTCGGCGAACCGCGCGGTCGGTTCGGCGGGTTGGAAGCCACCGGCGCGCGTCCGGACGCGGTGCAGGAACTCCTCAACGCCCTCATAGGCTTTGACGGCGTCCTGCAGGGCGGTTTCGGAGAATTCCAGCATCGAGCGGTAGTGCGCGCTCCCGAGGTAGTAGCGCAACTCGGCTGGCCGCACGCGCTGCAGCATCGCCGGGATGGCTAACACGTTGCCCAGCGATTTGCTCATCTTCTCGCCACCCATGGTCACCCAGCCGTTGTGCAGCCAGTAGCGGGCAAAGCCATCTCCGGCGGCACGGCTCTGAGCGATTTCATTCTCGTGGTGCGGAAATACGAGATCCATTCCACCGCAGTGGATATCGAATTCCGGACCGAGGTAGGTGCGGGCCATCGCCGAACATTCCAAGTGCCATCCCGGGCGGCCACGGCCCCACGGCGTGGGCCATGACGGCTCGCCAGGCTTGGCCGCCTTCCAAAGGGTGAAGTCGCGTTGATCACGCTTGGCTGTGGCGGCTCCCTCGCCTTGATGGACATCGTCGACCCGGTGGCCGGACAGCCGTCCGTACTCCGGGTAACTGAGCACGTCGAAGTACACGTCGCCGCCGGCGGAGTAGGCGTGCCCGGTGTCGATCAGCCGCTCCATTAATTCGACCATCTGCGTGATGTGCCCGGTAGCGCGCGGCTCGGCAGACGGGGGCAGGACGTCCAGGGCGTCGTAGGCGGCGCTGAACGCACGCTCATAGGTGGCCGCCCACTCCCACCACGACCGTTCGGCCGCGGCGGCTTTGTTGAGGATCTTGTCGTCGATGTCGGTGACATTGCGGACGAACGCGACGTCGTTGCCCCGCGCGATCAGCCAGCGGCGCAGGATGTCGAACGCCACGCCGCTGCGGACATGACCGATGTGCGGCAAACCCTGGACGGTTGCCCCGCAGAGATAGATGGACACGTGCCCGGGGCGCAGCGGGACGAAATCACGGACGGCACCGGTGGCCGTGTCGTGGAGCCGCAGGCGGGCGCTATCGGTCACGACGTGCCAGCTTACCTGCCCGGTTGCGGCGACCCCGGCACGCGAGCGTCACGCTGGTGTGACGCTCGGCGTCGAACGTCACGCTGGTGTGACGCTCGGCGCGGTGACGGCGCGGTGGTGGTGGCACGGTTGTGGCGGGGCGGCGCTAGCCGACGGGCACCACCAGCGCCGTCGCGATTGCGGCGAGACCCTCGCCGCGTCCGGTCAGGCCCAGCCCGTCGGTGGTGGTTGCCGATACCGAGACGGGCGCCTGCAGCAGTCCCGAGAGCACCCGCTGTGCCTCGTCGCGGCGCGGGCCGACCTTCGGGCGATTCCCGATCACCTGGACGGCGGCGTTGCCCACGCGGAAACCGTGTTGCTGTATCAGATCGACGACGTGGCGCAGCATGTCGGCGCCGCTCACATCCTTCCAGCGCGGATCGTCGACGCCGAACACGTCGCCGATGTCGCCGAGTCCCGCGGCCGCCAGCACCGCGTCGCACAGTGCGTGCGCCGCCACGTCCCCGTCGGAGTGCCCGGCGCAGCCATCGACGCCGGGAAATTCCAGGCCCAGCAGTCGGCACGGCCGTCCGGGCTCGAATCCGTGCACGTCGGTTCCGATTCCGACCCTCGGCAGGCCGGTCACCGGCGGACGATCGCGTGGGCCAGCAACAGATCGAGCGGTGTGGTGATCTTGAACGCCAGCGGGTCGCCGGGCACCACCTGGACCTGACCGCCGACATGCTCCACGAGCGACGCGTCGTCGGTGAAGCCGGCGCCGGAGTCCCGGCAGGCGCGGTAGGCCCGCACCAGGAGTTCGGTGGCGAACCCCTGCGGCGTCTGCACGGCGCGCAGTCCGGCGCGTTCGGGCGTGCCCAGCACGGCCCCGTTGGCATCCACGGCCTTGATGGTGTCGGACAACGGCAGGGCGGGCACCACGGCGGCATGCCCCGCCCGCAGGGCCTCGACCACCCGGACGATCAGTTCGGGCGGGGTCAGCGCCCGGGCGGCGTCGTGCACCAGGACGAACGCCGGGGGGGCCGACCCGGTGGACTCGTTGACGGCCGACAGCGCCAGTTTCACCGATTCGGTCCGGTCCGCTCCACCGGCGACGACGGTGGCTCGGCTACCCAGGATCTCTCTCGCCTGGGCGATCCGATCAGGCGGGACGGCCACCACGATGTGATCGATGACGCCGGATTCCACGAGTCCCGCGACCGCGAGTTCGAGCAGTGTTCGACCGTCGAGTTCACAGAACGCCTTCGGGGTGCCGGCGCGGAGCCGCTCCCCCGACCCGGCGGCCGGAACAACGGCAGCCACCGTGCCTCGGCTACCTGATCGCGCGCCCACCCGGGACTCAGGCCCCTCAGGAAGCGGCGGCCAAAGCCTCGTCGAGGATGATTGCCGCTTTGGCGTCGTCGGTGCTCTCGGCGAGAGCCAATTCACCGACCAGGATCTGGCGGGCCTTGGCCAGCATGCGCTTCTCGCCGGCGGACAAGCCGCGTTCCTGGTCGCGGCGCCATAGGTCGCGCACAACTTCAGCGACCTTGTTGACATCGCCGGAGGCGAGCTTCTCCAGATTTGCTTTGTAGCGGCGCGACCAGTTGGTCGGTTCCTCGGTATGCGGAGCCCGCAACACCTGGAATACCTTGTCGAGACCTTCTTTGCCGACGACGTCACGCACACCGACGTATTCGGCGTTATCGGCGGGGACTCGGACGGTCAGGTCGCCCTGGGCGACCTTCAAGACGAGATACTCGCGTTGTTCCCCTTTAATGGTCCGGGTTTCGATCGCCTCGACTAATGCAGCACCGTGATGCGGGTAAACAACGGTATCGCCAACCTTGAAGATCATCTGGTTAGAGCCCCTTTCGTCACTTCATTCTAGCACGACAGCCCGACGCGTGCTGAACAACAGTGCAGGTCAGGGGCACAACGCACGCGAACTGGGGGTTGACAGGCGAAGCTAAACATGCAGTGCGAACCATACCAGCGCCCCTCCCGCGCCTTTGCGGGCACCCGGTGATACTCCTCATGTACCCCTCCTGAGCTGGTCCGGCGGCCTGCGTGCCCGCTATCGAGGATTTCCTACTACGCTCCTTGAGAGGCTCCTTGAGAGGCTCCTCGGGAGGCTCCGTGAGAGGGTCCTTGAGAGGCTCCTCGAGAGCAGCACCCAACCCAGACCCGCTCGGTAGGAGGCACCCGCGTGAACCGCTTCAAGATCGGCCTGGTGGCGCTGGCCGCCGTCGTGCTCGGCGGCTGCGGTACCGGGCAGCTCGCCCAGACAACCTCCCAGGGCCCCGCCATCAACGGCAACAGCGTCAACGTGAACAAGGTCGCGGTACGGGACATCCGGATACAGGCGGTGCAGACGGGCGATGCCATTCCGCCCGGCCGCAACGTCGATCTGGTTGCGGTTGCCGTCAACCAGTCACCGGACACCCCGGACCGCCTGGTCTCCATCACCACCGACATCGGAACCGTGACACTCAGCGGCGACGGCCGCCTGCCCGCGGGCGGAGTGCTGTTCCTGGGCACACCGGAGGGCCAGCAGGTCGCACCGGGCCCCACCGACTCCAACAACACGATCAGAGCGACCGTCAACTTGACGAAGCCCATCAGCAACGGACTGAACTACAACTTCACGTTCACCTTCGAAAAGGCCGGGCAAGCGAGCGTGCAGGTGCCGATATCGGC
>CAZZHX010000245.1:0-4194 GCA_964653535.1 uncultured Mycobacterium sp. | reverse complement strand
CCCCCGCGTTGACCAGCGGGATGTGGATCGGTTGGCTCGAGTTCGACGTGCTGCTCGGCGATGTGCACTCGCTCAAGGCGAAGCGATCGGTGATTCGTCCCGTCGTCGCCGAGCTGCGGCGCACGTTCGCCGTGTCGGCAGCCGAGACGGGCTCGCACGAGCTGCACCGGAGGGCGGGCATCGGCGTGGCCCTGGCCTCTGGCGACCGCTCCCACGCAGTCGAGGTGCTCGACGCGGCCGAGCGACTGGTCGCCGCCCACCCCGAGTTCGAGTTGCTGTCGGTGCGACGCTCGCTGTTACGCAGCGACGACCTGGAGTGAGGGGGCCGTTCGGCTGCTCAGCCGTCGCGCCCCACCCGTTTACGGCCCAAGGGCGCCGGGGCGACAACTCCGGGCGCGAGCCGCCGCGTGCTCACCAGGAAGGCGGTGTGCCCGCGCATCGAGTGCTGGGGCCGCACCGCGAGGCCGACGACGTACCAGCCGCGCTGCATCGTCTCCCATGCCCGCGGTTCGGTCCAGCACTGCTGGGTTCGCACCGCCTCCACGACACGCGACAGCTGCGTCACGGTGGCCACGTAGATCATCAGCACCCCGCCGGCGACCACCAGGCGGGAAACCGACTCCAGCACCTCCCACGGGGCGAGCATGTCCAGGACGGCCCGGTCGAAGGAGCCGTCGGGTAGGTCGGAGTCGGCGACGTCGGCGACGACGAGGTCCCAGTTGTCGGGTTCGCGGCCGCCGGAGAACACCGACACGTTGCGGCGCGCGTGTTCGGCATGGTCGGCGCGATGTTCGTAGGAGACCACCCGCCCCCCGGGTCCCACCGCCCGCAACAGCGAGATCGTCAACGCACCGGAGCCGGCTCCGGCTTCCAGCACGCGGGCGCCCGGGAAGATGTCGCCCTCGTGCACGATCTGCGCGACGTCCTTGGGGTAGATCACCTGCGGACCGCGCGGCATCGACATCATGTAGTCGACCAGGAGCGGACGCAGCACCAGGAAGAGCGCACCGTTGCTGGATGTGACCACGCTGCCCTGGTCCAGTCCGATCAGCGCATCGTGGGAGACGACGCCGCGATGGGTGTGAAACTCGGCGCCCTCGGTGAGCACGATCGTGTAGTGCCGGCCCTTGCCGTCGGTCAGTTGGACGCGTTCGCCCACAGTCAGCGGGCCGGTGTCGGACACGCACGTCAGCGTGCCAGCCGACGCGCCGCAAGGGTTGCCCGGGGTTGTCGGTGCCGCCACCTAGGCTGCGGAACATGACTGAGCCGCCCGCGGATCGCCCGCCGCAGCCGGCGTCACGACCGGCGTCACGACCGGCGTCACGACCGGCCCTGTCGCCGTCGCGGGCGGCGGATTTCAAACAGTGCCCGCTGCTCTATCGGTTCCGCGCGATCGACCGGTTGCCCGAGGCGCCCTCGGTGGCGCAGCTGCGCGGGTCGGTGGTGCACGCGGCCCTCGAGCAGCTCTACGGCCTGCCGGCGGCGCAGCGCGGCCCCGAAACGGCGATGTCGCTGGTGGACCCGGCGTGGGACAGTGTGATCGCCGCGGAGCCCGAGTTCGCCGACACGCTGGACCCGGCGCAGCGCGCCGAGCTTGTGGGCGAAGCCCGCGCGCTGTTGTCCGGCTACTACCGGCTCGAGGACCCGACCCGCTTCGACCCGCAGTCCTGCGAGGAACGGGTGGAGGTCGAACTGGCCGACGGCACGCTGCTGCGGGGCTTCATCGACCGCATCGACGTCGCCGCCGGCGGCGAGTTGCGGGTGGTCGACTACAAGACGGGCAAGGCGCCTCCCGCCGCGCGGGCGCTGGCCGAGTTCAAGGCGATGTTCCAGATGAAGTTCTACGCGGTGGCGCTGTTGCGGTCCCGCGGGGTGCCGCCCACGCGGCTGCGGCTGATCTATCTGGCCGACGGCCAGATACTGGACTATTCGCCCGACCTCGACGAGCTGGAGCGCTTCGAGAAAACGCTGATCGCGATGTGGCGTGCCATCCAAACCGCTGGCCGCACAGGCGACTTCCGTCCGAGCCAGTCCCGGTTGTGCGACTGGTGCCCCCACCAACAGCTCTGCCCGTTGTTCGGCGGCACCCCACCTCCCTATCCGGGATGGCCGGAAGTCGCGGGCGCCACCCCGGCGTCGCGGCCGGCCGAGCCAGCCGCGTAAGGCCCGCCGCTCCCGTCAGAGGTGAGCCGTCGCCGCAAGGACGACGAAGCCACCGAGGATGGCGATCGCGTCCTCAAGCAGGGCGATCGGCAGGTCGGGCCCGTAGTTGTGCTCCGCCAGCATCCGGCGCGCGTGGTAGCCGCCCAGTGTGCCGATGACGGCTCCGATCACGCCAGCGCCCAGCGAGCTGAACGTGTAGTGCCACGCCGCGCCGATCACCGCACCGGCGAAGCCGCCCAGGACGAACCGGGTGGCGAATGACGGGACCGTGATGCGGGGCGGGGTTTTGGGGAGTTTGTCGGCGATGAGTTCGCCGACCGCGAGCACCGTCAGGACGATGACCGTGCTGGTGGTGGCCACCCAGGAAGCCCAGGTGCCGTGGAGGTTGATCCATCCCAGATGGGCTGCCCACGCGACGACGGCGGGGGCCGCCATCGACCGCAGGCCCGCGACGACACCGATCAGTATCGCCAGCAGCAGTACAAGAGCATGTGTCACAGGATCCCTCCTGGAAGCGAGGTCTTCGGTGCCTCAGGGCCCCGAGGGGACGCTAACACAGCCGCCACGCGTCACCCCGGTTCGATCAGAACCGGAAGAACCTGACGTCGGACGCCAGGATCGCCTTCGCGCCGATAGCGGCGAGCTCGTCCATGATCTCGTTGATGCCGCGGCGGGGCGCCAACGCGCGAACCGCCACCCAGTCCGGGTCGGCGAGCGGGGCGATGGTGGGCGACTCCAATCCCGGGGTGATCGCCGTGGCCTTGTCCAGCACCGAGCGTGGGCAGTCGTAGTCGAGCATCAGGTACTGCTGACCGAAGACCACACCCTGCACGCGGGCGACGAGTTGGTCGCGCGCCACGCGGGCCCCGCGTTCGGCGCCGGCGCCGCCGTCGTCGCCGTCGTGACCGGCGCGCTCGATCAGCACCGCCTGCGAATCACACAGCGGCTCACCAAAGGCCACCAGATCGTGCAGGCTCAGCGTGCGTCCGGACCCCACCACGTCGGCGATGGCGTCGGCCACACCGAGCTGCACCGAGATCTCCACCGCACCGTCGAGCCGAATCACAGTCGCATCAATACCTCTTTCGGCCAGGTCTTTTCGCACCAGGTTGGGGTAGGCGGTCGCGATCCTTTTTCCGGCCAGGTCGGCCGTCGTCCAGCTGCGGCCGGCGGGGCCGGCGTACCGGAAGCTCGACGAGCCGAAACCCAAGGCCAGCCGCTCACGCACCGGCGCGTCGGAATCGGCCACCAGGTCGCGTCCGGTGATACCGAAATCCAGCTGTCCCGAACCGACGTAGATGGCGATGTCCTTGGGCCGCAGGAAGAAGAACTCGACCTGATTGACGGGGTCGATGACCGTCAGGTCCCTGGGGTCGGTGCGGCGCCGATAGCCTGCCTCCGCGAGGATCTCGGTCGCCGGCTCACTGAGGGCGCCTTTGTTGGGAACCGCGACCCGCAACATGGTCACAGCTTCCGGTAGACGTCGTCGAGGGACAGGCCCCGGGCGATCATCAGCACTTGCGTCCAGTACAGCAACTGACTGATCTCCTCGGCGAGGGCCTCGTCGGGCTCGTGCTCGGCCGCCAGCCACACCTCGCCGGCCTCCTCCAGGATCTTCTTGCCCAGCCCGTGGACGCCCCCGTCCAGCGCTGCGACGGTGGCGCTCCCGGGCGGGCGCGTGCGCGCGCGCTCGCCGAGTTCGGTGAACAGATCCTCGAAGGTCTTCACGGCGAGCGATTGTCCCACGCCACGGCCGGCAAAGTCACGGCGGTTTCGCTCCGCGGGCCGTCGCCCACCGGCCGCGAGGGTGCACAGAATGCCACCATCAACGGCGTGTCGCTGCGCAGACACGCACGCTCGCGATGGGGTAGAGGCGTGGGGCTCAGTCCTCCGGGTTGTAGCCGAGGTTGGGGGCGAGCCAGCGCTCGGCCTCCTTCAGGGTCCAGCCCTTGCGCTTCGCGTAGTCGGCAACCTGATCCTGGGCCAACCGGCCCACCACGAGGTACTGCGACTGCGGGTGCGAAAAGTACC
>CAZZHX010000244.1:0-4382 GCA_964653535.1 uncultured Mycobacterium sp. | reverse complement strand
ATCCCGGGGGACGGCGAGTGAGCGTGGTGCTGGTGACGGGACCGTGGCTGGCGGGGGTGAGCGCGGTGGCCGCGGCGCTGCGCGAACGCCTGCCCCGGCGCACGGTCGTCGAGCCGACGGGTATCCCGTCCGGGGGCGCGCCGACGGCGGTGGTCTTCGTGGTGTCGGCCGCCGCCCACCTGACCCGATCGGATTGCGCGGTGCTGGACGCGGCCGCGGAGACCACCGACGCGGTGGTGGGCGTGGTGTCGAAGATCGACGTGCATCGCGGCTGGCGCGAGGTGGTGGCGGCCAACCGCGGCATGCTGGCCGCTCACGCACCGCGCTACGCGCGGGTGCCCTGGGTAGGTGTGGCCGCCCTGCCCGAACTCGGCGAGCCGGACGTCGACGATCTGGTCTGGGCGGTCCACGACCAGCTGGCCGATCCCGACCTCGCGCGCCGAAACAGGTTGCGCGCATCGGATTCCCGGCTGCGGGAGGAAGCTCGCCGGCTTGACATGGATGTGGACGACGCCGGCCGGCAGGCTCGGGTCGACGCGCTGCGCGAACGGCGCGCGACCGCGATGCGGCAGCGGCGTCGGGAGACGGTCGGGCGCGTCGCCGCCCTGCGCGGTCAGATCCAGCAGGCCCGTGTCCAGCTGTCCTTCGTCGCCCGCAACCGGTGTGCGGCGGCGCGCAGCGAGTTGCAGGAACACGCCGCGGGCCTGTCGCGACGGGACATCCCCGGCTTCGAAGGTCGTGCCCGAGCCCGGCTGGCGACGGTAGGCGCCGAGGTGTGCGAGGCCGTCGACACGCGGCTGGCCGAGGTGGCGCGGGGGATCTGCGGGGCTTTTCCGCTGCCCGAGCCGCCCCGGGAGGCGCCCTGGGAGCCGCTGCCGGAGGTCTCCATCGCGCCCCCGCCCCTGACATCGCGGCGGCACGAGAATTGGCTCCTGACCACCCTGGGCGCGGGGTTCGGGGTCGGCATGGCTGTGACGCTGAGCCGACTGGTCGGTGGCCTGGTCTCCCGACTGGCGCCCGGGCTGGCCCTCGCCGCCGCCGCGGCATGCGTGGTGACCGGGCTGGCGGTCACCGTCGTGGTGGTGCACATTCGGGGACTGCTGCACGACCGGGCGCTGCTGGACCGCTGGGTGGGCGAGGCGACCGCGTCGCTGCGCTCGGTGGTCGAGGAGCGCGTCGCCACCCGCGTGTTGGCCGCCGAGACGGCGCTGGGCGGAGCGCTGATGGCGCGCGACGAGGCGGCGGACGCGCAGGTGACAGCGCTGTTCAGCGCCATCGACGGCGAATTACGCGAGTACGCGGTCGATAAGGCGCGGGCTGTGGCGGCACGGCGACGGCAGATGCCCGCGATCCTGGCGGCGCTGGACGCCGTACGGGCCGAACTGCCGGAATCCCAGCCAGCATCCCGGCCGCAGACATGTGAGAAGTCCGATACCTGCCCGGGAGTTCCTCTGCGGGGCGCTCACGATAATCTGTAGGGCACACCAGGTGAGCGCACCTGCCAGAAACTCCAGCCCGCGTGCGCAGACGAATTCAGGAGAGTTCGATGACCTCAGCGACCATTCCCGGCTTAGACACCGCGCCCACCAAGCACCAGGGGCTGCTGGCGTGGGTTCGGGAGGTCGCCGAGCTGACCACACCCGACAACGTGGTGTTCGCCGACGGCTCCGACGAGGAGTGGCAGCGGCTGACCGCGCAACTCGTCGAGGCGGGCACCTTCGCGCCGCTGAAAGCCGAGAAGTACCCCAACTCGTTCCTGGCTCTGTCCGACCCGTCCGACGTGGCGCGCGTGGAATCCCGCACGTACATCTGCTCCGAGCGTCAGGTCGATGCCGGCCCGACCAACAACTGGATGGCCCCGGCCGAGATGCGGTCCACCATGGCTGGCCTGTACCGGGGTTGCATGCGCGGCCGCACGATGTGGGTGGTGCCGTTCTGCATGGGCCCACTGGGTGCCGACGACCCCAAGCTGGGCGTGGAGATCACCGACTCCGCCTACGTCGTCGTCTCGATGAAGGTCATGACCCGGATGGGCAAGGCCGCGCTGGACAAGATCGGCGACGACGGGTTCTTCGTCAAGGCCCTGCACTCCGTGGGTGCCCCGTTGGAGGCGGGCCAGCAGGACGTGTCGTGGCCGTGCAACGACACCAAGTACATCACTCACTTCCCGGAGACTCGCGAGATCTGGAGCTACGGGTCGGGCTACGGCGGCAACGCCCTGCTCGGCAAGAAGTGCTACTCGCTGCGCATCGCGTCGGCGATGGCCCACGACGAGGGCTGGCTCGCCGAGCACATGCTGATCCTCAAGCTGATATCCCCGGAGAACAAGGCGTACTACTTCGCCGCGGCGTTCCCGTCGGCGTGCGGCAAGACCAACCTCGCCATGCTGGCGCCGACCATCCCGGGCTGGCGCGCTGAGACACTGGGCGACGACATCGCCTGGTTGCGATTCGGCAAGGACGGCAGGCTGTACGCGGTCAACCCCGAGTTCGGATTCTTCGGCGTGGCGCCGGGCACCAACTGGAAGTCCAACCCGAACGCCATGCGCACTATCGCCGCCGGCAACACGGTCTTCACCAACGTCGCGCTCACCGACGACAACGAGGTGTGGTGGGAGGGCCTGGAGGGCGATCCGCAGCACCTCCTCGACTGGAAGGGCAACGACTGGTTCTACCGCGAGACGGACAGCAATGCCGCGCACCCGAACTCGCGTTACTGCACCCCGATGTCGCAGTGCCCGATCCTGGCGCCGGAATGGGACGACCCGCAGGGCGTGCCCATCTCGGGCATCCTGTTCGGTGCCCGCCGCAAGACCACGGTGCCGCTGGTGACCGAGGCCCGCGACTGGCAGCACGGCGTGTTCATGGGGGCCACGATGGGCAGCGAGCAGACCGCCGCCGCCGAGGGCAAGGTCGGCACCGTCCGCCGTGACCCGATGGCGATGCTGCCGTTCCTGGGCTACCACGTCGGCGACTACTTCCAGCACTGGCTCGACCTGGGCAAGAACGCCGACGAGTCCAAGCTGCCGAAGGTGTTCTTCGTCAACTGGTTCCGCCGCGGCGACGGCGGCAAGTTCCTGTGGCCGGGCTTCGGTGAGAACAGCCGGGTGCTCAAATGGATCGTCGACCGTATCGAGCACCAGGCCGGCGGGCAGGACAGCCCGATCGGTGTCGTGCCGGGCGTCGAGGACCTGGATCTGAACGGCCTCGACGTCGCCGCCGCTGACGTGGCCCGGGCGCTCGCCGTCGACGCGGGCGAGTGGCGCGAGGAACTGCCGATGATCCAGGAGTGGTTCGAATTCGTCGGCGAGAAGCTGCCGACCGGCGTCAAGGACGAGTTCGAGGCGCTCAAGCAGCGGCTTGCCGAGGCCGGATAGCGCGCTAGACCGCACTGGCGAGGGACTCGCCCCACCCCTCAGGGGCGAGGCCCTCGCCAAGACCACGACGCGAAGCGATCCACCGGATGCGGCGTGTCGTTGAACGGTATGGCGAGGACGCGGGGCGCACATCCGTAGTTGGGTACGCGATTGTGCTTGGTCCGGCCGATGCCGGCGCGTAGACCTACGTGGTCTGGAGCCTGCGGTCGGCTAGGGGCGGGTGGCGCGCTGCATGAATGCGGCCAGAGCTTTGCGGTCTTGCACGCCGAGTTTGGTGCAGGCGTGCAGGATGTGGCCCTCGACTGTTCGCGCCGAGACGGTCAGCCGCTCGGCGATCTCGCGGGTGGTCAGTCCGGTCGCCACCAGGGTGGCGATTTCGCGTTCCCGGGAGCTCAGCGGCAGCGGCTGCGCGGCCGCGGTCAACGCCGGCGTCTGCATGCCGCCGCACGCCTGGGCGATGCGGTCGGCGGTCACGGCCGCCTCGGTGGCCTGGCGGCGATCGTCGCGGGCACGGAACAACGCCGCGGCTTGCGCGGCCGCGTCGGCCGCCGACAATCCGGCGCCAATCCGCTCGAACTGTTCGCTCGACGCGGCCAGGGCTACCGGATCGCGGTCACGAATCGCCACACCATAGGCGGCGTAGGCGCTGGCTAGGCGACCATCGATGGCCGCGGCGACGTCGATCAAACGCTGCGGCGCGGTGCGGTCCCCGAACCGCGCCGCGTCATGCAGGGCCAGCGCCTCGATCGCGCGTTGACCGGAGTGCCGGGCCAGGTCGGCGGCGTCGATCGCCGACGACCTGGCTCCGCTGACGTTGCCCTGCGCCGCGGCAAGCCAGGCGTCGACGATGCGCAGCTGCGGGTGGAAAATCGTCCGGTTGGATGCCGCGTGGGTGCGTAGTTCCGCGACGGTCGCCTCCGCCTGATTGACTCGTCCGAGCCCGCAATAGGCTTTGGCCACAAGGATTCTGGGCACGCTCCACCAGGCTGCCGACTCCGTGGTCAGC
>CAZZHX010000243.1:0-4417 GCA_964653535.1 uncultured Mycobacterium sp. | reverse complement strand
TGCGTGTCTGCGCAGGGACACGCCGTATCGGGTGTACATCTGTGCACGCTCGCGGCGTGGCAGAGCAGGGCCCGCTCAGCCCTCGGACATCAGCTGCTTCTTGAGCACCTTACCCATCGCGTTGCGCGGCAGCGCGTCCACGATGCGCACCTCACGGGGCCGCTTGTGCACCGAGAGCTCGAGCGCGACGAACTCGATCAGCACCTCCGGCGCGGCCGCGCCGACGACGAACGCGACGATCCGCTGACCCAGGTCCTCGTCGGGCAACCCGACGACGGCCACCTCCTCCACACCCGGGTGCCCGAGCAGCGCCGTCTCGATCTCCCCCGCACCGACGCGGTACCCGCCTGACTTGATCAGATCGACGGACTCCCGGCCCACGATGCGGTGCATCCCACCGCCATCGATGGTCGCGACGTCGCCAGTGCGGTACCAGCCGTCGGCGTCGAACGCCGCGGCCGTGGCGTCGGGCAGGTTCAGATAGCCGTCGAACATGGTCGGCGTGCGAACGAGGAGCCTGCCTACGGTTTCGCCATCGTGCGGCGCGGGGCCGCCCACGTCGTCCACCAGCCTGGTCTGGACCCCGGCAAGCGGCAGGCCCACCGAGCCGGGGCGCCGTTCGCCGTCGGCGCGCGTCGAGAGGGTGATCAGCGACTCCGAGGTGCCGTAGCGTTCGACGGGCCGGTGTCCGGTCAGTGCGGTGAGTCCCTCGAACACCGGCACCGGCAGCGGCGCGCTTCCTGACACAAGCAGCCGGGCCGGGCGCAGTGCGTGCGCGGCCGAGGAGTCGGCTACCACCCGCGACCACACCGTCGGCACCCCGAAATACATCGTGCCGCCGGCCTCCGACGAGGCCTGCGCGTATCCGGCCGGAGTCGGTTTACCCGTGTGCACGAGGCGATTTCCGATCCGCAACGACCCGAGCAGGCCGAGCACCAGCCCGTGCACGTGAAACAACGGCAATCCGTGGACCAGGACGTCGTCGGCGGTCCACTGCCAGGCATCGGCCAGCGCGTCGAGGTCGGCGGCGATGGCCCGACGGCTGAGCACGACGCCCTTGGGCAGGCCGGTGGTTCCGGAGGTGTAAATGATCATTGCGGTCGCCTGAGGTGGCGGCTCGGTATAGCGGTGCCAGGACCGGGCGTGCAGTCGCACCGGGATGTGCGGCAGCCCTTCGGACCCCGGCTCATCGCCGGGCGCGGGACCGAGCCAGACCTGCGCCGCGGAATCGGTGATGATGTGGCGGCGTTCGGCGGCGCCAACGTCGGCGGGCACCGGTACGAACGGCACCCCGGCGATCAGGCAGCCGGTAACGGCCAGCACGGTCGCCGCGGTGGGGGTGGCCAGGATCGCTACCCGCTGCGCGCCGGCGATCCGCTCGGCCACCGACGTTGCGGCGCCGACCATGTCGCTACGGCTCAGCACCGCGCCGTCGATGCGCACCGCATCGGCGATGTCGGCGGCCGAGGGGTCCAGCGAAGCCAGGAGCACGTGAGCAGGGTACTGCTAGGCTCGCCGTGCGTTTCCAGCACGGCGTCCGATACGGACCAGTCAGGAGGACCCGGCGCGTGACCGACCCGGACACCGAGTTCCGCGACAAGCTCAAGGCATTGGTCGGCAGACCCACCGGTAGTGCGGGAAAACCCTCGGTAGCGCCGGATCCGGTCAACCTGCCGATGATCCGCCACTGGGCGCACGCCCTCGACGACATGAATCCCGTCTACCTCGACCCGGAGTTCGCGGCGCGGTCGCGGTTCGGTGGCATTGTGTCGCCACCGGTCATGCTCCAAACCTGGACGATGCCGGCGCCGACACTGGAAGGGATCAGGGAGCGGGGCGGTGTGCCTGTCGAAACCGGCGAGAACCCGACGGCGTTCCTCGAGGAGGCGGGCTATACCAGCATCGTCGCGACCAACTCGGAATTCGAGATCGAGCGCTATCCCCGCCTCGGCGACGTCATCAGTTCGACGTCGGTGTTCGAGGAAGTCTCCGACGAGAAGAAGACGGCGCTGGGGACCGGGTACTTTTTTACCTGGGTGACCACCTACACCGATCAGCACGGCGAGGTCGTCGGGCGCCAGCGGTTCCGGGTGCTGCGATTCAAGCCGGCGCGCTGATGGCCTCCCGACTCCCACCGGCAATCAGCCCGGACACCGAGTTCTTCTGGAGCGGGCTGCGTGAGCACCGGCTGCTCATCCAGCGCTGCACCGGATGCGGCGCGCTACGCAATCCCCCACGCCCGATGTGCCCGACATGCCGTTCGCTGCACTGGGACACGATCGAGGCCTCGGGGCTGGGCACGGTCTACAGTTTCGTCATTCCGCACCAGCCGCGGTTCCCGTTCTTCGACTATCCCTACGTCGTCGCGCTGGTAGAACTGGCCGAGGGCGTGCGACTGGTGTCCAATCTGTGCGACATCGATCCCGCCGATGTCGCCGTCGGCATGTCCGTCGAGGTGTTCTACCAAACCTTCGACGACGGCCTCGTGCTGCACCAGTTCCGGCCACGGGAGGAGAACCGATGAGCACCGCCCGCGCCACCACCCTGAGATGGGCCGACATCGAGGTCGGAGACGAGGTGACACCGCTCGAGATCGGTGTCACCGCAACGGTGATCATTGCCGGAGCGCTGGCCTCGCGCGACTTCATGCCCGTGCATCACGATCGCGACTACGCCATCAAGCAGGGCTCACCGAACATCTTCATGAACATCTTGACCACCAACGGTCTGTGTACGCGTTTCCTCACCGACTGGGCGGGACCCGAGGCCATGGTCACCAAACTGTCGATCCGCCTTGGAGTGTCGGCGTTTCCCGACGACCCGCTGCGCTTCACCGGCCAAGTCACGGGCAAGACAGGGGGGTCGGGCGGCGAAAACTTCGTCGACGTCGCCTTCACGGGGTCCAACAGCCTCGGCGATCACGTGTCTGGCACCGCAGTCCTCAGCCTGCTCGACGGGACCGGTGCATGACGCGCACGCTTGCGGGCACGTGCGCCATCGCCGGAATCGGCCAGACGGAGTTCTCCAAGGATTCCGGGCGCAGCGAACTCCAATTGGCCTGCGAGGCAGTCAGTGCCGCTCTGGACGACGCCGGACTCACCCCCGGTGACGTCGACGGCATGGTCACCTTCACGATGGACTCCAGCGACGAGATCGACGTCGCGCGCAACGTCGGCATCGGTGACCTCACATTCTTTTCCCGGGTGCCGCACGGCGGCGGGGCCGCGGCGGGCACGGTGGCGCACGCAGCGATGGCGATCGCGACCGGCGCCGCCGAGGTGGTGGTGTGCTATCGCGCGTTCAACGAGCGCTCCGGGAGGCGCTTCGGCGGCACCGGGCAGACCAGCACACAGACGCCGCTGTTCATGGCGCCCTACGCCCCGTTCGGACTGCTCACTCCCGCGGCGTGGGTGGCGTTGCACGCCCAGCGCTACATGTCGACCTACGGGGTCACCAACGCCGACTTCGCCACGATCGCCGTTGTCGACCGGGCCCACGCGGCCACCAATCCCGATGCGTGGTTCTACCAGCGCCCGATCACGGCGGAGGACCACCAGAACTCACACTGGATCATCGAACCCGTGCTCCGGCTGCTGGACTGCTGCCAGGAAAGCGACGGCGGTGTCGCGCTCGTGGTGACCAGCGCACAACGAGCCCGCGACCTTCGGCGGCCACCCGCGATCATCTCGGCGGCCGCTCAGGGCGCGGCCGCCGAGGGAGAGATGATGACCAGCTATTACCGCGAGAACATCACCGGCCTGCCCGAGATGGGGGTGGTCGCGCGGAAGCTCTGGCGCGATTCCGGTTTGGGGCCCAAGGACATCCACACCGCCTTCATCTACGACCATTTCACGCCGTTCGTGTTCACGCAGCTGGAAGAGCTCGGCTTCTGCGGCCGCGGTGAGGCGAAGGACTTCGCCACCGTCGAGCGGCTCTCGCTCGGCGGGGAGCTACCGATCAACACCAACGGCGGGCTGCTCGGTGAGGCGTACATTCATGGGATGAATGGCATCACCGAAGGGGTCCGACAGGTCCGCGGCACCTCCTGCAACCAGGTCGACGTGGTCGAGCATGTGCTGGTCACGTCGGGGACCGGCGTGCCCACCAGTGGGCTGATCCTCGGGGCCGACCGGTGAGCGCCGCCGTCGTGCGACGAACGATGGTGTTGGTCTCGGTGCTGACCTCGGTGGTGGCGGCGCTGATGACGACCGTGCTCGCGGGCTGCGGCAAAGCCGACGTGAGCCGCGCGGCACAGCACACGGTGGTGATCGTCTCCGGCGGCGACGCGACAAGCCCGTTCACCACCTCCGACCAGGCGTGCGCCACCGGGCTGGCCGCCGGCAACACCGACACCGCGATCCGCGAATACCTGCTCAAACAGGGCTACAAGGTGTTCACCTCGCCGGCCATGGCCGGC
>CAZZHX010000242.1:3999-4424 GCA_964653535.1 uncultured Mycobacterium sp. | reverse complement strand
CCCTTGGCCAGCGCCGCTGCGACCTGGTCGGTGTTGTTGTCGCCGAAGAGCGCTGCGACCGCCTGGTGCCCAACGTCCCCGGCCGACTCACCGGCGCCCGCGTCCAGCAGTCCGCGCGCCGCGGTGCTCGCGAAGGTGGCGATCGATTCGGCGTGCTCCTCGCTCTGGCTGCCCTCCTGCAGACCCGTCAGCAGCAGCGGCACCACCGACTGGACGGCGCTATTGACCTCGCCCTCATCGGCGCCAAGCGAGCTGGCTATTTCGGAGACGTTGATCTGCGAGAATAGATCGTCGAGGCCGGCCATGCGGATTTCCCTTCGTTGGGATGTCTAGACGAGCGCGGGCGACGTCAACATTAGTCGAGCCCGCACTCAGCCTACAGACTTTCGCTCGTGGCGATCAGTCAGCCGTTCGGTCTGCAGCGA
>CAZZHX010000242.1:0-3989 GCA_964653535.1 uncultured Mycobacterium sp. | reverse complement strand
CGCGCCAGCAACGCGTCGCCCATCGCTGCCGCAGGCGTGAGTACGCCGTGCAGTTCGGAGAGCTTGTCGCGGTCGAATGCGAGCGCAAGGCCGCACTCTCCCAGCAACACCGAGGTCGCCTTGTAGCCCGGGTCGCCCTGCTGTTCCATACGTGCCACGTAGCGGGCGCCGCTGCTGGTGGTGGCGTAGGTCTCGATCCGGTAGTAGCCGCGGTCGCGAGCCGCCTCGCTGGGCCCGGTACCCGGCTTGGGGACGATGCGCTCCACCAGTCGGCGCGGGAGCAGACCGAAGAAGCGGCCACCCAGTCCGACGGCCGCGCTGCCGACTCCGCCGACCACGGCGGATGCCAGCGGCGCCAGCGGTGACGAGCCCATGCTCATGCTTTCGGTGTAGCGGAACGTCCGTCCGTAGGCCCAGTCGAGGAGCGCGTTGCTGCGGCGCACGATACGCGTGTTGACCGGCGCCATCATGAATCCTGCCGTCCACACACCGGCCAGCTCCGGGGCGATCCGGCGGCCGCGGCGCAGCGGCATGTCGGGCTGGCGGCCCAACTCCGGTTCGGCGTCCCGATCGGTGCTCAACGTGTAGGGGTCGTTGAGCTGACGGCGCACGTCCGGGTCGCCGGAGGTGGCGGAGAGCACCTCCAGCATGGAGGCAATGGTGCCGCCGGACACCCCGCCGGAGAAGGAGCGCACCACGAAGTCGGTGGCCAGCAGGTCGCCGGCATCGTCGTCGCGGGCCGCCCGATACAGCGCGTAGACACTGAGATCCGACGGCACGGAGTCGAAACCACACGAATGCACGATCCGGGCGCCGGTGTCGGCGGCTAATTTGTGGTAGGAGTCGATGCTGTCGCGGATGAAGGGCGCCTCACCCGTGAGGTCGGCGTAATCGGTACCAGCTGTCGCGCACGCCGACACCAGCGGCAGCCCGTACCGCGTGTAGGGCCCGACCGTAGTGATGACGACGCGAGTGCGGGCCGCCATGTCGTCCAGCGTCGACGGCGTGGCGGCATCGGCGGTCACCAGCTGCCAGGATCGCGCGGCCTCACCGAGACCGTCACGGATGCCCTTCAGTCGTTCGGGTGACCTGCCGGCGAGCGCGATCTTCGCGTCGCCCGCGGCTTTCGCCAGATATTGGGCGGTGAGCTTCCCGACGAAGCCGGTCGCCCCGTACAGCACGATGTCGAATTCACGCGGCGTGGCGGTCATCGGCCTGACGCTACCGGACTCGTCGCGGGCCCGGGCCACAGAGAGCAAGGAGTGCCGGGCCCTCAGGCCCGGCACTCCTTGCCTTGGTTGGACGTCGTGCTAGCTCAGCCGCGGCGGCCGCAGACCGGCCAGGCGCCGATGCCCTGCGAGCGCAGGACGTTCTCTGCCACCCGGATCTGCTCCTCGCGGCTTGCGCCAGCCGGCGAACCCGAGCCGCCATTGGCGTGCCAGGTGCCCGACGTGAACTGCAGACCGCCCATGTAGCCGTTGCCGGTGTTGATGCCCCAGTTGCCACCCGACTCGCACTGAGCGATGGCGTCCCAGTTCACGCTGTAGTACGTGCGGGCGGGCGCAGCCGCCGGGGTGTCCGCCGCCTGGGGTACTGGCGCCGGAGCGTCGGGCGCCGGAGGCGCCACGTTGGTGTCAAGGGCCGCGGGAGCCGGAGGGGCCGACGCGTCGGCCGGCGCCGGGGCGTCCGGCGCAGGCGGCGGAGCGTCAGGGGCGGGGGCGGCGGGGACCACGTTGGGGTCGTACCCGACCGGCTCCGCGTTGGCGATCGCGGACGGCGCTGCGACGAGCGTGCCGGTGATCGCGGCGAGAATGAATGCTTTCCGGATGATGTTCACCATGATTCCTTTCGCGGTGCGCGCGCCGAAGCTGACCCACAGTGGTGGGTCGGGTGGTGGTTCTGGTTGCGCAGTGGTGCTTCGGGACGTGCCGTTGGCGGCACGACAGCGGCTGGCCTGATGCCCGGCGGGTCTCACACCCACCGCCCACGGGCGGTGTGTTGCCGCCCGCGACGCCGCTCACACACGGATTAGGGATTTCCCGGATTCTCCGGGTTCCCCTGGATTCAATTTTTGTGTCACTTTTCGTTTACCCATTTATGGATACCACCGACCGTACGAGACCCTGGGGCAGCCTGCGTGCGCGTGTCGTGGATATCTCGGTTGTATAACGGGGCGATCACGCCGCGATCGCGCCGTCGTCCGTGCAGGTCAGGAAGAAATACTCGACCTGCGTACAGTCGGGGCGACCAGGGCGCGACTATGACCCAGATCACATAGTTTTTGTGAGCTGTGCCACTGACGTCCGGTCGCGCGCGAGCCGCCGGCTGCGGCACCGGCGCAGGACGTCTGTCAACCGCGAAATACACACGGGCGCAGGGCTATTCGTCGTATGCAGACACGCCAAACGTCGGGTTCCACGTCGCATCAGCAACACCTGCCCCATGCGTCACCTCGACGGGCGGCATCCGATGTGCCCGCCTCAGAGCGACAGTTGCGGCAGTACTGAAACGCGAAGGAACGCCGAATGAAAGATAAATGAGCGCATCTGGCAGATGCCAGTGTTACGAATGTGGCTAATGAGTTCTTTTTACGTCGAGAGAGCCGAATTTATCGGACCGTTATTGACGACGGCATGAGCGATTAATGCACCGACGGTCAGGCTCTGACCCACGCGCTCAGGTCAGCCTCGGTGTTGACGTTCGTCAGGGCCTTCGAATGCCCGGAATCCAGCGTCACGATGCGTTGGGTATCCGACCTGTCCACCAGGGCGCGCATCGTTCGCTCCCCGGCAGCCACCAGTGCGTCGACGCGGTCGGCCAGATCGGCGCGGTACACCGCGGCCAGGTAGTGATCCTGGCCGTCCCACGGCAGCACCACCTCCGCGCCGGTCTCGACCGCCTTGCGGGTGAGGTCGTCGATGATCTCCACGGCCAGGAACGGCATGTCGACGGCGCAGACGAACACCCAGCGGGCGCCCGCTTCCGCGGCCGCGCGCAACGCCCACCCGGTCGCCGGCAACGGCCCCAGGCCGCGCTGGTCGTCGCGGATGACCCGGGCCGGCAGTGCGGGCAGTGGCTGCCCCTGGGCGGCCATCACCAGGACCGGGTTGCAGCGTTGCCCGAGGATGCCGACCATCCGCTCAACCAGCGTCGGCGGGGAGGTGCCGGTCGATCCGGGCATCGGCAGACCGGCCTTGTCGCGGCCCATGCGCCGCGATGCGCCGCCGACGAGTACCGCTCCGGCCAGTGACACTGCGTCGGGCGTCAATTCGGCCACTTAATCGACGGTCCAGGTGTCGCGCCCACGCAGCAGTGATTGCAGGGCGGCGCCGTCACCGGCGTGGGACTCTCGTGCTGCCCGCACCTGCGCGCGCACCTCGTCGTCGTACACGGGACAGCTGACGTTGCGGAAGACCCCCATCACGGTGTGGTCGAGGTTCTGATCCGACAGGCGCGACAACGCGAAGGCGTAGGCCGGGTCGTCGGCGTGCGCGTCATGCACCACGATCTCGTCGGCGGCCACGTCCGCGGTTTTCGCGACCTCAAGGCCGAAACCCGATCGGACAACGCAGAATTCGCCACCGTCGCCGAAGATGATCGGTTCCGCGTGACGGATGGTGATCACCCGCGCGTCGGCGCCCTCCTTGCGCAGGGCGTCGAACGAGCCGTCGTTGAAGATCGGGCAGTCCTGCAGGATCTCGACCAGCGCGGCGCCGCGGTGCGCGGCCGCGGCGCGCAGCACGTCCGACAGGCCGGCGCGGTCAGAATCCAGTGCGCGGCCGACGAAGGTCGCCTCCGCGCCCAGCGCCAGCGACACCGGGTTGAACGGGTGGTCCAGCGATCCCATCGGTGTCGACTTGGTGACCTTGCCGACCTCCGATGTCGGCGAGTATTGGCCTTTGGTCAGGCCGTAGATGCGGTTGTTGAACAGCAGGATCGTGATGTTGACGTTGCGGCGCAGCGCGTGGATCAGATGATTGCCGCCGATC
>CAZZHX010000241.1:0-4435 GCA_964653535.1 uncultured Mycobacterium sp. | reverse complement strand
GCCACCGGCAGCGCTTTCTCCAGGTGCCGGGAAAACCCGTCGATCTCGCTATCCGCGCCGACGACGACCACGCCACCCGGACGCCACCCCCCGGGTTCGAACATCCCGCTCAGCCAGGACGACAGCTCGTCGAATCCGCCGGGGACGCGCTGGACCGTCGCGAGGGTGGACATCGCCCAGGGCGATGTCCACCCTCGCGACGGTCGCCCAGTCACGCTCGAGAATGCACACGGCCGTCCGCTCGTGCCCGATGACAGGTGCGATGGCGCCTGCCAGGTTTTCGACGGCGTCGTGCAACCGCACCGGCACAACATTGTCGAAACCCGCGTCCATCAGAGACTCCAGGACCAGGGCCGCCTGGGCGGCCGCGTCGTCGGACCACGTCACCCCGATCACGCGCAGGTGATGACCGTTCGCGGTCGCCTGGGCGTCCATCCGCAGGACTTCGGCCGCCACCTGCTCAGCGGTACTCGCGGCGGACCCGGCGCCCAGGGCCAGCTCTCGGTGATCGAGGATGGTGCCGTCTGCACCATGCCCCTCGGCGAGGACCCACCCGAAGGTGGCGGGCGTTACTGACAGGCCCAGCACCGTGCCCGGCCCCACTGCCTCGTCCAACCCCTGTGCCCCGTCCAAATTCTGATCCTCAATCGGTCCCGGTCCGCCGAGACTCGCTCGTCACATGAACCCGCAACCCAGAGGAGCCTACTTGTTTCGTGCCCATCCCGTTACACCGGTTCGAGCCCCCGGCCGAACCCTGCGGTGCGGAATTGACAGCACAAACCCGCGTCGTGATCGACTTTTGCCCGATTCACGCGGTAAATTTCTCACCTGAGGGCGAGATCACAGAGCAATGAAGGGCACTCGCATGACTGACGTGAGCGGTAAATTTCGGGCCTGGGCGCACCGGTTCGTGGTCGGCGCGGCGGTGGCCGTCGCACTGCCGGGCCTGATCGGTCTCACCGGCGGTGCGGCAACTGCGGGCGCATTCTCGCGCCCGGGCCTGCCGGTCGAATACCTGCAGGTGCCGTCCGGTGCGATGGGACGCAGCATCAAGGTCCAGTTCCAGAGCGGCGGCGACGGCTCTCCGGCGGTGTACCTGCTCGACGGGTTGCGTGCCCAGGACGACTACAACGGCTGGGACATCAACACGGCCGCGTTCGAGTGGTACTACAAGTCCGGCCTGTCGATCGTCATGCCGGTCGGAGGCCAGTCCAGCTTTTACGCCGACTGGTACCAGCCGGCCTGCGGCAAGGTCGGCTGTTCGACCTACAAGTGGGAGACGTTCCTGACCAGTGAGCTGCCGCAATGGCTGTCCTCCAACCGGAGCGTGAAGCCGAACGGCAGCGCCGCGATCGGCATTTCGATGTCTGGTTCGTCGGCGCTGATCATGGCGGTGAACCATCCGGGGCAGTTCGTCTACGCCGGCGCGCTGTCGGCGCTCATGGACCCCTCATCGGGGATGGGGCCGTCGCTCATCGGCCTGGCGATGGGTGATGCCGGCGGCTACAAGCCCGACGCCATGTGGGGTCCGTCCAGCGACCCCGCCTGGCAGCGCAACGACCCGATGGTGCAGATCCCCCAACTGGTGGGCAACAACACCCGCCTCTGGATCTACTGCGGAAACGGGACCCCGTCGGAGTTGGGCGGTGCCAACATGCCAGCGGAGTTCCTGGAGAACTTCGTGCGCAGTAGCAACCTGAAGTTCCAGGACGCCTACAACGCGGCGGGCGGTCACAACGCGGTGTTCAACTTCAATGCGAACGGGACCCACAGCTGGGAGTACTGGGGAGCGCAGCTTGTCGCGATGAAACCCGACTTGCAGGGCGCACTGGGGGCCACCGCCGGGGGCGGCGGATAATCCCTGCCAGCTGGCGCATTGGCGGCGCAGCGCTAGTAACGCTCATGTCCGGCGTGCTCGTGCCGCACGGACACGCCGACAGCTCCAGCCCGCTGACCGGGTTGGTGGACGCCGCCGCGCAGCGACTGCAGATCGCGGAGCCCGTGGCAGCCGTGAAGTGGAACACCCACGGCGCTATCGAGGACCCGGACCGCGTCCGGGCGCAACTGGACGACTTGAGCGCAGCCGCCCGGGCCACCGCGCGCATCGATCCCGGCTATGTGACTCGGGTCTTCGGTGACCAGATCGCCGCCACCGAAGCGATCGAGTACAGCCGTTTCGCGGATTGGAAGCTGAACCCCGCCGACGTGCCCGGCTCGCCGCCGGACCTGGTGGCGTCGCGGTCGGCGATCGAGCGCCTCAACACGGTGATGGTCAGCCAGATCGAGGCCGACTGGGACGTCATGCACTCGCCGGCATGCCCCACGCAGCTGGACGCCGCGCGGGACGAGGTCGTGGGTGCGCGCCGACTCGACGGGCTTTACCAGCGAGCTTTGGCGGCGGCGACTCGGTCGTATTGCCAGGGTTGAGGGGAACTAGTCGCCGGGCTCGTCGGCGACCTCCACCGGCATCAGGGGATGCTCAAGCAGATCGCGCAGACCGGGTACGCCGAGCCGTGCACGGAAACCCTGGGCCGTATAGCCGACTACGGTCGCGTCGGTGCGGGCTCGTACCGTAGCCGAGCGCGGCATGTGAAACAGCACGCCGATTTCGCCGAAGTACTCGCCGGGCTTGGCGACCTTGATCAATTCCTCACCGCCGTCGGCTAATTCGTGCACAAAGTCGAGCTCGCCCTCGGATAACACGTAGATGAGGTTGCCGATCGTGGACTGCTTGAACAACACCTCGCCTGCCTTGAGTTGCACCGCTTCGGGCGGCGCGATCGCCGAGTCGGCCGCCGTCGACGTCAGCTCGACGACCATGTCGGCCATCGGCAGTATCCGGCTGTCGTGGGTTGCCACCACCACGACACGATCGCCGTCCGCCAGCGAGCGGATCAGCCGCAGGACCTCCTCCACCTGGATGAAGTCCAGGTGAGCGGTCGGCTCGTCGGCCAGGATCAGCTGGGGATCCAGCGCGATCGCGCGCGCGACCGCGACGCGTTGCTGCTGCCCGCCGCTCAGGTCACTCGGGCGGTGTTTCATCCGGTCGGCGAGGCCCACCTGGGTCAGCAGCTCCTCGGCGCGCTTGCGCGCGTCCGCGCGTGATCTGCCGGCAGCACGCAACGGCACCATCACGTTCTCCAGGGCTGTCAGGCTGGGCACCAGGTTGAACGCCTGGAAGACGATACCCACCGTGTTGCGCCGGTAATCGGTGAGCGCGCGGGCCGAGAGGTCCGTGACGTCGACTCCGTTGAAGGTGATCGTCCCGGACGTCGGCCGCAGGATGCCGCCGAGACACGACAACAACGTCGTCTTTCCGCAGCCGCTGGGTCCGAGCAGGATCACCAGCGAGCCCGCCGGGACATTGAGGTTGAACTTGTTGATCGGCCGGACGGCGTAACCGCCGCTGGAGTACTCGACGACGAGGTCGTCGATCGTGAGATCACCCATGGGTCACGGGCCTCCGAAGGCCAGCGCGGGATCGACGCGCACCGCACGCCTAAGTCCCGCGACACTGGCCAGCAGGCCGATCACGACCGCCACCACCGGCAGCGCCAGGTAAGCGATCAGGGGCACCTCGACGATCATCGGGAACAACGGCGCGAGGAACTTTGACAGAATGAGCCCTGTGACTGCCGCGAACAGCGTGACGACAACCGCCTGCAGCGCCAGCCCCGACATGATCGACCGCGTCGGCACACCGATCGCCTTGAACACCGCGAAATCGCGCGTCCTCTCCAGCGCGGACAGGTACACCACCGACCCGACGATCAGCACCGCGACGATCCAGAGCAGAACCGCCACGATCTTGATGGCATCGAACGCCACCTTCAACGGGCGGATCAGGTCGTTGACGGCGACCGATCTGCCGATCACCTGGTAGCCCTCGGGCAACTGCCGCGGTGTGCCCTTGATTCCGATCGAGGTAATCATCGGCTGACCGTTGAAGCCCAGTTGCTGCAGGCCCGCCGTGGTCAGAAAGACGCAGGGTAGCTTCGCCAGAACGGTCAGGTTGGGCACGATGCCGACGACGCGCAGGGTGTGCGGCCCGAGCGTCAACTGATCACCGACATGCCGGCCGAGGACGCTCGACGGCGCGACCTCGTCCGGGGCCGCCGGCGCCCGCCCTTCCGAGACCCGCGGCATGCCGGGTCCGTGTTCCGGCGCGCCGAACGCCGTGGCGTTCCGCGTCGACATGCCCTCTCTGATCGTCGTTCCCCAGGTGGCCAGCGGGGCAGCGGCGGTGACGCCCGGTTCGGCGGCTACCCGGTCGAAGTCAGCCTCGGGAAACGCTGTCCCACCCAGAAAAGGTCCCACCGCGCCGGTCTTGACGACGAACGCGTCCAGACCCAGCGCATCCACGGTTCGTTCGGCCTCGACTCGGAAGCCATTCGCCAATCCGGTCAGCACGAGTGTCATGCCCAAGATCAGTCCG
>CAZZHX010000240.1:0-4442 GCA_964653535.1 uncultured Mycobacterium sp. | reverse complement strand
TGCCGGCGCCATCTCGATCCTCGCGGGGCGCGACGTGAATCTATCATCCGTGACGGGTGGATCGCTGGCACTCGGGGGTGAGTTGCGCGGCTATGCGGGTGCCACCGGCGGATCGCTGACCTTGCAGACGCAGGCCGTGCACATCGGCGGAAACGCACCCGCCACCGCCAGCACGCTGGCATTACAGCCCGGGTTTTTCGACCAGGGGGGATTCGCAAAATTCAGCCTGAGCGGCATCGGGTCGCTAGAAAGCGGCACAGGCAACACCCTGCCCGGCATGTGGATCGCAGATGGCACGCGGATCGCCCCCACGGTCACCAGCATGGTGGTCACGGGCACCTCCACCGGCGGGTCGCTCACGCTCATGCCGCTGATTAAAGCGCCGGGTCTGCGCAGTCCGGTGGCGCTCGCCTTCTCCTCGCTGGGCGTGCTCAACGACGTGACCGTGACTCAGGCGTCGACGGTGTTCGAGCTGGCCCACCTCGGCGGCACATCCTCCCGACGGGCCATCTTCGGCAGCGCGCTTCGGGTGGGCCGCGACCACATCGCCAGCACGGTCTACACGCTGGTGCTGGCCTATGCCGGCAGTTCGCTGCCGCTGCTGCTGTTGTTCAGCGTCGCCGGGCGCTCACTGGGCGACGTGCTGACGAACGAGGGTGTGGCCGTCGAACTGGCGAGGTCGGCGGTGGGCGGCATCGCATTGGCCCTGTCGATGCCGTTGACGACGGCGATCGCCACGGCGCTGGTCACGCCGGTCGGAGTCAGTGGCGCTGTTCCACCAGCTCCTGAAGGTACGTCCCGTAGCCAGACTTGAGCAGGGCCTGCGCCCGCCCGGCCAGTTGTTCGTCGGTGATCCAGCCACTGCGCCAGGCCACTTCCTCGGGAACGCTGACCTTCAGGCCCTGCCGTCGTTCCAGGGTGCGTACGTAGTCGCTGGCATCCAGCAGCGAGTCGAACGTCCCCGTGTCGAGCCATGCGGTGCCGCGCACCATCACCTCGACGGCCAGGCGTCGGCGGTTGAGGTAAATCTGATTGACCTCGGTGATCTCGTACTCCCCGCGCGCGGATTTCTTGATGCTCCTTGCGATCTCGACGACGTCGTTGTCGTAGAAGTACAAACCTGGCACGGCGTAGTTGGATTTAGGGTTAGCCGGCTTTTCCTCCAGTGACAGCGCCATGCCGTCGGCGCCGAATTCGACAACGCCGTATGCCGACGGGTTGGCCACCCAGTAGGCGAAAATCGCTCCGCCGCTGACGTTGTGGAAGCGGCTCAGGCTCGTACCCAGTCTGGGTCCGTAAAAAATGTTGTCCCCCAGGACTAAAGCCACGGAGTGGTGGCCAATGTGGTTGGCGCCCACGATGAACGCCTGGGCCAGGCCCTCTGGCTGTTCCTGCGTCGCGTAGGTGAGGTTGATACCGAATTGCGCACCGTCACCGAGGAGTCGCTGGAAGCTGGGCGCGTCGTGCGGGGTGGTGATCACAAGGATATCGCGGATGCCGGCCATCATCAGGGTGGACAGCGGGTAGTAGATCATCGGTTTGTCGTACACCGGCAGCAACTGCTTGCTGACGCCGATGGTGATCGGATTCAGGCGAGTGCCCGAGCCACCGGCCAGGATGATTCCGCGCATGTGCTGTGCTCCCTAGTCGATCCCTAATCGATGAGGTCGGCCGCGGTGAGTTCGGTGGCCGCCAGCGCCGACGCCAGATCCTGGTGCCGGAACACCGACGTGATGTGGTCGTGAACCACCCGGAAGGCCGACGCGGCGTCCGTGACGGCCCCGGGATTGGCCAGGTCTTTTACCCGTTGTTCGACGACCACGACGCCGTCGTGCACGTACATCCGGCCGAGCTCCGCGCTTGACTTCAGCGCGGCCGCCCACTGTCGGAGCGCCTCGTGACCCTGTGCCGCTCCATGCGAATCACCGATTTCGATATCGTCACTGGACAGTGTCACCAGGGTGTCCAGATCGGCCGCGTTAAGGGCGTCGTGCCACGCCAACACGGTGGCGATCTCCGATGTGCTCATGCTCAGCAAGCTACCGTGTCGCCCCGCTCAGAGGGGCGTTCGGTCCAACCAGGTCGTCCACACAGCGTCGTCGCCGAACACCTCGATGCCGGTGTCGGCGAGCGGCACCCTGCGCAGGACGGCCAGCAGCAGGTCGGTCGCGCCGCCGCGCAGCGCCACGCTGCCCTTGCCGTGCTCGTGGGTCCAGGTGACTTTCCCCTGCTCGACGCGGGCGGTCCATTCGCCCGCGTCGCCCAGTCCCGGATCGGTGGCGTGCAGGTGCAGGGTCGCGCCGTCGGCGAGCGGCAGCGGAGCGCCGTCGCGGCCGGCCTGGACCGCCACCCGCTCGAGCCATTCGGTGATCCCGTCGGCCGCCACATCGGGCGCGAGGGTGAATGCGCTACCGAGCACCCCCAGTGCGATGGCGGCGTCTGCCCGATCTACGGCCGTTTCGTGCAGCCGGCGCCGGATCCACCAGTCGGCCGGTCGCGGCCCGAGGAACGTCCACACCGTCGTCGCCGGGCCGGTCGCGTCGACGGCGTCGATCAGTTGCCGGGCGCCGTCGTCCAGCCACGAGGCCACGGCGGCCGGATCCGATGGCGGCTTACCGCCCTCGACGCTGCGGGGGTCGAGGCGCTCGTCGAGCCGGTCGCGCACGATCTGCGCCGCCCAGCGGTCACCACGGCCGACGTGCCGAAGGAGCTGCTTGAGGGTCCAGTCGGGGCAGGTCGGCACGGGCGTGGATTCGACCGCCTCAGGGGAGAGGTCGCGAAACAGGCCCGCGAATGCGCGGATTTCGGCGAGAAATTCGGTGGCGTAGTCCACGGCGGTCAGGCTACCGCTAGCCGTCCCGCCGCCGGGACCGCCGGTGGATGGCGATCGCCATCTCTACCTCTCGACTACCTGGCGGTCTGTCCCGATTCCCTGGCGATACGGCCTTTACGCTCACATCCACGACGGAAAACCGGGCAGCAGGTGACTCATTGAAGGATCGAGAGTGCCTTTGTATTGTGGGCAGTAGGCAGCCACTGAAACGCCGACGAAGTAGCCGGCTTGTCTTGCCGAGATATTCATGTCGTGAATCACGTCCAGCACCAGAGCGGATTCGTCATGACCAATATCAAGCGCGGCACATACAGTATGGCCCATCGTAATCGCGATGCTGTGATCATTGAGGTTGATCCCGTTGTTCTCAAGCGCCGCGATGAAAGCATCATCGGTTTCATCCGCTGATGCCGACGCTGCGGAGAGCAGCGCGGCGGCGGATAGCAGGACCGCGCAGACTGTCCCAGGACCGACGTTCATATGGATTATGGTCTCCTCTCTGCGTGGGCCGATCGGCTTTGAGTCAAGAACCACGTCAAATGACAACCCCGTGGACGGTGATTTTTCGCTCTGACAACGTCCGACACACAGGGCATAAAGGCTCTACTTCCAGGCTCACTGGCCGACACAGTTGGGCGTGGTCGCCAGCGGATGTCCCGCGCGAGGCCTTCGTAGCTTAAGTGTACTGAAGCCTACTGATGACGCCACTTGCTCAAAATATTTTGAGCAGGGTGGCGAGACCAAGAGCGGCCAGACGCCACAGTGGTGCGGACGTCTCCGAGCGGACACGCCTACACAACCCGGCCCGGCAGTCGGGTGCTGTTCCCTGCCCTGTGCCTACCCACGGGCGACCTACTCACGGCCGCAACCACGTCACCCACATCACCCACATCGCCGCCCGCCGCCCAGCGCGACCTGGTGATGCCCACCCGCCGACGTAACCGCGCCCACGACCGCTCCCGCCCCATCAACGCTGAACCCACCCTCAACGGCCCCGACGCCCACTCACCACCGTTTTAGGGACGCGGCCCGGAGTCATCCTTCTTGCTGCGCTGACCCATAGTGTCGCGAGATAAATCAACCCGTAGCACGGGGCGCATTGGTTATATTTTCGTGGTCGGCTGTATTCGGTTCGCGGGAAAGTGACCTGTTGATGTCGTCGCTGAGTGTGTCACCCGAGTCAGTGGCGGGTGTCGCGCGGAACGTGGGGCGCATCGGGGTGGCCGTCAGCCGGGCCCATGCGGCAGCAGCGCCGGTGACGACGTCGGTGAGTACCGCAGCGGCCGATGAGGTATCCGTGGCGATCGCGAAGTTGTTCGGCACGTACGCGCAGGATTATCACGGGGTGTTGGCGCGGGCGGTGGCGTGGCATGAGCGGTTCACCGGGACTCTGAGCGCGGGTGCGGGGTCGTACGCGGCTGCGGAGGCGGCGGGTGTGGGGTCGCTGTTGTCGGCGCAGACGACGACGCCCTTGGGGTCGTGGACGCCGGTGTTCGGGCCGGATCTGCCGTATTTCTCTCCCGTGGCGATGGTGACGGGGCGGCCGTTGTTCGGTGATGGCGCCAACGGGTACACCAACGCGCAGGGGTACGGGACAGCAGGGGTGGGC
>CAZZHX010000239.1:0-4490 GCA_964653535.1 uncultured Mycobacterium sp. | reverse complement strand
GCCAGCAGGCCCAGCATGAATTCCGCAGCCTGCTCGGCGGTCAGGTCGC
This sequence comes from uncultured Mycobacterium sp., assembly GCA_964653535.1. Classification (GTDB taxonomy): domain Bacteria; phylum Actinomycetota; class Actinomycetes; order Mycobacteriales; family Mycobacteriaceae; genus Mycobacterium. Next base: position 4,441 of record CAZZHX010000239.1, on the reverse strand, counting down.
CAGTGAAGGCGAGCGTGGCCGGGATCGCCGCGAGCGGGCCGTAGCGGACGGGCGCGACCCTCGGGGCGCCGACGCCGATCGCGCCGACGGTGGCGGTCTGCAGCTTGCCCTTGTCGGACCCGGCGGGCAAGAACCGCTGGGTGGGCGTGACGTCGACGTAGGTGGTGATCGGGGCGCCGTCGCGGTCGACGACCACCGCGACGGTGCCGTGCGCCTTGTGGATCGCGGTGGCCATGTCCTCGAACGTGGTCACCGGGGTGTCGCCGATCTTGACGACGACGTCGCCGGGGCGGATGCCGGCCAGCGCCGCCGGGCCGGGACCGGCGCAGGTACCGACCTTGCCCGGGCTCACTTCCGGTGCGACGCAGGCGGTCTCACCGATCACGGCGCGGGTGTCGGGGTGCAGGTTGGGCAGTCCCCACACCAGCGCGATGCCGTAGAGCAGCACCAGGCAGATCACGACGTTCATGGCGGGGCCGGCGACCAGCACCGCGACCCGCTTCCAGACGGCCTGCCGGTACATCGCGTGGTCGATGTCCTCGGGTGCGAGCTCCTCGGCCGTCGTCATCCCGGCGATGTCGCAGAAGCCGCCGAGGGGGATGGCCTTGAGGCCGTACTCGGTGTCGCCGAGCCGGTTGGGGCGCCGGGTGGACCACAGGGTCGGCCCGAAGCCGACGAAGTAGCGGCGCACTTTCATCCCGGTGGCGCGGGCGACCCACATGTGCCCGCACTCGTGCAGGGCCACCGAGATCAGGATGGCCAGCGCGAACAGCGCGATGCCGATGGCGAACATGGAGACGGCGTGACCCTTTCTAGGACCGCTCGAGGGTCAGTCCGGCGACGTGGCCGGACGCCCCCGCGGGCCTCGCTGCGGCGATGGCGCGCTGGGCACGTTCCCGTGCCCAGCGCTGCGCGTCGAGTACGTCTTCCACGGTAGCCGGTAATTCGCCCGAGGGGGGCGCCCACTGGTCCGCGGCATGTAACACCTCGGCGACGGTCCCGACGATCGCAGGGAAGCTGATCCGGCCGGCGAGGAACGCCTCGGCCGCCTCCTCGTTGGCGGCGTTGAACACCGCGGTCATGCAGCCGCCGACCTGGCCCGCGTGCCGGGCCAGGTCGACCGCGGGGAACACCTCGACGTCCAGCGGCTCGAAGTCCCAGCTGGAGGCGGTGGTGAAGTCGCAGCTGGCGGCCGCGCCGGCCACCCGGTGCGGCCAGCCGAGGGCCAGCGAGATGGGCAGCTTCATGTCGGGCGGGCTGGCCTGGGCCAGGGTGGAGCCGTCGACGAAGGTGACCATCGAGTGCACGATCGACTGGGGATGCACGACCACCTCGATGCGCTCGTAGGGGATGCCGAACAGCAGGTGCGTTTCGATGAGCTCGAGACCCTTGTTGACCAGCGACGCCGAGTTCAGGGTGTTCATCGGCCCCATCGACCAGGTCGGGTGGGCGCCGGCCTGCGCAGGCGTGACGCCCTCCAGCTGGGCGGCGGTCCAGCCACGGAACGGCCCACCCGAGGCGGTCAGCACCAGCTTGGCGACCTCGTCGGGGGTGCCGCCGCGCAGGCACTGCGCGAGCGCGGAGTGTTCGGAGTCGACCGGGACGATCTGGCCGGGCCGCGCCGCCCGCAGCACCAGCGGGCCGCCGGCGATCAGCGACTCCTTGTTGGCCAGGGCCAGCCGCGCCCCCGACGCCAGCGCGGCCAGGGTGGGCCGCAGGCCCAACGCTCCGACCAGCGCGTTGAGGACCACGTCGGCGTCGGTCTCCTCGACCAGCCGGGTGGCCGCCTCGGGCCCGCGGAACGGCACGTCACCCACGACCTGGGCCGCGTGCTCGTCGGCGACGGCGATGTTGGTGACGCCGGTCTCGGCACGCTGGCGCCTCAGGGCGTCAGGGTTCGCGCCGCCGGCCGCCAGCCCCACCAACTCGAAGCGGTCCGGGTTCGCCGCGATGACCTCCAGCGCCTGGGTACCGATCGAGCCAGTGCTGCCCAGCACCAGAACCCGCCGCCGGCGGCTGGCATCGATGTCGGCGATCGGATCCGTCACCCGAACCATTGTGCCCGGGATGCGGGGGCAGGGGCGCGGCGCGTGTGCCAGAATGCTGTCAGGCATGTTCGCGAGCATCACTTTGGATCCGAAAGGGTTTCGCCGTGGCCGGAAAAGAGCTGGAACGCTTCAATGGTGTCGACGTCGCCGAGGTGCCGTCCGCGGCATGGGGGTGGAGCAAGATCAACCACCGCACCTGGCACGCGGTCGGCCTGTTCGCGATTCTGTTCCTGCTGGCAATGCTGCGCGGAAACCACATCGGTCGTATCGAGGACGTGTACCTCATCGGGTTTGCCGCCCTCGCGCTGGCCGTCCTGGTCAGAGACCTGTGGGGCCGCCGCCGCGGCTGGCTGAAGTAGCGCGCGACGCCTCGCGCGCTCGTCGCACCACGGTAGCGACAACCACGCCCGCCAGCAGCGCAACCAGGGCCAGCGCCCACGGCGCCACGCCATGCTGGTGCACCCACCCGGCCAGCGGGCCCTGCAGCCGGCCTGCCGAGGCGATCACCGCGTCGTTCGGACTCGCCCCACCGCCGAACAGACGCAGCTCGAAGACGCCGTAGTAGCCGACGTACAGCCCGACCAGCACCAGCAACGCGCCGCTGATCCGGTTGACGAACGGCAGCAGGCGCCGCAGGCGCTCCACCAGCGCCGTGCTGGCCGTCGCCGCGGTGACGGCCAGCACGCCGACCACCAGCGTCAGGCCTGCGACGTAGGAGAGATATACCGCGGCGCCCGTCACCACCGACCCGCCCCGGAAGGCGGCGGCGGTGACCGCCAGGAACGGCCCGATCGTGCACGACAGCGACGCGATCGCGTAGCTGACGCCGTAGCCGTACATGCCGAGCAGCCACGGTCCGCGGCCCCCGGTCGGCGCCCACCGCGGGCCGATCGCCCGGGGCGTCAGCGCGGTGAGCTCCCGGCCGGACAGCAGCCACACTCCGAGGACTACCAGCACGGCGCCGATCACGACGGTCACGTACGGCAGGTAGCGCTGCACGCTCGAGGCCACCGAGATGGTCAGGGCGCCGTACACGCCGAACACCGTCAGGAAACCGAGCGCCATCCCGGCGGTGGCCGCCAGCGCGCGGCCGGCGGCGGACACGCTCCCGGAGTCGCCGGGCTGCTGCCCGCGCACCGCGAGCAGCAGGTACCCGGGCAGCATGGCGAACCCGCAGGGGTTCAGGGCCGCGACCAGCCCGGCGGCGAAGGCCAGACCGACTAGACCCTGATCCACCACGTCAGTTCAGCGCGGCGACGCGACTCGCGAGGTCCTGCTGCGTCATCGCCGAAGTCGGGTTGTTGACGAACGTCGAGCTGCCGTCGGCCCGGTAGAACACGTAGGCCGGCTGCCACGGGACGTTGTAGCGCGCCCAGATCGACCCGTCGGCGTCGTTGAGGTTGGTGAAGCCAAGGTTGTATTTGGCGACGAAGTTCTGCTCGGCCCCGAGTTCGGAGTGGGCCGCGATCCCTACGAAGGTCACGCCGGGGTTGGCGGCCGCCACCTGGCTGATCGCGGGGGCCTCGGCGTTGCAGAACGGGCACCACGGCGTCCAGAACCACAGGACGGCCGGCTTGCCCTGCAGGCTGGCGCCACTGAACGGGGCGCCGCTGAGGGTGGTGCCGGTGAAATTCAGGTTGGCGTCGGCCGCCGCGTCGGGCGGCGGCGTGGCCAGCCCGAGCAGTAGGACGGCGATGGCAGCGGCGCCGGCGAACAGTTTCAGCGGCGACAGCAGGCGAAGGAGCATGAGATACCTCTTTTTCTGGTTGGTATTCCTTATACGACGTGCCCGCGGCCCGTCGGGTTCAACGCGGCCCGCTTTCGGCGGCCAGCTGTCCGCACGCGGCACCGATCTCACGACCGCGCGTGTCGCGCACCGTGCACGTCACCCCCTTCGCCTGGACCCGCCGCACGAACTCCCGCTGCGCCGCCTTAGGGCTGGCGTCCCACTCGCTGCCAGGGGTCGGGTTGAGCGGAATGAGGTTCACGTGCGCCAGCGGCCCTAGGGCGCGATGCAGCCGCTCCCCCAGCAGGTCGGCCCGCCACGGCTGGTCGTTCACGTCGCGGATCAACGCGTACTCGACGGAGATCCGTCGGCCGGTCACGTCGGCGTAGTAGCGGGCGGCGTCAAGGGCCTCCGCCACGTTCCACCGCGTGTTGACCGGGACCAGCGTGTCGCGCAGTTCGTCGTCGGGTGCATGCAGCGAGAGCGCCAGGGTCACGCCGAGTCGTTCGTCGGCCAGCGTGCGGATCGCCGGGACCAGTCCGACCGTCGAGACCGTCACCGAGCGGGCCGAGATCCCGAAACCCTGCGGCGGCGCCTCGATGATGCGGCGCACCGCCGCCAGCACCCGCCCGTAGTTGGCCAGCGGCTCCCCCATGCCCATGAACAC
>CAZZHX010000238.1:0-4517 GCA_964653535.1 uncultured Mycobacterium sp. | reverse complement strand
CATTCCAGGATTTCGACATCACCTTCATGAAGGTGATGTCGAAATCCTGGAATGGGAAAATTTCGAGTTGAACGCGTGTCAACGTGACCGCTGGCGCCGTAAATCGATCGTCGAACCTGATGAGCCCCCGGCGCTCCCGGCGTTTATAGCCCGGGCTGGTCCTCGATGATGCCCAACCAGATCTGCGCGGCGTCGATTGCCACTTTTTCGCTGATGAATGCGTGCTGCGTCCCCGTGTAGATGTCGCGGAAGGCCCGCTCGAGGCGGCTGCCCTCGCGGATGGAGCTGGTGCCGGCGGCCAGATGGGCCCACTCGGCGCACGCCCGGGCCGTGTCGGTGGCGTAGACAGCCGCGACCCGCATGTCGGCGCGCATGGCCGGGGTCAGGTCGTCGCCCGCGGCGACGGCGGCCTCGGCCGTCGTGAACGCGTCGAGCACCAGAAGACGGGCGGCGCGCCAGGCCGCGCGGTGGTGTGCCAGGTCTTTCTGGAACGTCGGTCGGCTGGCCAGCGACGCCATGTCGCTCATCCGGAACTTCGCGGCAGCCAGGTCCTGGACGTCGTCGAGCATGCTTTTCGCGACACCTAACGCCCACGATGCGTGGCCGGCGGCGGTGACGGGCATCAGCCCCATCCGGGTGGCGGGCGAGCTACCGCGGTGGGGCTCGCGAACGAAGAGTCCGAACGTGCGGTGCTCGGGTACGAACACGTCCTGCGTGCTGTAGTCGTAGGAGCCGGTCCCCTTGAGGCCCTGCACGTGCCAGCCGTCGAGGAAGGTGATCTGCTCGCGCGGGATGATGGCGACCCGCATTTCCGGTAAGCCGTCGCTGATCCAGCGCATCTCGCCGTTGTCCATCGGAAAGAATCCCGCCGCCACGTACTGGGCATGACCGGTGCCCGATCCGAAGCTCCACGCCCCGCTCACCCGGTAGCCGCCCTCGACGACGGTCCCCTGCCCGTTGGGGAAGAACTGGCCGCCCATGGTGACATGGTGATCGTGTGCGGTGAACACCTCGGCGAAGCCCTCGTCGGGAAGGTACGCCGCGGCCGCGAACGACGACGGCAGATTCGCGATGCCTATCCAGCCGAACGAGCCGTCCTGCCAGGCCATTTCGATCCAGGTCTCGATCATCTCGGCGAATGACGGCTCGACTCCGCCGGCCGCCACCGGGTTGAAGGCCGACATCAGCCCGCTGGCCCACATCTCGTCGACGATCGCCGGGGCCATGGTGCGTGCGCGCTCAGAATCGGCGGCGCCGGCGCGGACCACGTCGCGCATCCCTCGCGCCAGCGAAACCACCCGGTCGTCGGTGTCGATTACAGACGTCATACCGGTGACCATACCAACCACCCGAATGCTGTAAAGGTAGAGCCAGTGAGCGTGCCGCAGGAGTTCCGCAGGTGGATCGTCGACGCCATGAACGTGATCGGCTGCCGCCCAGACGGCTGGTGGAAGAATCGCGACGCCGCGACGGCCGCGCTGGTCGACAAGCTCGACACCTGGGCGGATACCGAGGGCGCAGACGTCACGGTGGTGCTGGAACGGCCGCCGCGAGTGCCGCTGCGCGCCTCGAGGATCGAGATCGCGCACGCCCCCCGGGCCGGCGCGAACTCGGGCGACGACGAGATTGTGCGGCTGGTGCGGGTCGAGGCCCGGCCGCATGAGGTCCGCGTCGTGACCTCCGACCGGGCGTTGGTCCAGCGGGTCAGGGAGCTCGGTGCCGACGTCTTTCCCGCGACGACCTTCCGCAACCTCATCGACCCGCGCGGCCGATGACGGCCCGCTGAGCTAGACGCTGGCCAGCGCTGCGTCGTAGTCGGGTTCCTGCGCGATTTCCGGCACCAGTTCGGTGTGCGCGACCGTGCCGTCGGCCCCGATCACCACGATCGCCCGGGCCAGCAGGCCCGCCATGGGACCGTCGGTGATGGTGACCCCGTAATCCTCGCCGAAGCTGTCGCGAAACGCCGAGGCCGTCTTCACGTTCTCGATCCCCTCGGCGCCGCAGAACCGTGACAAGGCGAACGGCAGGTCGTTGGACACACACACCACGGACATCCCGCTGCGGGATACGCGTTCGTTGAACGTGCGCACGCTCGTTGCGCACACCGGTGTGTCCACGGATGGGAAGATGTTCAGCACCACCGGCTTGCCGCTGAACAGCTCGCTGCTCACTGGCCCCAGATCCACGCCGGTCAGGCGGAAAGCGGGGGCCGGGGATCCGACGGCCGGGAGTTCGCCGACGGTGTGGATCGGATTTCCGCGCAAGGTTATCTGTGCCATGACCTCAGTCTGCCAAGACCGATGCGGCCGCTATTGGTTGGGTTGCAGGAAGTCGGTGGACGCGAGCCGCCCGCCCGCCTGCAGCCACGCGCCCACCTCGCGGGGAGCGTCACGGTTGGGGTTGTAGATGTCCTCCTCGCTGGAGAACAATCCGTGTCCCGCGTAGACCAGCCGGGTCCAGTTGGGGAACCAGAAGGGCTCGCCGTCGGTGTCTGTCGGGTGATCAAGCAGGTTCTTGATCATGATGACGACGGCGTCGTTCTCGTCGTCGTAGGCGATCCAGTCGGAGGGAAATCGCATGTGCGGGAACGGGGCCATGACGGCGACGATCCACTCGCGCACCGCCTCCCGCCCATGGAAAACCCCATAGTGGTGCTCGGTGTAGACAACGTCTTCGGTGAAGAGGTCGGCAAATGGTCGCCAGTCCCCCGACTCGCTGCATCCCTCGACGACGGTGGTGTAGTGGCCGACGGCGTGCTCGATCTCGGCCCTGCTGAATGCGCCCATGCCGGACACACTAGAACCTACTCACAACACTCCGCACGTGGATAGGCTCACCGAATGACTGTGATGGCGTTGTTCGACATGCACGGCAAGACGGCTTTGGTGACCGGGGCCTCCAGCGGCATCGGCAAGGCGGTTGCCCGGGCCTACGTCGAGGCTGGAGCCAATGTCGCGATTGCGGCACGTCATTCCGACACGCTGGACCGGGTCGCCGGTGAGCTGGCGGGGGCCGGACCGGGAAGGGTGGTGGGTGTCCAATGTGACGTCAGGCAACCCGACGACGTCACCGCGATGCTGGATCGGGTGACCGCCGAGTGGGGCGGCGTCGACATCGCCGTCTGCAATGCCGGCATCGTCGCGGTCCAACCGATCCTGGACATGGCGCCGGACGACTTCCAGCGCATCCAGAGCACCAACGTCAACGGTGTGTTCCTCACCGCGCAGGCGGCGGCCAGGGCGATGGTGCGCCAAGGCCGCGGCGGATCCATCATCACCACCGCCTCGATGTCCGGCCACATCATCAACACCCCGCAGCCGGTCGGCCACTACTGCACGTCCAAGGCGGCGGTGATTCACCTGACCAAGGCGATGGCCGTGGAACTCGCCCCACACCGCATCCGGGTCAACAGCGTCAGTCCCGGCTACATCCGCACCGAGCTAGTCGAACCTTTGACCGAGTACCACGCCCACTGGGAGCCGAAGATCCCGATGGGGCGGATGGGCCGGCCCGATGAGCTCGTCGGGCTGTACTTGTATCTGGCCAGCGAGGCGTCCAGCTACATGACCGGGTCCGACGTCGTGATCGACGGCGGCTACACCTGCTGGTGACCGGAGCGACGCCGCATCACGCGGCGTTGATCCACTGGCGCGCCTGCACGATCTCCCCACTGGGAAAGTGCCGGATCTGCGCCGACACGAAGTGTGAAGCCAAGTGCTCGGCGACGTCGCCCAGGTGGGAGTCGGTGACGACCGCGACCTTCTTCAGGTGCTTTTCGTGGTCCCGCACGAAGCGGAAGTGGGTGACCAACGCCCCGAAGCTGTCCCAGCCGGGGAACGACGGTGCGCTGAGGATCAGGCCAGCCAGTTCACCGTGGGCCGCGATGTGTGGGTCGACGACCTTGGCGAGTTCGGCGAAGTCCTTTTGGTCGAGCGCCGACGTGGGGTGCACCTCGAGAATGGAGTGTTCTGCATCCATTGTGTAGTCGATCACGTTGTGCTCCTTGAGATCCCGGGTGGCACCTTGAGAATGCCCGCGGCGTCCGCGCGCGGGTAAGGGCACAAAGTCACCGGGCTCACAGAATCTCGAAGCCGCGCAACGACTTGACGCCAAACCAGATTCCGAACACCAGGCCGACACCGATCACGATGTACCGGTCGTTGCGTGTGATCCAGCTCAGGGTTCGCTCCAGCAGCGCGCGCGAGCGGCCCGGTAGGAGCGCGGCGACGCCGATGACGAGCAGGTTCCCGCTCGCGGCCAACGCCACGAAAGCGAGGTAGGTGGCGGCGTTGCTGACGCGCCCCAGACCTGCCTCCGATCCGGCAGTGCCGATGACGCCGATAGCCGCCAGCGTCAAGACCCACGCCTTGACCGACACCGCCATGACGCCGATCCCGATCAAGAACGCCTTGGTGGGGGTCGCCGACGTGAGCATGGTCATCCATTTCGGCGGCGGCTTGTCGGGATCGTCGCCGGTGAGAAGCCCACGCCGGCGGCGGTCCGCAACGACCCGAGCA
>CAZZHX010000237.1:0-4532 GCA_964653535.1 uncultured Mycobacterium sp. | reverse complement strand
GCGGGTCCGTCTCGCCGCTCGGTAGCCGGCCCGCTCCCACCCGGTGGGCCGGGGGTCACACCCGCAGCGAGGAGAACCATGGGATTTATCGCACCGGATCTTCCCGAGGTCGACCGTGAGGCCTGGCGAACGCTACCCCGCGCGATTCGCCTGCAGATCGTCACCCGGCACTGGGCCGAACACGGCTTCGGCACCCCGTCCGCGGTGAATCTCCTCTACCTGATCAAGATCGCCGCCTACGTCGCCGCTCCCGCCGCGATCATTGCGCTCACCCCGGGTCTGGGCGGGCTGGACCGCATCGGCGACTGGTGGACGCAACCGATCGTGTACCAGAAAGTCATCATCTTCACGCTGCTTTTCGAGGTGCTGGGCCTCGGCTGCGGATCGGGTCCGCTGACCGGACGCTTCCTGCCGCCGATCGGCGGCTTCCTGTACTGGTTGCGCCCCAACACGATCCGGCTGCCGCCGTGGCCGGGCAAGGTGCCCTTCACCGGCGGTGACACGCGCACCCTGGTCGATATCGCCCTGTACGCGGTCGTGCTGGCCGGCGGCGTTTGGGCGCTGCTGTCGCCCGGTCACGGCGGGCCCGTCACCGCCGCGGGCGACGTCGGCCTGGTCGACCCGGTTCTGGTCGCGCCGACCATCGTCGCCCTGGTGCTGCTCGGGCTTCGCGACAAAACGATCTTCCTGGCGGCCCGCGCCGAGCACTACGGGCTGAAGCTCATTGTGTTCTTCTTCCCGTTCATCGACCAGATCGCCGCGTTCAAGATCATCATGCTCGGGTTGTGGTGGGGGGCGGCGACGTCGAAACTCAATCATCATTTCCCGTACGTCGTGTCGGTCATGACGAGCAATAACGCGCTGCTGCGGAGCAGGCTCTTCAACGGGCTCAAGCGCCGGCTCTATCTCGACCCGGTCAACGACCTGCGACCCTCCTGGCTGCCGAAGATGATGGCTCATGTCGGCGGCACTACGGCGGAGTTCTTGGTGCCCGCGGTCCTGGTCTTCGTCGCCGGCGGGCACCCCTGGCGGTGGTTCCTGATCGGGTTCATGGTGTTGTTCCACCTCAACATCCTGTCGAACCTGCCGATGGGAGTTCCATTGGAGTGGAACGTGTTTTTCATCTTCTCGCTGTTCTATCTGTTCGGTCACTACGGCGCCATCGGCGCCCTGGACCTGCAGTCGCCGCTGCTGCTCGCCATCCTGATCGTCGCCGTGGTCGTCGTGCCCATCGTGGGAAACTTCTTCCCCGAGAAGGTGTCGTTCCTGCCCGCGATGCGCTACTACGCCGGGAACTGGGCCAGCAGCGTGTGGTGCTTCCGCGAGGGCGCCGAGGACAGGATCGAAGCCAACGTCGTCAAGAGTTCCGCGTTAGTGGTCAACCAGATCGCCAAGCTCTACGACCGCGGTACCGCCGAGATCATCAGCGACAAAACGTCGGCGTTCCGTGCCATGCACGCGCACGGCAGGGCGATCAACGGCCTGCTGCCGCGTGCGGTGGGGGCCAACGAAGCTGACTACAGCATCCGCGAGGGTGAGGTTGTTGCGGGGCCCCTCGTGGGCTGGAACTTCGGCGAGGGGCACCTGCACAACGAGCAGCTCCTGGCTGCGGTGCAGCGCCGCTGCCACTTCGGCGAGGGCGACGTTCGCGTCGTCGTCCTCGAGGGCCAGCCGATCCACACCGCGCGGCAGGCCTACCGCATTGTCGACGCCAAGTCCGGGGTGATCGAGGCAGGCTACGTCGAGGTCAAGGACATGCTGACCCGCCAGCCGTGGCCGGAAGTCGGCGACGAGTTCCCCGTGCATGTCACGATGCGGCGCGCCGCGCCATGACCACCGCGGTCGTCGTCGGCGCCGGACCCAACGGCCTAGCCGCGGCCATCCAGCTCGCCCGTCACGGTGTCGAGGTGCAGGTGCTGGAGGCCCACGACACCATCGGCGGGGGAGCGCGGTCGGGCGAGCTGACGGTGCCCGGCGTCGTTCACGATCGCTGCTCGGCGTTTCACCCGCTGGGCGTCGGCTCGCCGTTCTGGAAGCAGATCGACCTGCAGCGTTACGGCCTGGTGTGGAAGTGGCCGGAGATCGACTGCGCGCACCCGCTCGACGACGGATCCGCCGGGGTGCTCTACCAGTCGATCGAACGGACGACGGCGGGGCTGGGGCCCGACGCCAGCCGGTGGCGCCGAGCCATCGGTGGACTGGCAGAGGGGTTCGACGCGCTGGCCGAGGACTTGCTGCGCCCGGTGCTCAACGTTCCGCGGCATCCCCTGCGCCTCGCCGGCTTCGGGCCGCGCGCGCTGCTGCCGGCGACCACGATGGCGCGCTGGTTTCGCACCGAACAGGCGCGTGCGTTGTTCGGCGGGTCGGCGGCGCACGTCTACACCCGGCTGGATCGGCCGCTGACCGCGTCGCTGGGCCTGATGATCCTGGCCAGCGGCCACAGGTACGGCTGGCCGGTCGCCGAAGGGGGCTCCGGGTCGATCATCCGGGCTCTGGCCGCCGCCCTGGCCGAGCACGGCGGCACGGTGACCACCGGGGTGAGGGTGACGCGCCGCGCCGATATCCCCGACGCCGACATCGTCATGCTGGACCTCAGCCCTGCGCTGGCGCTGCAGATCTACGGCGACGTCATGCCCGGCCGTGTCAGCCGTGCCTATGGGCGCTACCGCGAGGGATCGTCGGCGTTCAAGGTCGACTTCGCCATCGAGGGCCACATTCCGTGGACCAATCCCGACTGCGGCCGCGCCGGCACCGTCCACCTCGGCGGCACCTTCGACGAGATCGCCGACACCGAACGCCAACGCGCACAGGGGCGAATGGTCGCGCGGCCGTTCGTGCTCGTCGGGCAGCAGTACCTGGCCGACCCGTCCCGCTCGGCGGGCAGCATCCACCCGATCTGGGCGTACGCGCATGTTCCCTTCGGCTACACCGGCGACGCCACCGCGGCCGTCGTCGACCAGATCGAGCGGTTCGCACCCGGTTTCCGCGAGCGCATCGTGGCCACCGTGAGCATGAGCACCGCCGAACTGCAGGCCTACAACGCCAACTTCATCGGCGGAGACATCATCGGCGGCGCCAACGATGGCCTACAGGTCATCTTCCGGCCGCGCATCGCCATCGACCCGTACACGACCGGTGTGCCCGGTGTCTACCTCTGCTCGCAGTCCACGCCGCCGGGCGCCGGCGTTCACGGGCTGTGCGGCTACCACGCGGCGGAGTCGGCGTTGGGGTGGTTGCGCAAGCGCCGCTGATACTTCCCGTTGCCGAAACGTGACACAGTCTTGATCGAAACGCGGACGCGCGCTTGCGCATCCACCGCTGACCCCAGCCCTAGCATGTGATCCATGCGTGGGGCCTTTCGGTGTGCGGTGACGGTGATCGGGATCGGTGCGGCTGTGGTGGCGGGTCCCGCGGGCGTGAGCCACGCCGCGGTGAACTCCTCGCCCGGAGCGGTCATCGCGTCGGTACTTCCGGCGCGGGGCCAGGTGGTGGGCGTGGGCCATCCCGTGGTGGTGAGGCTCGGTATGCCCGTCTCCACCGCGACCGGACGCCGGGCGGCTGAGCGCGCCATCCATGTGACGTCGACGCCCGCGATGACCGGCAAGTTCGACTGGCTCGGCAACGACACCGTGCAGTGGGTGCCCGACCGATACTGGCCGGCACACGGCACGGTGAAGCTTGCGGTCGGCGCGCTGTCCACCGAATTCGAAACGGGTCCCGCGGTGGTCGGCGTCGCCGATATCACAGACCACACGTTCACGGTGACCGTCGACGGAGTCGAGATGGGTCCGCCGTCGTCGCTGCCCGCGCCGCACCACCGGCCCCACTGGGGCGAGGAGGGCGTCATGCCGGCCACGATGGGCAGACCCGAGTACCCGACGCCCGTCGGCACCTACACCGTGCAGGACAAGCAGCGCACCGTGATCATGGACTCCAGCAGCGTCGGCATTCCCGTCACCGATCCCGACGGGTATCGCATCCCTGTGGACTATGCCGTCCGGATCACCGGCCACGGTCTCTTTGTGCACTCCGCGCCGTGGGCCGTCAATGCGATGGGTATCGACAATGTCAGCCACGGCTGCATCAGCCTGAGTCCCGAAGACGCCGAGTGGTACTACAACACGGTCAGCGTCGGCGACCCGGTCATCGTTCAGGGCTAACAGCCTTTTCCCGCGCGCCGCTCTCCCGCAGCTCGCAACTCTCAGCCTCCAACGTGAAGCTGGCGTGACGCTCGTGCGCGAACGTGACGCTGGCTTCACGCTCGGCCCCGAGTCTCCAGCGTCACGCCAGAGTGACCGCCGACGCCGAGCGTCACGCTGGCGTGGCGCTCGGCGCGAATGGAATAGCCGGGGAGGCAGTGCCAGAAAATACCGGCCGAGAAGGCCGTAGGAAGACCGGGTCTCAGTTCGTGGGGCCGGCCGGAAGCGGCTGACCGGGCGCCAGCCCACCAGCCGGCTCCAGGCCTGTCGGCTGGTCCTTGCCGCCGGGCGTGCCGGCCATGCCAACGATCGGAGCGCCGACGGGCAGTGGAG
>CAZZHX010000236.1:0-4610 GCA_964653535.1 uncultured Mycobacterium sp. | reverse complement strand
ACACCGAGATCGACTGGGTGATCAAGCGCAAGCTGTTCCAGCGCTACCAGGACCGCTACTCCATGGAGCTCTCCGACCCGAAGATCGCCCAGCTCGACCTGGCCTACCACGACATCAAGCGGGGCCGCGGCGTGTTCGACCTGCTGCAGCGCAAGGGCCTCGCGACGCGCGTCACCACCGACGAGGACATCGCGGAGGCGGTCGACACCCCGCCGCAGACCACCCGCGCCAGGCTGCGGGGCGAGTTCATCAGCGCCGCCCAGGCGGCGGGACGCGACTTCACCGTCGACTGGGTGCACCTCAAGCTCAACGACCAGGCTCAGCGCACGGTGCTGTGCAAGGACCCCTTCCGCGCGGTCGACGAACGGGTCAAGCGGCTGATCGCCAGCATGTAGCCCGCTGCGTGGCGGAACGCGCGCGCCGCCGGGTCGAATTAGGCTCTTGCGAATGGCGACCTCGAAAGTCGAACGGCTGGTGAATCTGGTCATCGCCCTGTTGTCCACCCGGGGCTTGATCACCGCCGACAAGATCAGGTCCACGGTGGCCGGCTACTCGGACAACCCCACCGCCGAGGCGTTCTCGCGGATGTTCGAACGCGACAAGAGCGAGCTGCGCGACCTCGGCATCCCCCTCGAGGTCTCCCGGCTCTCTGCGTGGGACGCGACCGAGGGCTACCGGATCAACCGCGACGCCTATTCGCTGCCGCCGGTCGAGCTGACCCCGGCCGAGGCGGCCGCGGTGGCCGTCGCCACGCAGCTGTGGGAGTCGCCCGAACTGATCACCGCCACCCAGGGCGCGTTGCTCAAGCTGCGCGCGGCCGGGGTGGACGTCGACCCGGACGCCCCGGTGACGATCGCCTCTCCGGCCGGTGTGCCCGGACTGCGCGGCTCCGAGGACATCCTTGGAATCCTGTTGTCCGCCATCGATTCCGGGCAAGCGGTACAGTTCGCACACCGACCGACGCGCTCCGACCCGGTGCGCACCCGCACCGTCGAGCCGTGGGGCGTGGTGACCACGAAGGGCCGCTGGTATCTGGTGGGCCACGACCGCGACCGCGACGACACGCGCGTGTTCCGGCTGTCCCGGATCGACGGCGACGTCACGCCGCTCGGGCCGGCCGGCGCCGTCACCGTTCCCGACGGCGTGGACCTGCGCGGCATCGTGGCGCAGAAGGTGGCGCAGATGCTGACGACGGAAGCCGGCGGGCAGGCCCGGGTGTGGGTCGCCGACGGACGCGCCACCGCGCTGCGGCGGGCCGGACGGCCGGTGGCTACGCGCCGGGTGGGTGACCGCGACGGCGAGGTGATCGAACTCGACCTCGGTTCCGGCGATCACCTGGCGCGCCACATCGCCGGGTACGGGGAGGACGCCGTGGTGCTGCGGCCACAGTCCCTGCGCGACGACGTGCTGACCCGGTTGCGAGCGCGATGACCCCCGTGTCCACCCGGCTGGTTCGGCTGCTGAATATGGTCCCGTATTTTCAGGCCAACCCGCGCATCACCTGGGCCGATGCCGCCACCGACCTGGGGGTATCGGTCAAGCAGCTGGAGGCCGACCTCAACCAGCTGTGGCTGTGCGGCCTGCCCGGCTACTACCCGGGTGACCTCATCGACTTCTCGTTCGCCGGCGACACGATCGAGGTGACCTTCTCGGCCGGTATCGACCGCCCCCTCAAGCTCACGTCGCCAGAGGCCACCGGCCTGCTGGTGGCGCTGCGGGCGCTGGCGGAAATCCCGGGCGTGGTCGATCCCGCGGCCGCGCGCAGCGCGATCGCCAAGATCGAGGCCGCCGCGGGCGCCGCCGGGCGCGACTCCGGCAAGGAGGGCGGGGCGGAGACGGCGACCGTCGACGCTCCCGGGCCAGAGGAGAATCGGATCGCGGCCGCGGTCCGGGCGGCGCTGCAGAACAAGCACGCCCTGGCTCTCGACTACTACTCCGCGTCCCGCGACGCCCTGAGCAGCCGGATCGTCGACCCCATCCGGGTGCTGCTGGTCGGTGGCCTGAGCTACCTGGAGGCCTGGTCGCGCGAGGCGGAGGGGGTCCGGTTGTTCCGCTTCGACCGGATCGTGGACGCCGCCGAACTGGGGGAGCCGGCCGCGCCTCCGCAACCGGTGCTGCAGGCCCCGCCGAACACGTCGTTGTTCGATGGCGATCCGTCCCTGCCGACGGTCACCCTGCGGGTGGCGCCCTCGGCGTCCTGGCTGTTCGAGTACTACCCGATGCGCGACATCCGCGAGTCCCCGGACGGGTCGTGCGACGCCGTCATGACCTACGCCTCCGACGAGTGGATGACGCGCCTGGTGCTCAGCTTCGGGTCGGCGGTGCAGGTGCTGGCGCCGGAGTCCCTCGCCCAACGGGTGCGCGACGCGGCGGCGGCCGCCCTGCGGTCCTATGAGACCTGCGGCGACGAGGCAGGCTAGGAAGCAGGCTAGGAAGCTGGCTAGGAAGCAACCGGGTGACGCTGCGGCGCGGACTCAGCGGCGGGGCGCCGGGCTGCGGTAGCATCGGTGCGACGACCGGAGGTAATCAAAGTGGGCAGTCTTAGTCCGTGGCACTGGGCGATCCTCGCTGTCGTGGTGGTGCTGCTGTTCGGAGCCAAGAAGCTTCCCGACGCGGCGCGTTCGCTCGGCAAGTCGATGCGCATCTTCAAATCGGAAATGCGCGAAATGCAGACCGAAAACCGGGGCGAAACGACGGCGATCGACCAGGCCGCCCCCGTGCCCCCCGTCCAGCCGCGCGCCGACCCGCCGGCGGCCAGCGAGCAGGGCCACAGCGAAGCGCGTCCGGCGTAGCCCGGCACGCGCCGCTGCGGTGCCCGAGCGCCACTGATCCATCCACCGAGCGAGCCCCGAGCGAGCGTCGTGAACCCGTCCAGAGTCTCCGCGCGCATGGCCTCCCTGCGCCAGCGGCTCAACCCCCGTCTGCGGCGCAGCCGCACCAACCCCGACGCGACGATGTCGCTGGTCGACCACCTGACCGAGCTGCGTACCCGGCTGCTGATCGCCCTGGCGGCGATCCTGATCACCACGATCTTCGGGTTCTTCTGGTACTCGCATTCGGTCTTCGGCCTGGAAAGCCTCGGCGAGTGGTTGCGCCGTCCCTATTGCTCGCTGCCGGCCTCGGCGCGGGCCAGCATCAGCGCCGACGGTCAGTGCCGGCTGCTCGCCACCGCGCCGTTCGACCAATTCATGTTGCGGCTCAAGGTCGGGATGATGACCGGGATCGTGCTGGCCTGCCCGATGTGGCTCTACCAGCTGTGGGCGTTCATCACCCCCGGTCTGTACCAGAAGGAACGCCGCTTCGCGGTTGCCTTCGTGATCCCCGCGGCGGCGCTGTTCATCGCCGGCGCCGTGCTGGCGTACTTCGTGTTGTCGCGGGCGCTGGGCTTCCTGCTCACGGTCGGCAGCGACGTTCAGGTCACCGCGCTGTCCGGGGACCGGTATTTCGGTTTTCTGATCAATCTGCTGATCGTGTTCGGCGTCAGCTTCGAATTCCCCTTGCTCATCGTGATGCTCAACCTGGCCGGGGTGCTGACCTACGAGCGGCTCCGGGCGTGGCGGCGTGGCCTGATCTTCGCGGTGTTCGCGTTCGCGGCGGTGTTCACACCCGGATCCGATCCGTTCTCGATGACCGCGCTGGGGGTGGCCCTGTCGGTGCTGCTCGAGTTCGCCATTCAAATCGCCCGGCTGCACGACAGGCGCGCAGCCACGCGCCAAGCCCAGACCCAGATTCCCGACGACCAGGCGGCGGTCATCGAGCCGCCTATGCCGATGCCTGAGCCGATGCCTGAGCCGATGCCTGAGCCGATCCCCGCGCCGTTGTTCGCCCCCGGTCAGCACGATGACGTCACCTGAGCTCCCCGAGTTGGCCCGGTTCGCCGCGGAACTGCCGTTCGCCCTCGACGATTTTCAGCAGCGGGCGTGCGCGGCGCTGGAACGGGGCCGCGGGGTGCTGGTGTGTGCGCCGACCGGTGCCGGCAAGACGGTGGTCGGCGAGTTCGCGGTGCACCTGGCGCTGGCGTCCGGCGGCAAGTGCTTCTACACCACGCCGCTGAAGGCGCTGAGCAACCAGAAACACAACGATCTGACGGCGCGCTACGGCCGCGACCGGATCGGACTGCTGACCGGCGACCAGTCGGTGCACGCCGACGCGCCCGTGGTGGTGATGACCACCGAGGTGCTGCGCAATATGCTCTACGCGAATTCGCCTGCGCTGCAAGGTTTGTCGTTCGTCGTGATGGACGAGGTGCATTTCCTGGCCGACCGGATGCGGGGCCCGGTGTGGGAGGAGGTGATCCTGCACCTGCCCGACGAGGTGCGGCTGGTGAGCCTCTCGGCGACGGTGAGCAACGCCGAGGAGTTCGGCGGCTGGATCCAAACCGTGCGCGGCGACACGACCGTGGTGGTCGACGAGCACCGGCCGGTGCCGCTGTGGCAGCACGTCATGGTGGGCAAGCGGCTCCACGACCTGTTCGACTACCGCAATCACAAGGGGGCCGACAAGCCAGACATGCCAGGCAAGGCCCGCGTGGACCCCGACCTGCTGCTGGCCATCGCGAATAAACGTGAGGCGGACCGGATGGGCGACTGGCAGCCCCGCCGGTCCAGATC
>CAZZHX010000235.1:0-4619 GCA_964653535.1 uncultured Mycobacterium sp. | reverse complement strand
GCGCAGATGCTGGTCGACTACCTCCGCGTGTGGTGACTTCTCTCGGGTGATCCTTCAGCGCGTGAGCAACGCGACCGCGCTCCACTCCCGGGGGCCCGGGCGCCTCGGATCGGGTGCCGGCAACCAAGCCCGCGGGCGCATCATCCAGGGCAGGCGGCGCAGACGGCGGGCCGCCACAGAGAGGGTCTCCGCCCGGATAACCCGCCAACCGAGGTCCTCGAAGAAGGCAATCCCATTGTCGGGTGCGAACCTGAACGGCGCGTTCTGCATCAAGTCGGCCATCGACTTGTTCAGGTTTCGCTTCAGGCCCGGGCCGACGAAGTCCAGCATCCACCAGGCGACCTGGGGTCGCGTGAAGGCGTCTGAGAGCGTCACCACGTCCAGGTCGCCGAGATACATCACCAGGCCCTCGGTCAGCACCAGTGCCTTGGTCGCGCCATCCAGGGCGTCATCGAGGAAGGCGTTCAGGGCCACCGGGTCGGCCAGGTCGACGGCTGTCCGGCTCAGCCGGCAGCGCGGCTCCTGGCCGGCGAGAAGTTGCGTCTTCTCGGCGAGCAGGCCGGGCAGGTCGGCCTCCACCCACGTGAAATTGGCCGGAAGATCCAGACGGTAGGGCCGGGTATCCAATCCGGCGGCCAGGTTGAGGACCCGGTCGCAGCCGTCGGCGATCGCGTCGGCGATCGCGTCGTCGATGAGCTTGGTTCGCGCGATCAGCCACCACCCGTTGCGGCCGTTGCGGGGCCCCCTGGCGGCGATCGCCCGACCCTGTTCACCGGCGAGGAGCGCGGCGAACGGGTCGCGGAACAGCGCGTCCGGGCGGGCCGTTTCGGTGGCGCGGTGCATCGCCGTCCAGCGCGCCGTGTCGGAAACATGGGTGATGGGCGTGCCGGTGTCTGCCATAGGTGCGTTATAGCACTGACGACGCGCCACGCCTTTGGCGGTACGGTGCGCACATGACCGAAATAAACCGCCGCTTCCTTCTCCGCGAACGACCCACCGGACGCATCGGTCCGGACACCTTCGAGCTGAGCGAGGAGGCGCTCCCCGAACTCGCCGACGGCGAGGCACTCGCCCGCGTCGACTGGATCTCACTCGATCCGACCAACCGCATGTGGATCAACGACATCCCGACATACCTGCCTCCGGTCGGCATCGGCGAGGTGATGCGCGCCGGCGGACTGGGCGAGGTGGTGGCGTCGAAGAACCCCAACCTCCCGGTCGGGCAGAAGGTGCAGGGCCTGCTGGGCTGGCAGGAGTACGCGGTCCTGTCCGCCACGTCGCTGGTGATGCCCGTCGACCTCGCCCCGGGTGTCGCGCCGAGCGCCTATCTGGGTGTGCTCGGCACGACGGGGCTCACCGCATGGGTCGGCATCCGTGACATCGGCAAACCGCAGCCGGGCGAGACGGTCGTCGTCTCCGCCGCCGCGGGCGCCGTCGGCTCGGTCGCCGGCCAGCTGGCCAAGGCCGCCGGCGCACGCGTCGTCGGGATCGCGGGCGGACCGGAGAAGTGCGCGCTGCTCACCGAGCAACTGGGCTTCGACGCGGCCGTCGACCACCGCGCCGGCGACTGGGCACGCCAACTCGCCGCGGCGACGCCCAACGGCATCGACGTCGACTTCGAGAACGTCGGCGGCGATCTGATGGACGCGGTGTTCGCCCGGCTGAACCTCGGTGCCCGGGTGGCGCTGTGCGGGTTGATTTCGGGCTACAACGCCGTCGATCTCCCGCCGGGCCCGCGGGCGTTCGGCAACCTGCTCATCCAGCGGGTTACGTTGCAGGGCTTCATCGTTCTGGACCATCTCGGTCGGGCGCAGGAGGCCGCCGACGATATTGCCGGCTTGATGGCGCAGGGCAAGCTGACCCCGCTGGAGACGGTCGTCGAGGGCTTCGAGCAGCTGCCGACCGCGATCAACATGTTGTTCGACGGCAAGAACGTCGGCAAGCTGGTGGTCAAACTCGGCTGATCGTCAGCCGAACTCCAGCAGGGTGTAAGCGCCGCGGAATTCCTTGGTGGGCCCGAATTCCCAGAACGCGGGGTACATGGTGGAAAAGAACGCGCCCCGGCCTCGCGGCATCGGGACGTCGTGTACCACGCGCACGCCGGGCACGGTGTGCACCAGGTCCGCCAGCTGCCGGGGCGAGAGGCTGAACGGCATGGGCGGCAAGCGGTAGTGCTTCGAAGCGCGCAGCCCCGTGCGGCCGGCCACTCTTTTCACGATGGTGGGCGGCAGGTCGAAGAACATCTGCCCACCGGGAAACCGCTTGGCGCATTGCGCGATCAGTGCCATCGCCTCGGGCGGCTGCAGGTACATCAGCAGACCCTCGGCGGTGATGAACACACCCTTGCCGGTCTCGTGGTCGGCCTCGACCCGGTCTATCCAGCTGTAGTCGAGCGCCGACTGCGCCAGGCAGGTGATCCGCGGCGACTGCGGCAGTAGGCGCTGCCGCAGTTCGATGATGGGCGCCAAATCGACCGACACCCAGGTGAACCGCGCGTCGGGCAGCGCGCGGTCCAGCCGCCAGAAGGTGGTTTGGAAGCCCTCCGCGAGTGCGACGACGGTGGCCTCGGGGTGCGCGGTGAGGTACCGGGTGGAGCACCGATCGACGGCCAGGGACCGCAGCGCCATCTCCTGACCCCTGTGCCTGAACTTGCCGAAGTCGACGTCGATGGACTCGACAAGGCGGATCGCCATCGGGTCATCGATGATCGGGTCCGGGTGCGCGGCCTGGTGGGCGCGGCCGTACAGGGTCATCAGCGCCGTCTCGGAGACGCCGGTCAGGTTGCCGGCGTTGACTTTCGGCGCCACGGGCTTGTTATATGTCGCGTTACGCGGTGAGGAGTTCGGGGTGGAACTTCGCCGCCATCCGGCGCAGCCCGTCGTGCCAGTCGACAGTGGTGCCGCCGATCAGGTCGCGCATCCGGGTGGCGTCGGTGGGGTTGCCCCGTAACGCCTGCTCGCTCTCCTCGAAGATCGGCTCCCGGCCGACGAGAGCGCCCAGGTACTCGCACCATTCCTGGATGCTGACGGTCTGCTCGCCGCACCAGTTCACGGTCGTCGCCGGCACCGACGCCGCCTCCAGCAGCTTGGGGATGGTGGCGATGATGTCATCCTCGTGAATCGGGTTGTAGCGGGCCGGTCCGCCGGGCGGGACGGGGATCGCCATGCCGGCCAGGATCATCTCCATCTGGTAGTACGGCCAGCCACCGTTGTCGCCGTAGGGAACGTTGAGCCGTGCGATCGTGGTGGGCAGGCCCAGGATCCGCGCCGTCGTCCGGGCGACCACTTCCCCGGCGATCTTGGAGATGGAGTAGGTGGGGAACAGCGGCTTGTGGTTGTCGCCCAGTGCCGCGGTCTCGGTGCGGGGTTCGTCGCCGGGCGGGTCGTAGACGGCGCCGGAGGAACAGTGCAGGAACGCCTTGGCGCTGCGGCAGTGGGCCATGAGCAGGCCGACCGACTCGGCGTTGGCGGCGAGGTCCTTGTCCCAGTTGCCGCTCTTGGCCACGGCCAGGTTCAGGACGTAGTCGAAGTCGGCGGGCAGACCGGAGAAGTCACCTGCCGCGAGGTTCACCGGTTGGCACCGCACGCCGGCGGCCTCGAGGCCCTCCCGGCCTGCGGTGCTGGTGAAGCGCGCAATGCCCCAGACTTCGTTGTCGGCCGCGAGAGCCACCGCGATGGGGGTGGCGACCTGGCTTGTCGGACCGGTGATCAGAATCTTCGCTCCCTGCATGCGCTGATCGTAGCGACCGGGCGCGCACACACCGTAAAGGCCAATAGTCCCTACTACCCGACGCGCCGTTGCGCCATGATTCGACAGATGACGGCACCGCACCAATCCACCACCGAACCGGCCGAACCAGCGACCGAGGGGCAGACGAGCACACTCTTCCGGGTCGCGGCGGGCGTAGCCATTGCCGCCGGACTGGTGTTCATGGCCGCCCTGATCTTCTTCTCGGGCGTCATGGTGGGCAAGGCCGCGTCGGGCTACGGCGACGACGGGCGCTTCATCGGCCCGATGGGTCACGGCGCACGGCCGGGCACCTGCCCGATGATGAAGGACGACCACGGGATGATGCCGGGCGGGATGATGCCTGGCGACATGCCGCGTCCCACTCCGACGCCGTCCCCCACGGCCCCGGGGGTCGCTCGCCCCTAGCGTTGCCTGGGGACAGGTCGGATGTGCGGGGGTCAGTTCGGCAGGACCCGCGTCGGCATCACGGGTGACGGGGGGCTGTCCAGCACGATCATGCTCGGGGGCCGCCGGTACCGCCGGTGCCGCCGGTTCCGCCCGTTCCGGCGGTGCCGCCCGTGGCCCCGACAGGGGGGCCGCCGGGAGTGCCTGCGCTGCCGGCGCCACCGGCGTTGCCGGGGGTATTGAGTTGAGGGGAACTGCCGACGCCGCCCGTGCCGCCGGCGCCGCCGCCGCCGCCGGCGCCGCCCGTGCCGCCCGTGCCGCCCGTGGAGCCGGCGTTGACTCCGACTCCGCCGGCACCGCCGCTGCCGCCGATACCGCCCGCGCCGCCGCCGAAGCCGCCGTTCGAGGCACCGCCGACGCCGCCGAGACCGCCAGTGCCGCCGTTGCCGGAGGTGCCGGCGATACCCGGGTTGGCCGAATTGTTG
>CAZZHX010000234.1:0-4634 GCA_964653535.1 uncultured Mycobacterium sp. | reverse complement strand
GCATTGGTCGTACGCCGGGGCGGCGACCGCACTGGCCGTGGGCGCGATCACCTTCGTCGGCGCGCTATCGGCGGCCGTGGGGATCCACCTCCTTCCCGGGAGTGACCGCACGACGCCGAGGCATGCGGCACCGGCAAGCGCCCCGCACATCGCAGAGGCCGTCACACCCCCCGGGGCGCCGGCCGATCCCCAGCCAGGGGAGTCCGCGCCGGCGGCGCGGAACCTGCGGTCACCCGAAGGCGAAACGATTCCGCAGGGGTCGAACCCACCGAATGTGCCCGATCCGCAAACGGGCGCCGTCGGCCGGCAGCCGTACTTGACCAGGGTGCTTGACCAGATCCCCGGCGACGCAGACAACGCTGCGGCCCCCTCGGAGGGCACGCAGCCCTGATCCGGGTGGCCGCCTCGATCAGTCCTTGGGGTGAACCGCGGTGAAAGAAATCGACACGTCGTCGGCGACCTGCAGTGAGCCCATGAACAGCGAGTAGGGCTTGACGCCGAATTCGGACTGGCGGACGCACGATTCGGCTGACATCCGCCAGGAATCTCCGAGATCCTCGGTGCGCACGTCGATGACGTGTTCTCGCGACGTTCCCGCGATCTGGAGTGCGCCGGCCAGGCGGTATCCCGCGTCGGACGTGGTGATGTCCTCGGAGCCAAAGCGGATCTCGGGATAGCGACCGGCGACCAAGGCCTTCAGCGCGTTCGACTTCACCAGCGCCTTCTCAGGCTCGGACAGCCCTTTGACGCCTCCCTCGCCCCGGAGTACCGCGAAGGACCTTGTCTGGACGGTCAACTCCGCACTGATCGGCTTAGCGCCGTCCCAGCTCACCGTGGCCTCCCATCGCGTCATCGCGATGGTGAGCCGATGACCCATTCGGGCGGCCCTTCCAGCGACGCCGGTGCGGATCAGCAATTCGCCGCCGGTGGCGTCCAGATCCCACGCTGTGGTCGCAGCGCGACGCGGTGGCATCTCTAACCCGGATTCAGCTCAAGCCCAGGATTGCGGTCAAGCCCGGACTCAATGCGCCACAGGGCATTTCGATGCCCCATCGGAATGGTAGTCGACCTGCCAGTGCTTGATCCCGTTGAGCCAGCCGGACCGGAGCCGCTCCGGTGTGCCCACCGATTCCAGATCGGGCAACACATCGGCGATCGCGCCGAACATCAGATCAATCGTCATTCGGGCCAGGTTGGCGCCGACGCAGTAGTGGGCGCCGGTGCCGCCGAATCCGACGTGCGGGTTGGGATTGCGCAGGATGTTGAACGCGAACGGGTCGTCGAACACCTCTTCGTCGAAATTGGCGGAGCGATAGACCATCACTACCCGTTGGCCCTTCTTGATCTGCACGCCGGACAGTTCATAGTCTTCCAGCGCGGTCCGCTGGAACGAAGTGACCGGTGTGGCCCAGCGGACGATCTCGTCGGCCGCGGTGGCGGGGCGCTCCCGCTTGAAGAGCTCCCACTGATCGGGGAAGTCCGTGAACGCCATCATGCCCTGCGTGATCGAGTTGCGGGTGGTCTCATTGCCGGCTACCGCCAGCAGGATGACGAAGAAACCGAACTCGTCGTCGGAGAGCTTGTGGCCGTCGATGTCGGCTTCCACGAGTTTGGTGACGAGGTCCTCACCCGGGTTCTGGGCCCGGTCGGCGGCCATCTGCATGCCGTACATGATGAGTTCCACGGACGCGGTGATGGCGTCGTTGTTCGCGAACTCGGGATCCATGTCGCCGACCATCTGATTCGACCAGTCGAAAAGTTTCTTGCGGTCCTCCTGGGGGACACCCATCAGACTGGCGATGGCCTGCAACGGCAGCTCACACGACACCTGTTCGACGAAGTCTCCCGACCCCTCGGCCGCCGCCTTTTCGACGATCAGCCGGGCGCGCTCGCGCAGGTCGTCGCGAAGTCGCTCGACCGACCTGGGAGTGAAGGCCCGCGAGATGATCTTGCGCAACCGGGTGTGCTGCGGCGCGTCCATGTTGAGCAGGACGAACTTGCCGCGTTCGATCTGCTCGCCCACCGTGCCGTCCTTGTAGCGGGGCAGGGCCGTCTTCTTCAGGCTGGAGAAGACGTCGCTGCGCAGCGAGATCTCCTTGACGTCTTTGTGCTTGGACACCACCCAGAAGCCGCCGTCATCGAAACCGCCGACACCGTCGGGTTGCTCGTTCCACCAGATAGGCGCGGTTCGGCGCATCTCCGCCATTTCCTCCACCGGCAGCCGCTCGGCGTAGATGTCCGGGTCGGTGAAATCGAATCCAGGGGGCAGGTTGGGGGCCGGCTTGGCCGGAGACTCGGACGATGACAAAGCCGCTCCTTGATAGAGGTTTTCTCGGAACTCCTATCGACACAAATTACTACGACGGCGCGGTTGGGGATCGGGCGAGGATATGTTCTTGTGCCCGGCGGCGCACTGGATATGCTTTGATGCAGGTCACCGGAAGGCCAGCGGAGCCGGTGACACCGACGCGAAGGGTGAATGATGATTCGCCAGCTACTCGCCACCGTTACGGCCACGGTCGCAACGATTGGCACCACTATCAGCATCGCGCCGTGCGCGGGCGCCGATCCGAGCTATCCCGGCGACGTGCCGGGCATGAACTATCAGGCGTTGCTGGGGGCGCCCTGCGACAACTACGAGCGTTTCATCTTCGGCCGTGGCCCCAGCGGGCAGGCCGAGGCCTGCCATTTCCCGCCGCCGAACCAGTTCCCCGCGGCCACCATCGGGTATTGGGTGATCTCCTACCCGCTGCAAGGGATCCAGCAGATCGGTGCGCAATGTCCCGGCCCTCAGTTCGCGGCACAGTCGCAGGCCGGCCTTCCCATGCTGTGTCTGGGCGCCCAGGGCTGGCAGGAGGGCTGGTTCACCGGGGCAGGCTTCTTCCCGCCGGGCGGGTGATCTCCGGTCAGACGCTCGCAGCGGCGTTGAGTGCGTCGAGCCTGTTCGTCGCTTCGAGGTACTCCTGCACCCACCGGTTGATGACGGTCGCCGTCTTCTCCACCTTGGTGAATTGGCCGACGACCTGACCGACCGGGTTGAACGCAACGTCGACGGTCTCATTGGGGAATCTGTTGGTGGCGCGCACCGCCATGCCGGACACCATGTACTGCAACGGCATGCCGAGCGGTTGGGGATTATCGGGCCGCTCCCAGGCCTCGGTCCAGGCGTTGCGCAACATGCGGGCCGGCTTACCCGTGAACGACCGGCTGCGCACCGTGTCCCGGCTACTCGCCTTCACGTATGCCGCCTGCTGGACCGGGGTGTTCGAGGCTTCCTCGACCATCAACCACTGGGAACCGCTCCACACGCCCTGCGCGCCCAGCGCCAGCGCCGCCGCGATCTGCTGGCCGCTACCGATGCCACCCGCCGCCAACATCGGCACCGGCGCGATCTCCTTGACCACCTGGGGCCACAGCACGATTGAGCCCACTTCGCCGCAGTGTCCGCCGGCCTCGCCACCCTGGGCGATCACGATGTCGACGCCGGCAGCGGCGTGCTTGCGGGCCTGCGACGGCGAGCCGCACAGCGCGGCGACCTTTCGACCAGAGTCGTGAATGTGCTTAATCATGTCCGCCGGGGGAGTGCCGAGCGCATTGGCGATCATTGTCACCTTCGGGTGCTTGAGCGCCACCTCCACCTGCGGGGTGGCTGTCGCCTCTGTCCAGCCCAGCAACTGCAGGGTGTCCTCGTCGGCGTCGTCCACGGGAACGCCGTGGTCCGCGAGGATCTTCTTGGCGAAGTCCAGATGGTCCTGCGGCACCATCGTGCGCAGCGTGGCAGCGAGTTCTTCCGCGGACAGGTCCGAATCCATGCCCTCGTATTTGTTCGGGATAACGATGTCGACGCCGTAGGGACGGTCGCCGATGTTCTCGTCGATCCAGTTCAGTTCGATCTCCAGTTGCTCGGGCGTGAAGCCCACTGCGCCGAGCACGCCGAACCCACCGGCCTTGCTCACCGCCACCACGACGTCACGGCAGTGCGTGAACGCGAAGATGGGGAACTCGATACCCAACTCATCACAGATCGTCGTGTGCATGCCAACTCCCGGGGCGCTCGCCGAATTGAAACGTGTTCCAGTTTAGTACCTTGTGGCGGAGATGCTGCGGAGCACCCACAAGACCAGGAACGCGACCATACAACTGATGCAGACGACGTGATCGCGGCAGATTGACCGCGCAAGCCGGGTCTGCTCTGACGCGCCATCGGTTCGGTGCCCGAGTCGAACGGCGGCGGGAAGCGTCCGGGTCAATGCCAGGACTATCGGGGCGCCCGCGAGTCCGGCCGACGACACAAGTAGCCAACCCGGGTCGCGGCCCAGCGTTATCTGAAATCCCAACGCGGCAATCAGAATCAGCATGACAAGAGCAATTAATCCGCTCAGTGGTCGGGTGGTGGCGCGGTGGTAGTAACCCGCGATGGAAGCGAGCACGGGCTCTGGTAATCCCGGATCCGCTGACCGGTGCCCGAGAACTTGCATATCGAAGATCAAATCCATCCATAAGACGGCGAACAGGAAGCCACTGCAGGCCGTCAGCAATGGGGCCACGTCGAATCACCTCCGGTTCATTGTGTGCAGGCCGCGGGCGTGCCGTGAAATCACTTGCGCAACATCCGTTATCAACTGTCTCATGGC
>CAZZHX010000233.1:3406-4639 GCA_964653535.1 uncultured Mycobacterium sp. | reverse complement strand
GCCGGGCACGGTGCGCCGGGTGCGGCTGCATCCGCCGAACCCCCCGGCGACCCGGCAGGCCGTCGACGCCATCTTGGGCGCCGACCTCGTGGTGCTCGGGCCCGGGTCGTGGTTCACCAGCGTGATCCCGCACGTGCTGGTGCCGGGGCTGACTGCGGCGCTGGAAGCGACGACCGCCCGTCGGGTTCTGGTGCTCAACCTGGTGGCAGAACCGGGTGAGACGGCCGGTTTTTCGGTGGAGCGCCACCTGCATGTGCTGTCCCAGCACGCACCCGGTTTCACCGTGCACGACATCATCATCGATGCCGAGCGGGTGCCCGGGGAGCGGGAACGCGACCAACTGTGCCGCTCGGCCAGACTGCTGCAGGCGCAAGTCCACTTCGCCGACGTGTCGAGACCTGGTACACCTTTACATGATCCGGGCAAGCTCGCGGCGGCCCTGGGCGAGGTCTTGGCGGGCCACGCGGGCGCCCACGTGACACCTGTCACCGCCACCGCGCGGATCCGGGTCGACGGTGAACGTTCGGGACCAGTGGGCAGCGAACCGAGGAGTGACGACGCGTGGCGATGACGACCGAAGTCAAGGACGAACTGAGCCGGCTGGTGGTGAAGTCGGTCAGCGCTCGCCGCGCGGAGGTGACGGCCATGCTGAGGTTCGCCGGCGGGTTGCACATCGTTGCCGGACGTGTGGTCATCGAGGCTGAGGTCGACCTCGGCAGCGTCGCGCGGCGTCTGCGCAAGGATATCTTCGATCTGTACGGCTACACCGCCGTCGTGCACGTGTTGTCGGCCAGCGGGATTCGCAAGAGCACCCGTTACGTGCTGCGGGTGGCCAAGGACGGCGAGGCGCTGGCGCGCCAGACCGGGCTGCTCGACAACCGGGGGCGTCCGGTGCGGGGCCTGCCCGCCCAGGTCGTCGGGGGCAGCATCGTCGATGCTGAAGCCGCTTGGCGTGGAGCCTTTTTAGCGCACGGCTCGCTGACGGAACCCGGTCGTTCGTCGGCTCTGGAGGTCAGCTGCCCCGGCCCTGAGGCGGCGCTGGCGCTGGTGGGCGCGGCGCGTCGGCTCGGGGTCAGCGCGAAGGCCCGCGAGGTGCGTGGCATCGATCGGGTGGTGGTTCGCGACGGTGAGGCGATCGGCGCGCTGCTGACCCGGATGGGGGCACAGGACACCCGGCTGGTGTGGGAGGAGCGCCGCCTGCGGCGCGAGGTCCGCGCGACGGCCAACCGGCTG
>CAZZHX010000233.1:0-3396 GCA_964653535.1 uncultured Mycobacterium sp. | reverse complement strand
CCTGCGCCGCTCGGCGCGGGCCGCGGTCGCGGCGGCCGCCCGGGTGGAGCGGGCGCTGGAGATTCTCGGCGACACCGTCCCCGACCATCTGTCGACGGCCGGCAGGCTGCGCGTCGAGCACCGGCAGGCATCGCTGGAGGAGCTCGGGCGCCTCGCCGACCCGCCCATGACCAAGGACGCCGTGGCCGGCCGCATCCGGCGCCTGTTGTCGATGGCCGATCGCAAGGCGAAGGTTGAGGGCATCCCGGATACAGAGTCGGCGGTCACGCCGGACCTCTTGGACGATGCCTGATCAAGGGTTACGGTCAGTGGCATGAAGCGGCTTTCGAGCGTCGACGCGGCGTTCTGGTCGGCCGAGACCGAGGGCTGGCACATGCACGTGGGTGCGCTGGCGGTCGCCGATCCGCGTGACGCGCCGGAGTACAGCTTCGCCCGGCTCCGCGACCTGGTGATCGACCGGTTGCCGGAGCTACCGCAGCTGCGCTGGCGGGTCACCGGGGCGCCGCTCGGGCTGGACCGGCCGTGGTTCGTCGAAGACGAACACCTCGACGTCGATTACCACATCCGGCGTGTCGGTGTGCCCGCGCCTGGTGGGCGCCGAGAGCTCGAAGAGCTTGTGGGCCGGTTGATGTCGTACAAACTGGACCGGTCCCGCCCGCTCTGGGAGTTGTGGGTCATCGAGGGTGTTGAGGACGGTCGGATCGCGATCCTGACCAAGATGCACCACGCGATCGTCGACGGGGTGTCGGGCGCGGGGCTGGGCGAAATCCTGCTCGACGTCACGCCGGAACCCCGTCCGCCGCAACACGAGACCGTCGGGTCGCTGGTGGGATCCACGCTGCCGAGCCTGCAACGGCGGGCGCTGGGTGCCCTGTTCAACGTGGGGATCATGACCCCGATCCGCATCGCCCGACTGCTGGAGCAGACGCTGCGTCAGCAGATCGCCACCCTGGGTCTCGCCAGCAGGCCGCCGCAGTTCTTCGAGGGGCCCGCGACCCGGTTCAACGCCCCGGTGTCTCCGCACCGCCGGATCACCAGCTGCCGCGTCGAGTTGGCCCGCGCCAAGGCCATCAAGGACGTCTTCGGCGTCAAGCTCAACGACGTCGTGTTGGCGTTGGTCGCCGGTGCGCTGCGCGAATACCTGCAGAAACGGGGGGAGTTGCCGCCGAAGTCGCTCGTCGCGCAGATCCCGGTCTCGACCCGCACCAGCGAGACCCCGGATGACGTCGGAAACCAGATCAGCTCGATGACCGCGTCCCTCGGCACCGACATCGCAGACCCCGGCGAGCGGCTACTGGCCATCCATGCCAGCACGCAGAGCGCCAAGGAAATGGCCAAGGCCCTGTCGGCCCACCAGATCATGGGTCTGACCGAGACCACGCCGCCCGGCCTGCTGCACCTGGCCGCGCGGGCCTACACGGCGACTGGGCTGTCGCGGAGCCTGGCGCCCATCAACCTGGTGGTGTCCAATGTGCCCGGCCCGCCGTTCCCGTTGTACATGGCCGGTGCCAAAGTGGAATCGTTGGTGCCGTTCGGACCGCCGGTGATGGACGTGGCGCTGAACATCACCTGTTTCTCCTACACCGAGTACCTGGACTTCGGGTTCGTGACGACGCCGCAGGTGGCCAACGACATCGACGAGATGGCCGACCTCATCGACCCGGTGTTGAGCGAGCTCGAGACCGCCGCTGCGGCGCTGCAACAGGCGCACCGTCGGCGCCGCGCCGCCCGGCGCTGACCGGCGCTTACCTGTCTTTGGTCACGTACACCCACGACAGGAATCTCGCCACCGCTTCGGCCGACCGGAGTGCGCGCGGTGACCCGAAGATGTCGAAGGCATGCTGGGCGTAGGGCAATTCGGCGTAGGCGACCGGGGCCTTCGACACAGCCCGCAACTCTGCGACGAACTCGCGCGCTTCGGCGACCGGGATCAGGGAGTCGTCGGTGCCGTGCAGAACGAAAAACGGTGGTGCATCGGGCCGGACGTACTGGATCGGCGAGGCATCGAGATAGATGTGCCGGTGCGTGTCGAGCTTGTGTTTGACAATCAGCGTTTCGAGCACCTGGACGAATTCGGAGCGCCCGTCGGCGTCGGTGGAGTACCAGTCGTAGCGCCCGTAGAACGGGACGGCGGCTACCACCGATGTGTCGGCTTCCTCGAAGCCCGGTTGGAACCTGGGTTCGTTCGGGGTCAGGGCGGCCAGCGAGGACAAATGACCGCCCGCGGAGCCGCCGCTGATCGCCACGAAATCGGGATCGCCGCCGTAGCGGGAGATGTTCTCCTTGACCCAGGCGAGCGCCCGCTTGACGTCGACGATGTGGTCGGGCCAGGTGTGCCACGGCGACACGCGGTAGTTCATCGAGACGCACACCCAGCCGCGCGACACCAGATGACTCATCAGCGGGTACGCCTGCGGACGGCGCCACCCGAGCATCCACGCGCCGCCGGGCACCTGCAGCAGCACGGGTGCCTTTCCGTCGCGCGGCAGGTCGTTGCGGCACCAGACGTCTGCTAGGTTCGCCCGCCCGTGTGGGCCGTAGGAGACGACGTTCTGCTTGTCGACAAAGCGGCGTCGGGCCACGGTGGTGCGCAACGGCCACGTGCGCGGCCCCCGATCGGTCAGCTCGGTGGGCAGCGCGTCGAGTTCGCTCAGGTAGCCGGCTCCGAGTTGGTCGGTCAGTCCGGCTTCCAGCAGCGGCTCCGGTGTGCGCACCGCGCGGCGGCGGATCATCCCCAGGATCGCCCACGAGGCGGCCGTCAGGGCCAGTGCCAGCCGGCCTTGTCGTCCGCCGAAATCGCCGCGGCGGCCGCGGCGCACCACATCCAGCATCGAGGCGACCGCGTAGAGGCGCGGTACCTCCGAGGTGGGCCATCCCAGCCAGAACACCAACAGCCCGGCCCGTGGCGTACGGCGCAGCGGGTGCAGTCCGTTCGCCGCATTGAGCAGTTCGACCATCGCCCGGGCCACCGGTCGCGGGCGTCGGGCCCCTGCTGATCGCACCGTGTACTCAGCGCTCACGTTCCTCCCCCTGGGCCTTCGGCGTGTCCTTCGATGGTAGCGAGCGCTGGGCCGGGTTTCCGGGGTCCGTGTTGGCTCTCGCGCGCGGGCGATATGGTGTGCGTGGCCGACTGAGGCCGACGCTGATCGCGACCAGAGGAGACCAGATGAATCACTCCGCTCTCCGGTCGAACGACTCTCGGTCCGAGGACTCATCGTCGGCACTGCGGGAACAAGCGGATCGCCTGCAAGCCGATTACTTTCTGCGGCTGCTCACCCAGAACCTGCGCATCATCGACAATCGGATCGTCGGATACCGCGCGGCGATCGCCGCCGCAGAAGCCTCAGGTGACGTCGTGGGCGCCCGCGCCCTCCGGCGTATGACGCTCGGCGAGGA
>CAZZHX010000232.1:0-4666 GCA_964653535.1 uncultured Mycobacterium sp. | reverse complement strand
GGATCGTCGCCGGTGAGCAGCGCCCTCGCGGCGGTGACCAAAAACAACAGTGCGACGACCGAGAGGATGGTCGCGGTAATCACATGGCGCCCAGGAGTCTGGTGGGACATCCGCGCACCCCAATGCAAAATCGTCCCGAAGATGACGCCCTGCACCAGGCGCGTGACGATATGTCCGGCGATCCACGAGCCTGCCGCACGCAGTCGAGCCGGCGAGGCGAGCAGCATGATCGTGATGGCGATCTCGATCGGTTCGATGGCGCTGCCGAGGATCAGCGGGACCAAGCCGCGCCACTCCTCGGCGGTCATTGACCGGCCAGTGCCGCGCGTATTTCGGCCTCGGCGATCTCCGCCGCGAGCTCGGCGGGCTGCTCGGAGACGGTGACGTCGATCCGGTCGATGCGGCCCGTGAACCCGAAGGCGTGCCCGTAGGGCGCGACCGGCGAACCGGTGTCTACGCCGACATCCAGCGTCTCGCCACTCGGACACAAGCGGAAAGG
The DNA here is from genome assembly GCA_964653535.1 of uncultured Mycobacterium sp. Taxonomy (GTDB): domain Bacteria; phylum Actinomycetota; class Actinomycetes; order Mycobacteriales; family Mycobacteriaceae; genus Mycobacterium. The sequence continues at coordinate 4,167 of CAZZHX010000232.1, read as the reverse complement.
GATCGTGCGCTCGACGCGTCCGGTGGTGAGGGCGGCATCGTCGGCCAGTAGTGACACCGATGCGCCTTTGCCCAGGCCTCCACCGTCGTAGGCGAACGACAAACCCAGCGCCACTGGGCCTTCCGGCAGCACCTCCGGCGCCGTGATTGTCGTCAGCTCGTGGCCCAGATAGTTGTAGGCGAACGCCGGAACCCCGTCCTGCAGGTACAGACTCCACCCGCCCATCGACCCCCCGATGCAGATCACCACGCCCTGCGCGCCGCCGGGGGGTATCTGCAGCCGCGCCCGTATTTCGAACGACGTGCTGGTGTAGCTCAGCGTCGCGGTTTCGGGGATGCGCACCTGGTTCGGAAAATAGGTGACGGAGGTTCGATCGCCGAGCAGACTCGGCCGGATGGTGGGCAGCGCGCGAGCCAGCATCGCGTCACTGAGTGGGTAGACGCCGTATCTGCGGGCTTCGGCGTCGAACACGCTCTGCAGCTCCGCGAGTGTGTCCGGGTGCTCATCGGCCAGGTCGACACCCTGACTGAAGTCGTCGTCGAGGTGGTAGAGCTCCCAGCGTTCGCTGTCGCCGAACGGCGCGGTCTCGGTGCGGATCCACGGCAGACGACCGTGGAAGCACGCGGCGATCCACCCGTCGTGATAGATGGCGCGGTTGCCGAACATCTCGAAATACTGGGTGGTGCGCCGGCCTTCCGCCGCAGCGTCGTCGAACGAGTACCGCATGCTGACGCCTTCGATGGGCTGCTGCTCGACGCCGTTGACCCGTGCGGGCATCTCGATACCCGCGATGTCGAGGATGGTGGGGACGAGGTCGATGACGTGGTGGAACTGGCTGCGCTGCTCTCCGGCCGCGCCGATCCCCCGCGGCCACGAGATGGCGAGTCCGTTGCGGGTTCCGCCGAAGTGGGACGCCACCTGCTTCATCCACTGAAACGGTGCGTCGAGCGCCCAGGCCCAGCCCACGTTGTAGTGGTTCTCGCAGCGAGCCGTGCCGAAATCGTCGATGTGCGCCAATAGCCATTCGGGGTCCTCGGGCAGCCCGTTCTGGAAGGCGGGCGCGCTCCAGGCGCCGTGGATCGTCCCCTCCGCGGATGCGCCGTTGTCGCCGCACACGTAGATGATCACCGTGTCGTCGGCGAGCCCCAGCTCCTCGATGGCGTCGATGACGCGCCCGACCTGGGCGTCGGTGTGCGCCAGGAAGCCGGCGTAGACCTCCATCAGGCGACGGGCCACCGGCTTGTAGCGATCGTCGTAGTCCGCCCACGCGGGAATCTGCTCGGGCCGCGGCGTCAGCCGCGTACCGACGGGAATGATGTCCGCCTCCAGCTGGCGGGCGTATGTCTGCTCCCGCAACGCATCCCAGCCGTCGTCGAACTGGCCGGCGAACTGCTCCGACCACTGCGGCCACACGTGGTGGGGACTGTGGGTGGCGCCCGGCGCGAAGTACAGGAAGAACGGCTTGTCGGGGGCGGACGTCTGCTGCAGCCGGATCCAGTCGATCGCCTTGTCGGCGAGGTCCTCGCTGAGGTGATAGTCGTCGCGGCCCAGATACGGCTCGACGGGTGTGGTCTGGTCGTACAGCGCCGGCTCGTACTGGGAGGTGTCGCCGCCGAGGAAACCGTAGAACCGTTCGAACCCGAGTCCGGTGGGCCAGCGGTCGAACGGCCCGGCGGGCCCGGTCTCCCAGGTGGGCGTCAGGTGCGCCTTACCGAACAGTGCGGTGCCGTAGCCGTTCATGCGCAGGATCTGCGCGACGGTGGCTGTGCTCTGCGGTATCACACTGTCGTATCCAGGGAAACCGTAGGCGATTTCGCAGATGTTCCCCATATGCGCCGTATGGTGGTTTCGTCCGGTCAGCAGTGCGGCGCGGGTTGGTGAGCACATGGCGGTGGTGTGAAACTGGTTGTAGCGCAGCCCGTTGTGGGCGACACGGTCCAGGGCCGGCGTCGGGATGGGACCGCCGAACGTCGATGGGGCACCGAACCCGACGTCGTCAAGCAACACGACCACGATGTTCGGTGCGCCAGCGGGTGGGTGGGTGATCGACGGCCTGACCGGGGTGGAATCCTGCGCCAGCGGGTTGATGACGCCGTCGAACGGCGCGTCCGCGGGTGGCAGGTCGACCATTTAGTGCACGCTAGCGCACGCTAATGCGTTCGGAGTGTCCCGCCGAGGTACTCCGAGCGGCAGGCCCGGCGCGCCAGCTTTCCGCTGGTGGTGCGCGGGATGGCGCCGGCCGGCAGGAACCGCACATCGGACACCGCGACACCGTGCCGATCGGACACCGCAGCCCGGATCGCTTCGAGGGCCGGCCGCGGATCGTCGCGGCTGGTGCCGGCGGAGCGTTCGGCGACGATCACCAGGCGACCAGAATCGACCCCAGCCTCGACCCCGGCCTCGACCCCGGGCTCGTGTGCCGGAACCGCGAACGCGGTGACATAGCCGCGGCGCACCATCGGCGAGGCCGCAGCCACGGTGGCCTCGAGATCTTGCGGGTAGTGGTTGCGGCCGGCGACCCGCACCAGGTCCGCGATGCGGCCCGTCACGTAGAGCGCACCGTCGAGGAAGAGACCCAGGTCTCCGGTCCGCAGCCAGGTGCGGTCCAGCGCCGAGCCGTCGGCGTGGCTGCCCCGCTCGAGCTGGGTTCGCAACGTGGCACCAAATGTCCGTCGCGTCTCGTCGGGCCGTCCCCAGTAGCCGCGTCCGACGTTGTCGCCCTGCACCCAGATCTCGCCGACCCGGCCGTCAGGCAGCTCGGCCTCGGTCTCGGGGTCCACGATCACCGCCCACTCGCTGCGCGCCACCTGCCCGCACGACACCTGGGCCACCGCGTCGGGCGCGTCGGCCGCGACCTGCACCGCGCGGCCGGCGCCGAGTTGGGTGCGGTCGAGGTACACCACCGACGGCTCCTCGGTGGGAGCGATGTCGGCAACGAACAGGGTTGCCTCGGCGATGCCGTACGACGGTGAGAACGCCGTGCGCGGTAGCCCGTAGGGCGCGAACGCCGCAGTGAATGAGCGAATTGCGTCAATGCTCACCGGTTCGGAGCCGATGATCATGACGACGTTGCTCAGGTCGACGTCGGCGCCCGGCGCAGGCCGGCCGCGCTGCGCGGTCCACTCGTAGGCGAAATTCGGCGCTGCGGTGACCACCTGGCCGTGCCGCGACCCGTCGGACAGAGCCTGGATCCACCGCAGCGGCCGACGGACGAACGCGGTGGGCGACATCAGGGTGGAGTGCCCGCCGTAGACCACCGGGAAGCCGATCATCGAGAGGCCCATGTCGTGATAGAGAGGTAACCAGCTGACGCCGTGAGTGTTTCGGTCCAGCAGGTCGATCGACAGGATCATCTGCACCAGGTTGGTGACGAACGCGCGGTGGGTGATCTCCACGCCGACCGGCGGGCGCGTCGCGCCCGAGGTGTACTGCAGGTGCGACACGTCGTCCAGGTTCAGCTCAGTCGGAGCAAAGTCCGTGCCGTCGGAGTCGGGTATCTGGTCGATCACGAGGACGCGGGGCCGTGGACCGGGCGGAAGCCCGGCCAGGAATGTCTCCACCGCGTCCTTCGCCGCCGTCGTCGTGAGCACGGCCGTGGGCTCCGAGTCGCGCAGCGCCGTGTCAAGACGTTCGGCATGTCCCGGCAGTTCCGGCGCGAACAGCGGTACCGCGATGGTCCCGGCTGTGATCGCTGCGTAGAAGCCGGCCACGTAGTCGATCCCCTGCGTCGCGAGGACCGCGACCCGCTCGCCACGATCCGCCAGCCTTTGCACCCGCGCGCCGATCGCGGCCAACCGGGCGCCGAACTCGGTCCAGGTCACCTCGACGGCCTGCCCGTCGGCTGCGCGGCTGTAGTCCAGGTAGCGGTACGCAACGGCGTCGCCGACGTGGGCGATGTTGCGCTCGATGAGCCCTGTCAGCGTGGTGCCCGGAGGTAACGCGATCGCGCCGTCGGGGTCCAGGCAGTCCTCGATGCGCAGCATGCCGGTGGCGGCGGCCGTGGTGAGGCGGGGACCGCGATCCATATGCGCAGTCTAAGGAACGGCGCTGCGTCGAGGGCTCCAGCTGGGCGGTGACGGTCGCCACGTCGCGACGCGGCTTTAGGGTCAGTCCATGTCGGACAGGAAGTTTTCGTTCCAGGTCACTCGCACCAGCACCGCGCCGGCG
>CAZZHX010000231.1:0-4668 GCA_964653535.1 uncultured Mycobacterium sp. | reverse complement strand
ATCCACGTCGTGGGCCAGGACCTGCCGCCGCAGCGACCTCATCAGGCGTCGTCCCTCCTCGACCGTCTGGTTGAGCGCGGCTTCGATGGTGTCCTTGACACCTTCGGGGTCGTGCGGGTTGACCAGGTAGGCCTGCTTGAGTTCGGCTGCGGCGCCGGTGAATTCGCTCAGGACAAGCGCGCCACCCAGGTCGCTGCGGCAGGCGACATACTCCTTGGCCACCAGGTTCATCCCATCGCGCAGCGGGGTGACCAGCATGACGTCGGCGGCGACGAAGAACGCGATGAGCTCGTTGCGGGGAACCGGACGGTGCAGGTAGTCCACGACGGGGTGGCCGACCTCGGCGTACTCGCCATTGATGTGGCCGACTTCGCGTTCGATCTCGCTGCGCAGAATCTGGTAGCTCTCCACGCGCTCGCGGCTCGGTGTCGCCAGCTGGATCAGCACAGTGTCGTCGCGTTTGGCGCGTCCCTCGGCGAGCAGTTCAGCGAAGGCTTCCAGCCGGACGTCGATGCCCTTGGTGTAGTCCAGCCGGTCGACGCCGAGCAGGATCTTGCGGGGGTTGCCGAGTTCGGCGCGGATCTCGCGGGCGCGGCGCCGGATGCCGCGGTCGCGGGCGGTTCGATCGAGCTCGCCCGAGTCGATGGAGATGGGGAAGGCACCCACCCGCACGGTGCGCGAGCCGAGGGCGACCTCGCCGAACCGCGAGCGCACCCCGACCGACCCCCGGGAGGTGTTCAAGCCGGTCAACCGCCGCGCCAGGATCAGGAAGTTCTGGGCGCCTCCAGCCAGCTGGAACCCCACCAGGTCGGCGCCGAGCAGGCCCTCGATGATCTCCGTGCGCCACGGCAGCTGCATGAACAGCTCCACCGGGGGAAACGGGATGTGCAGGAAGAAACCGATCGTCAGGTCGGGCCTGCGCTCGCGCAACATCTTCGGCACGAGTTGCAACTGGTAGTCCTGCACCCACACGGTCGCGCCCTCGGCTGCGGCGCGTGAGGTGGCTTCGGCGAAGCGGCGGTTGATCTCGACGTAGCGCTCCCACCATTGGCGGTGGTAGACGGGTTTGACGATCACGTCGTGATAGAGCGGCCACAGGGTGGCGTTGGAGAACCCCTCGTAGTACTGGGCGACGTCGTCGGAGCTCAGCCGGACCGGCCGAAGCTCCAGTTCGTCCTGGACGATCGGCTCCTCATCGGCTTCGTGACCTTCATAGCCCGGCTCGCCGGCCCGGTCGTCGTCCAGACCCGCCCAGCCGACCCACGCCCCGCGCCGGCGTCGCAGCAGCGGCTCCAGCGCGGCGACCAGCCCGCCCGGGCTGCGTTTCCAGGCGATGGTGCCGTCGGGAAGCCGTTCTTGATCGACCGGCAACCGATTGGCGACCACGACGAAGTCGGAACTGCCGAAGCGGGAAGTCTCCGACTCTCGCCCTCCCCGGGGAGCCATTTAGCTGTCGGGCTTCGAGGGTCCAATACCGAGCATCGACAGGAAAACGCGGCATTCGTCGGCGTCGGTCGCGTACGCCGCGACGACACGCCTGGCCTGGCGGGCGGTGCTGGCGGCCACCGGCTCCACTTCGCCGAGTTCGGCCGGATCAGATTTCGTTGGCATGGCATAACTGTAGGCGACGCGGCCGATCCGCTCCCAACCCAGCGGGATCTCGCTCGCAGACCAGCCGTAATGTGGCCCGCATCTGACAGAAGGTGGTCGTTATGACAGTCTCCGAGCACGCTGGTCCCCAGGCCGCCGACGCCGACGGCGCCGAGCTGGTCAGCTACGAAACCCTCGACGACGGGCGCATCGCCCGGATCTGGCTGAACCGGCCCGAGGCCCACAACGCCCAGTCCCGTGGACTGTTGGTCCAGCTCGACGAGGCGTTCCTGCGCGCTGAGGCCGACGACACCGTGCGCGTGGTGATCCTGGCCGCGCGCGGCCGCAACTTCTCCGCCGGCCACGACCTGGGCTCGGAGCAGTCGCTGGCCGAGCGCCGTCCCGGACCGGGGCAGCTCCCGAGCTTCCGCATCAACGGCGGCAGCCGCGAACCGGTCATGGAGAACCTCTACCTACAGGAGTGGCACTACTACTTCCAGAACACCTGCCGCTGGCGCGATTTGCGCAAAATCACCATCGCCCAAGTCCAGGGCAACGCGATCTCGGCGGCGTTGATGCTGATCTGGGCGTGCGACCTGATCGTCGCCGCCGACAACGCCAAGTTCAGCGACGTGGTCGCGGTCCGCCTGGGGATGCCGGGCGTCGAATATTACGCCCACCCCTGGGAATTCGGCCCCCGCAAAGCCAAGGAACTGCTGCTGACCGGAGACTCCCTGGACGCCGACGAAGCCCACCGGCTCGGCATGGTGTCCAAGGTGTTCCCGGTCGACGAGCTGGCCGAGAAGACCCTCGAATTCGCCCGGCGCATCGCCGAACGACCCACCATGGCGGCGCTGCTGGTCAAGGACTCGGTTAACGCCGCCTCGGACGCGATGGGGTTCACCGAGGCGCTGCGGCACGCGTTCCACATCCATGAGCTGGGCCACGCGCACTGGGCCGCCCACAACGAGAACAGGTATCCGGTCGGCCTGCCGCCGGACGTCGAGGACTGGCGCACCGGTAAGCCGACGCAGGTCGCGCGCCGCGACACGCCCTAGCGGTTCCTGGCAGTTCCTGATAACCCTTCGGTCCACCGTGAGGAGTTCGCGTGCAGCTTTCCTTTGACAACCGGACGTACCTGGTCACCGGCGGCGGTAGCGGAATCGGCAAGGCCGTCGCCGCCGGGCTCGTCGCGGCGGGTGCCGCTGTGATGATCGTCGGCCGCAACGCCGACCGGCTGGCGTCGGCGGTCACCGACATCGAAGCGCTCCCCGGCGAGGGCACGATCCGCTACCACGCCGCCGACGTCACCGACGAGGACGAGGCCACCGGTGCGGTGGACGCCGTCACGGCGTGGAACGGACGCCTACACGGGGTGGTGCACTGCGCGGGCGGGTCGCAGACGATCGGTCCGATCACCCAGATGGACTCCGACGCCTGGCGCCGCACCGTCGACCTCAACGTCAACGGCACCATGTATGTGCTCAAGCACGCCGCGCGCGTATTGGTGCGCGGCGGCGGAGGTTCCTTCGTGGGCATCTCGTCGATCGCCGCGAGCAATGTCCACCGCTGGTTCGGCGCGTACGGCGTCACCAAGTCCGCGGTCGACCACATGATGATGCTGGCCGCCGACGAGTTGGGTGCATCCTGGGTGCGGGTCAACAGCATTCGCCCCGGCCTGATCCGCACGGAACTGGTGGCGCCCATCACCGAATCCCCCGAACTCAGCGCCGACTACCGCGCCTGCACGCCGCTGCCGCGGACGGGCGAGGTGGAGGATGTCGCCAACCTGGCCATGTTCCTGCTCAGCGATGCGGCCAGCTGGATCACCGGGCAGTGCATCAACGTCGACGGCGGCCACATCCTACGGCGCGGCCCGGACTTCTCGGCCATGCTGGAGCCGGTGTTCGGCGCCGACGGTTTACGCGGAGTGGTCTGAGCTCAGGCCCCGCATCCAGTCTCCGGTACCCGCGGGTCTCTACCATCGATGGGCGATGATGGGCACGGTCACGCCAACTGACACCGACGAACACAGGAGTAGCGGATGAGCCGACTCGAGGGCAATCGGATCCTGGTGACGGGCGCGGCGTCGGGGATAGGCCAGGCCACCGCGCTGCGACTGCTGGACGAGGGCGCCCGCGTGGTGGCCGCCGACATCGCAGGCCTGGACGCCACCCGGGCGGAGGCCGAGAAGGCCGCCACCGCGGATCGGCTGGCCACCGTGGTCATGAACGTCGGCGACGAAGCGTCGGTGATCGCCGGGGTGCGCAGCGCGGTCGAGACTTTCGACGGCCTCGACGCGCTGGTTAACGCCGCCGGCATCCTGCGCGCCGCGCACACCCAGCAGACCAGCCTCGAGCTGTGGAACCAGGTCATCGGGGTCAACCTCACCGGAACCTTCCTGGTGGTCCGTGAAGCGCTTCCGGCGCTGCTGGCGAATTCACGCGGCACGGTGGTGAATTTCAGCTCCACGTCGGCGTCGTTCGCGCACCCCTACATGGCGGCCTACGCGGCGAGCAAGGGCGGAGTTCAGGCGTTCACGCACTCGCTGGCGCTCGAATACGCGCGCGAGGGCCTGCGCGCGGTGTGCGTGGCGCCGGGCAGCATCAAGTCCGGCATCACCGACGCCACCGGCGGCTACATTCCGAAAGACGCCAACTGGAAGCTGTTCACCCGGCTGATGCCGATCCTGCCCACGAGCGTGAAATCCAGCGGCACCGGGATGGCGGACCCCGGCGCGGTAGCCGGGGTGATCGCCATGCTGGTGTCGGAGGACGGTGCGTTCATCACCGGTACCGAGATCCGCATCGACGGCGGAACGCACGCCTGAGGCCGCACTCGCTTCGCGCAACTTAGTTGACGCAGGGGACGCCGCCGCCCCCGATCGGCATCCCCACGTGCGGCACCGGGTACGTCTTGAGGGTGCCCTCGTCCCAGAACATTCTGGGCTCACTCGATGTCGAGGACGTCGGGGAACTGGTGGCGCTCGTGCTCGTGGTGCTCGTGGTGGTTTCAGTCGTCGTGGCGTCGTCGGCGGCGGTCGGCACCGAGATGTTGGTGGCGACAGTCACCCGGATG
>CAZZHX010000230.1:0-4695 GCA_964653535.1 uncultured Mycobacterium sp. | reverse complement strand
GTCACCAGGACCGGCAGCACACCGTCAAGGGCTTCGGCTTCCTCGCGCAGGGCGACCACCAGCAACGGACGGTCCGGTCGCACTACTCCGCGAAGTTCCACATCCTGATCTTCCTACGACAGCGCGACGAACGCCCCCGCGGTCCGGTTCGGTCCGGTGCGATCCGCTCTGACGCCCCTGAGTCAGGCCACGGCAGCGGCAAGCGCTTTGGTGCCGTCGACGATCGCCTGGCGTTGGGCCGGCGACAGCGTGGCGAAGAGCTCGGCCATGCGGGCGTTCGTCGCCTCCTCGGCCGCGGCTTTCTTGGCGGTGAGTTCAGCAGTGGGCTCGACCAGGTCTTCCTCGGAGAAGCCGTGCATCCTGAAAAAGTCCATGCCCGGGCGGTCGAGCTGGCACGCCGCCGGCGCATCGAGCCCTTCGGCCTTCACCGCATCGGTGTGCACACCGCCGCGCAACTCACGCAGCAGGATGACCGCCCGATAGGCCTTCGCGGCCGGGGTCGCCGCTACCGGGGCGGCGCGATAGCCGTCGAACAGCGGCCACGAACCGACGGGCACCGTGTGTGCCAGTGCGGAGACGGCGTCGGCGAACGCGGTGAGGGTCGCCGGGTCGACGGCGTTGAAGTGGGCTTCGGCGTAGTCGTCGGCGGCGCCGTGATGAGCCTCGATGACCGCTTTCGGGTTGCCTCCGGCACGACCTCGTTCGACGATCGCGCCGATCATTCCGGGCTTGAAGAAGTGGAATGTGGCGTCTGCCGTCATCGGGTCGAGGTCAGCGGCCCGGCCGGCGGCGTAGAGGGCGACGACGTCAAGCCCGAGGACCTCGCCCCGGGCGAGCGACTCCGGGGAGAAATAGAAGGCGGCACCCATGTCCCCGAGAGGGCCGGCGATCGTCGAAACGGTGGTGTGTGGGTCCATGGGGATACCCTAACCAGAGCCTCGATGGCTGGGCGGTCGGAGGTTGTCAAGGCCCGGCCGCACCGGCCAATGACGTCGGCCGCAGAACTCATCAGAGGATGGATCGTGACATCAATCGGAACCCCGTTCTCGGCCACGGCGACCCGGGTGCTGCTCTGCGGCTCGGGTGAACTGGGCAAGGAAGTGGTCATCGAGCTCAAACGGTTCGGCGTCGAGGTGATCGCCGTCGACAGCTACGCATACGCCCCCGCGATGCAGGTCGCCGACCGCTCGCACGTGCTGTCCATGCTCGACGGCGCGGCGCTGCGCGCGGTGATCGAAGCCGAGCAGCCCCACTACATCGTTCCCGAGGTGGAGGCGATCGCCACGCAGACCCTGGTGGAGCTGGAAGGCGAGGGGTACACCGTCGTGCCCACCGCCAAGGCCGCCTACCTCACCATGAACCGCGAGGGCATCCGGCGCTTGGCCGCGGAGGAACTCCGCCTGCTGACCTCGCCCTACGTCTTCGCCGACACACCAGCGGATTTCGCCGCCGCCGTCGAGAAAGTTGGCATGCCGTGCGTCGTCAAGCCGATCATGAGCTCTTCAGGCAAGGGGCAGAGCGTCGTCCACGAACCCGCCGACCTCGATAGCGCGTGGGCCTACGCCCAAGGAGGTGGCCGCGCGGGCGCCGGCCGGGTGATCGTGGAGGGGTTTGTCGACTTCGACTACGAGATCACGCTGCTCACCGTCCGCCACACCGGCGGCGTCAGCTTCTGCGAACCGATCGGTCACGTGCAGGTCGCCGGTGACTACCGCGAATCCTGGCAGCCGATCGCCATGAGCCCGGTCGCGATCGAGAAGTCACAGGTGATCGCGCGCGCGGTAACCGGGGCACTCGGCGGCCGGGGGATCTTCGGTGTCGAGCTGTTCATCAAGGGCGACACGGTGTACTTCTCGGAGGTGTCGCCGCGCCCCCACGACACCGGGATGGTCACACTGATCTCCCAGGATCTCTCGGAGTTCGCGCTGCACGCCCGCGCGATCCTGGGGCTCCCGATCCCCAACATCCGCCAACTCGGGCCGTCGGCGTCGCACGCGCTGCTGGTCGACGGCCACTCCAGCACGGTCAGCTTCGGCAACCTCGACCAGGCCCTGGCCGAACCCGACACCCAGGTGCGCTTCTTCGGCAAACCGGAGGTCACGGGACACCGCCGCATGGGAGTCACGCTGGCCCGCGACGTCGATACCGACGCCGCGCGCGCGAAGGCGAAACGGGTCTGCGACGCGATCGAGATCTCGCTCTGAACCGAGGGCCCCAGCGGCATTTTCCGTAATCGAGCGGCCAGCGGTGCGACACGCTTGTGGTCCCGTGGAAGTCGACAGCTTCTTGCGCTGAGGCAAGATCACAGACATGCGGAATGCAGTGCGGGTCCTCGGAATCCTGATGGTGCTGTTCGGTGTGCTGTTCACCCTGCAGGGGGTGGGCACGGTGCAGGGCAGCTTCATGAGTAACACCATGACGTGGACGGTGCTCGGGCCGATCATCGCGCTGGCCGGCATCGGGCTGGCAGTCGCCGGCTCGCGTCGTCGCTGATCTCCCAGTGATGCAGGCGCCAGCGGCTGCCCGCCACAATCGCCACGGGTGAACGCCGACCTTCGCGAACCCGCAGCGGTCTGCCCGAAGCGGCCCATGCTGTCGGCGATCGGGTGAGTTGAACTCACCGGTGCCGATCACAGCACGCGACGATCTCTTGGATGTCTTCGACCGTGAAGTACCGGTACGTGGTGGAACTCGCGCGCAGGCGTCGAGCCGCGTGGACGTGTATCGACGCGTCCTGACGCGTCGAAGCAGACCGTCGCCGGTTCCCGAAGGTGTGGTGTCAGATCAGACTAGCGAGCGTGTCGTAGAGCAGGTAGAGGTTCAGTGTGGTGATGATGACGGTGATGAGGAGCATCGAGATCGTGGTCAGGCGGCGGTTGACCATGTCGGTCATGGTCTGGCGCGTGCGGGTGATCAGTAGTAGCGGGATGAGGGCGAACGGGATCCCGAACGACAGAACGATTTGGGAGTAGATCAGTGCCTGTGTGGTGTTGACGGCCAGGCCGAGGACGATCAGGGCGGGGAGCATCGTCAGGGCGCGGCGGACGAACAGGGGGATGCGCCAGTTCATGAATCCGGCCATGACAATTTGTCCGGCGTAGGTGCCCACGCTGGAGGAGGACAGGCCGGAGGCGATCAGGGCGATCCCGAACGCCAGCGCGGCGCCGCCTCCGATGAGGGTGGCGAGGTGATCGTGGATCGCTGCGAGGTCGCCGATGTCGGTCAGTCCGGGTTTGTGGAACAGGGCTGCGGCGATGCAGAGCATGGCGAGGTTGACCAGCCCGGCGAGGCCGAGGCCGATGATGCAGTCCCATTTGTTGAACGTGAGCAGGGTGCGGCGTTCACGCGGGTTTGCGGCGGAGACCCGGTTCGTGTGCAACGCGGAATGCAAGTAGACCACGTGCGGCATGACGGTCGCGCCGATGATGGCGACGGTCAGGCTCAGGCTGTCGCCGCCGCCCAGGCGTGGCACCAGTCCGGCGGCGAGCTGACTGTAGTCTTGCCCGCCGACAGCGAAGAACAGGTAGATGAATCCCGCTCCGACCAGTGCCAGCAAGGCGATGATGGCAAGTTCGAAGCGGCGATAGCCGCGCTGCTCCAGCGCCAGGATCACGAACGCGACGACCGCCGTGATCAGCCCCGCTGGTAGCAGGGGCACACCAAAGACAAGGTTGAGGCCGAGCGCGGCGCCGACGAATTCGGCCAGGTCTGTGGCCATCGCCACGACCTCGGCCTGCAGCCACAACACGATGTTCACCCGGCGGCCGTATCGCTGTCGGCACAGTTCGGGCAGGCTCTGTCCGGTGGCCAGCCCGGCCTTCGAGGTGAGGTAGTGGACGAGGATGGCCATCAGGTTGGCCATCACCACGACCCAGACGAGTTCGTAGCCGTGTTCGGCGCCGCCGGCGAAGTCGGTGGCGAAGTTACCGGGGTCGACATAGGCGACCGAGGCCACAAACGCCGGGCCCAAGAGCGCGAGCACCATGCGGCCGCGGCCGCGCGACTTCACCTCCTGCAGGGTGACCTGGCCGCGTGGTTCTAACTCGGCAAGGGTCACGGCACCCCCGTGCCGGAGAGTGCGGAGCTCGCTGCGACAGCGACCGTGTGGCGGCGCCTATCGATCAAGGTCATCGCCGCCTTGCCGAGGCTCATCCACGGGCTCTGATCATTGCTCCTGTCGCAACTCCGCACCTCACTATCGAACAGGTTAAGGCCCGACGGGCCACCGGCGGGCTGCCACTTTTCGTCAACAGCCCGATGTGGGCCGGAGCGGGCCCCGAGGGATCATCCGCTTCGACGCCCACGCCTACCGCCGGGAGCACGTCGCCGCCCCGTGAACCTCGCGGTATTCAGCGACCGATCGCGAGTCACCACCCGCTGCGAGAGGCCACGACCGCCGCCACGGGCTCCACGCCGCAGGCTGGGCTGGAGTTTCTGCGATCGGTTCAGCCGTGCCGCCGAACACACCTGAGCCGACTGGAGACCCTCGCCGTGACTGAAGGCAGAGTCTCTTCCTATGGGGATCAATGCGGCTCCCACGTGTCGAACGGGCCGGATCGCAGCCTGATTGCACGGCCGCCGCGCGCCTGCACAGATAGTGCGTCGAGGCGCAGGACTACCCGATACCTCCGCCGACCAATAGACCAAGCACGTAGGTGATCCCGGCCGCACCGAAGCCAATCAGCAGCTGACGCA
>CAZZHX010000229.1:0-4696 GCA_964653535.1 uncultured Mycobacterium sp. | reverse complement strand
GATGGGCGATCGCCCGGTTCTGTACCGAAAACGACACCAGGCGGCCGCGGCCGCCAATCCAACCACCCAGCGCGCGCCCCAGTAACGCCGCCTGAAGCGGCCCTTGCACCAACACGTCGTCGTAGCCCTCGACCGAACGCGCCCACTCCTTGTCGTAGTGGATGCGGTGGCCGTTGTAGGTGGCGGCGCTGAAGAAGAACAGTTGGGTCTCGTCGACGGTCACGGTGAGCGTGGGAATGCTCTCGCCCACGGCGATGTCGTCATAGAACACCTGCCGAGCATCGGTCATGGCTCTCCTGAGCTCTCCTACGGGCGGGCGATCATGGATGTCGACGCTTCGGCAAGCAGGTCGTGGTGCTGGTTGCGGTACAGCGTGTGCCAGGTGACCAGGACGAACCTACCGGTGCGGCCTTGCTTTTCGACGATCGACTCGATGGTGCGCACCATCGTGATGTCGTCGCGATGATAGGCCGGCAGGTGGAAGGTGAAGCTTTCACCGCCGGCCATCCGCTTGGGGGCGCGGGGAAACGCAAGACCGCCCGAGACCGCGCCGGAGGAACCGTCGGGCCGCAGCTCCTCGAGGTGCGCAACGCCGAGGATGACGTACTGCAGGTACAGGGGCGGACAGGTGACATCGCGAAACCCGTTGGTCCGGGCATAGTCCGGGTCGAACCACAGCGGGTTGTGGTCGCCGACCGCCGCCGCCCAGCGTTGCCAGTCGCGCCGGTTCAGTTCGCCGGTCGCGGAGGCGGCGATGGTGCCCACCCGAGATGCCGATTCCGCGTCGATCAACGTCTGTTCGCTCACCGGCTCTCCTCGTCGGTCATCTCTTCGTCGGTCATCTCTTCGTCGGTCATCTCTTCGTCGGCCGTCTCCTCCAGCCACCCCGCAGCAACGTCGGCCGTGCCGCCGAGGGTCGAACCCCACCTGGCGCGCTCACTCCACAGGTGCAGATCCGTCTCAGTGACATAGCCCATTCCGCCGTGCAGCTGATGAGCATCCAGCGTAATCAACCGTGCCGCGGCGGCCGCATGCATGCGCGCGATCGCCGTCTCGCTGGTCGCCGTGTGACCGCGCGCGATCCAGAACACGGCCGAGTGGGCCGCTAAGCGCGCCGCGGCCAGCGCAATGTGCATGTTGGCGATCAGATGCTGGGCCGCCTGGAACGACGCGATCGGGCGGCCGAACTGGTGACGCAGCTTGGTGTAGTCGACGGTGCGGTCCAGCACGGCCTGCCCTACGCCGACCAGGTCGAGCGACCCCAAGGCCACGGCCGCATTGGCCAGCCTGCGCAGCGCAGCCGGGCTGACCGTGTGTTCCCGGTCGCCGAGTAGCCCGTCCGTATCGACGGCGACATCGTCGAACCGCACGGCGAACGCCCGCTGCCCGCCCGCCATCGCCAGTGGCTCCATGGTGAGCCCCCTCGCATGGGCGTCGACGACACAGACCAGCGTGCCCATGGGGGCCGCGGCCGACACCACGAGGATATCGGCGACGTCGGCGTCGGCGACGTAGTCGACGGTTCCGCGCAGCCGCCATCGGTGCGAAACGGGCTCGGCGCTTAGGATAGGCGCGACGACTGCGGCGTCGCGGGCACTCCATAACGCGGTGGCGCCCCGAATGTGCCCGGCGGCCAGCGCCGGCAGCCACACCGACGTCGCGTCCCGGGCGCCGAGCCAGTCGATCGCCAGGGCGGCATGCACGGTTCCGTACACAGCCGTCGGGCACAGTGCACGACCTGCCTCGACACCGAACACGCCCAGTTCGTCGAGCGAGCCGCCCGACCCACCGCAGTCCTCGGCGGTGGCGAGCCCGAACACACCGGCGTCGGCGAGCGCCTTCCACAGGGTGGGCATGCGCCGGTCGGCGCCGGGTCCGTTGAGCGCGCGCACCAGGCCCACCGGACTCTCGGCGGCGAGCAGTGCACGCAGCGTCGAGGCGAACGCGCGCTGCTCGCCGGTGAGGATCACTTGCACGGGTCACCGTCCATACGAGGGCATTCCGTGGCCGCGCTGGGCGATGATGTCCCGCAGAACCTCGTTGGTGCCGCCGCCGAACCGCATCAGGGGGGCGGCACGGTACAGCCGTTCAAACACCCCGGCCAGCGGCGCCCGGTGGCCGCGGTGCGCGAGCAGGCCGTCGGGGCCCAGGACGTCGAGCGCCAGATCGGCGATGCGCTGGCGCAGTTCGCTGGTGAAAACCTTCTCGACGCTAACCTCAATGGTCGGGATGACGCCACTGTCCAGGATCGAGGCGGCCTCATAGCCCATCAGGGTCGCGACCGCCACGTCGGCTTCCGCGTGAGCCAGTCGGCGGCGCAGCGCGGGGCTGTCTGCGGGCACGGTGCCGTCTCGACGGGGCTGTCGGGCGAGAGTGCGCAACTCGTCGATGGCGCGACGGAGGTCCCCTGCGTTGGTTAGTGCGCCACGCTCGAGGTCCAACGCGCCGGTGATGTAGGTCCAGCCCTGGTTGACGTCGCCGATCAGGTTGGTGACGGGGACGCGCACGTCGCGAAAGTGCACCTCGTTGGTGCGGTAGCCCGACCACGCGTAGAGCGGGCGGATGTCGACGCCGGGGCTGTCGATGGGGACGATGATGACCGAAATGCCCCGATGCCGAGCGCTTGTCGGATCGGTGCGGACACAGAGCCACTCGTGGGTGGCGCGCTGCGCCCCGCTGTTCCAGATCTTGGTGCCGTTGATCACCCACTGGTCGCCGTCCAGGACTGCGCTGGTGCGCAGGCTGGCCAGGTCTGTTCCCGCGTCGGGCTCGGAATAGCCGACCGCACAGATCATCTCGCCCTTGGCGATGAGCGGCAGCCATTCGGTCCGGTTTCGGTCGGTGCCGTGGCGCATGATCATCGGGGCCACTGACGTCACCGTGAGGTCGGGTCCGGGCACACCCCAGTACTCAAACTCGGTCATCAGCAGGTGTAGATGCACCGCACTGAGCCCGAGGCCGCCGTACTCGCTGGGCCAGTTCAGCCCGAACCACCCTTTGTCGCCGATCTTCCGCCGAAACCGCGTCACCTCGCCGCCGGCGAATTCCAGATCGTGTTCGGCGAGCTCCGCCCTGAGTTGCGGGGTCACATGATCGCGGAGGAACCCGCGGACCTCCGTCAGCCATGCCCGCTGATCAGCGTCGAGTGCGAAATCCATACCGGCCCCTTTGCCGCCTTCCACAGGCTGCGTCAGCGTAGCGCCACCGCGACATTCCGCGACGGCTCGTCGGCGTTCAACGGCCCGCGCGCACTGTAAAAACGCTGTGAAGATCCGGTGAAAAGGAGCTTCGGACGTAGCGCACCGGCGGCCGGGCTGGGACGATAACCCCATTCCGGTTCCCGCTTGTCGGGACGAACCAGCTTGGAGGGAGAACCTCATGCAGATGGCTGAGATGCAACTCCGCCAGCAGTTGCGCGACTGCGCCGTCGAGTTGCGGCAATTGGCATACATGCTTCCCGGCGGGGTGGGCGAACACGGTCTCCTGAAATTGTCGGACCGCATGCGGGCAGCCGCCGAGGACCGGGCACCGGCCGCCTCCGCGTGACGGTCAGCCCTTCAGCCGGATCTTCCACCGCACGAAGCCCAGATAGAACGCACTGATGGCGAGAAGCATGCCCATGTCGAACCACCACGCGCCAGGGGTGTGACGCCAGTGCGCGTCCTGCGGGACCGACGGGACTTTGCTCTCCACGGTGAGCAGGTCGACCGTGGAGGCCGACGCCGCGAAACCCCACCGCGCCGGCGTCGCCCATGACATCTGGTCGAGCCCGATCCGCGCGGTGACGGGAATCATGCCGCCGGAGAACACCAGCTGCGACATCACCGCCACCACCAGCAGAGGCATGATCTGCTCGTTGGACTTGGCGACGGCCGACAACGCCAGGCCCAGCATCGCCGAGGCGACGCAGGTCATCGCGATGTCGGCAAACAGCTCCAGACTCGGCGAGCCCAGCGCCACAGCACCCCGCGTCGGGCCGCCCTTGCCGATCACCGCGATGACGGTCACGATCGCCGATTGGATGACCGCGAACACGGTGTAGACGCAGACTTTCGCCAGCAGGTAGGCGCTGGTCGACAGGCCCACCGCTTGTTCGCGCAGGAAGATCGCCCGCTCACCGATGAGGTCGCGAATGGTCAGCGCGGTGCCCATGAACACGGCGCCGACGTTGAGCAACACCAGGATCTGTCCCGGCTCGGTGGGCGCCCGGCCCGTCACACTCGGCGTGCCGAAGCCCACGCCGCCCGGCACCGACATCGACAACGATCCCATGATGAACGGCAACGCAGCTAGGAACAGGAAGTAGCCGCGATCGGAGACGATCAACCGGATCTGTCGCCGGGCGATCGTCCAGAACTGCCGGAGCAGGCTGGTGTGCGACGGGGCGCCGAAGTCGGCGGGTTCCTGCGCCGGCGGCGGCGGCGGGGGCGGACCCGTGCGCGCTAGGTATCGCGCCTGGACGCCGTCGGGGTCGCCCGCGACCGTGCTGAAGATGTCGGCCCAGTTCGTTGTCCCCATGGTAGGGCCGATCTGGTTCGGCGGCCCGCAGAACGCGGTCTTCCCGCCGGGGGCCAGCAGCAGCACCTGGTCGCAGACGTCCAGGTAGGTCAGCGAGTGGGTGACCACGAGCACCACGCGGCCCGCGTCGGCCAGTTGGCGCAGCATCGTCATGACCTGCCGGTCCAGCGCCGGGTCC
>CAZZHX010000228.1:0-4697 GCA_964653535.1 uncultured Mycobacterium sp. | reverse complement strand
GGCCAGGTCCCAGCCGCGGTCGCCTGGGAAGTCCGACATCACGTCGCGGCCCTCGGCAACCATCTGCCACAGATCGTCGGGGGAATTCACCCCGCCGGGATAGCGGCACGACATGCCGACGATCGCGATCGGGTCGTCGCCCGCGACGCGCACCGCGGGGGTGTGCGTGATGTCCTGTGGCACTCCGGCGAGTTCGGCGCACATGTACGCGGCCAGCCCGGCGGGCGTCGGGTAGTCGAAGATGAGCGTGGGTGACAGCGCCAACCCGGTGGCTGTTTTGAGCCGGTTGCGCATCTCGATCGCGGTGAGAGAGTCAAAGCCCAGCTCCCGAAATGCCTTGTCGGGGGCGACGGCTTCGGGGCTGATGGTGCCCAGCACGGTGGCGATATTGGAACGCACCAGATCCAGCAGGACGGCCTGCTGTCCGGATTCGGACAACCCGTGCAGGCGCTGCGCCAGAGCCGATTTCGACTTGGCAGCGGCCAGCGAGTCGTCGACCTGGCGCCGGGCGGTGGCGGCCAGGAGATCGGCGAACATCGGTGGCACCGCGGCGGCGTGGTTCCGCAGCGCGCCGAGGTCGATGCGGGCGGGCGCCAGCAGTGGCTCGGCGATGATCAGCGCGGCGTCGAACAACTCCATCGCCTCGTCCGAGGACAGGGCGAGTACCCCGTCGCGGCCCAGCCGCGCCCGGCCGGCGTCGTCCAGTCCGCTGGTCATGGCGCTGGCCTGTTCCCACAGGCCCCAGCCCAGCGAGATCGCGGGCAACCCCAGCGCCCGGCGACGCTGGGCCAACCCGTCCAGGAAGGTGTTCGCCGCCGCGTAGTTGCCCTGCCCGGACGAGCCCACCAGTCCGGCCATCGACGAAAACATCACGAACGCAGACAGGTCCAGGTCACGGGTCAACTCGTGCAGGTTCCACGCGGCGTCCACCTTCGCCCGCAGCACCCGGTCGAGGCGCGGTGGCGTCAGCGACGTCACCACCGCGTCGTCGAGCACCCCGGCGGCGTGGATGACGGCCGACAGCGGAAGGTGCGCGGGGATGTCGGCGATCACCGTGGCCAATGCATCCCGGTCGGCCGCGTCGCACGCCACCACGTGCACCTGTGCGCCGGCGGCCCCGAGTTCGGCCACCAGTTCCGCGGCGCCGGGCGCGTCCGGGCCACGTCGGCTGAGAAGCACCAGGTTGCGCACGCCGTGGCGGGTCACCGCGTGGCGCGCCAGCGTCGAACCCGCCATGCCCGTGCCACCGGTGATCAGGACCGTGCCCGTCGCCCACGCGTCGGGCATCATCATCACGACCTTGCCGACGTGACGGGCCTGACCCAGGTGCCGCAGCGCGGCCGGCGCGCAACGGATGTCGAACGTCGTCACCGGCAACGGCCGCAGCGCCCCGGCACTGAACAGTCCGGCGAGCGCGAGCATGTCCTGGTGCATGCGCGGACGTCCGAGTTCGAACAGGTCGAAGGCGCGGTAGCGGACGCCGGGGTACTCCGCGGCGATGGCGCCGGGATCACGGATGTCGGTCTTGCCCATCTCCAGGAAGATGCCGCCGGGGGCGACCAGCCGCAGCGACGCGTTGACGAACTCCCCAGCCAGGGAGTCCAGCACCACGTCGAAGCCGCGGCCACCGGTCACCGCGCGGAACTTCTCCTCGAATTCCAGACTGCGCGAGTCCGAGATGTGGTCGTCGTCAAAGCCCATAGTCCGCAGCGTGTCCCACTTACCGCGGCTCGCGGTCGCGAACACCTCCAGGCCCAGGTGCCGAGCCATCTGCACCGCAGCCATACCCACCCCGCCGGTGCCGGCATGGATCAGCACCCGTTGTCCCGGTTGGGCGTCGGCCAGGTGGATGAACGCGTAATACGCGGTGGTGAACACCGCCGAGGTGGCGGCGGCTTGGGCGTAGGACCAGTCGGTGGGCATCGGCTGAAGGAGCCGCACGTCACCGGCGACCAGCGTTCCGCTGCCGTCCGGGAAAAACCCGAACACCGAATCACCCTCGGCGAATTCGGTGACGCCGGGCCCAACCTCAACCACCACACCGGCGCCCTCGCCACCGATCAGCCCATCGTGGGTGAACAAGCCCAGAATGACCATGATGTCGCGGAAGTTCGCCGAGATCGCGCGCATCGCCACCCGAACCTGGCCGGGCTCCAACGGCGCACCGGCGTTGGGCACCGGTTCCAGCCGCAGGTTTTCGAAGGTGCCCGCGCTGCTGATGCCCAGCCGCCAGGGAACGTCGCTCGGAGGCGTCAAGATACCGCCCAGGGCGCGGCTGGCGCGCACCCGCGGCACACACAGCGAGCCGCCGCGCACCAGGACCTGGGGCTCACCGGCCGCGAGCACGGCGGCGATGGTCGAATCATCCAGCGGTTCATCGCAGTCGGCGAGCACGATGCGGCCGGGGTGCTCGGTCTGCGCGCAGCGGACCAACCCCCACACGGCCGCGCCGGCCAAGTCGGTGACGTCCGCACCCGCCACAGCCATCGCCCCGCGGGTCGCCACCACCAGCACCCCGGAGTCGAAGTCGGTCACCCAAGCCTGCACGGCGGTCAGCGCCTGATGCGTTCGCCCGTACACCGCCGTGACCGGGTCATTTTCTCCCGCAATGGATTCGAAGACGCTATACGCCGGGAGGTCAACGCCGGCGACAGCCGCCGCAGGCGACCAGGTCAACTCGAAGAGGCGGTCCGGACCCGCGCCCAACACCGCCGCGCGCAATTGCTGTTCAGTCACGGGGCGCGCGGCGATCGACACCACCGACAGCACCGGCAGCCCTACTCCGTCGGCCAATTCGACTGACAACGACGACGATCCGGGCGAACCCGTCGGAGCGATTCGCACCCGTACCGCCGACGCGCCCGCGGCGTGTAACGACACCCCCTGCCAGGCAAACGGGAGTACCACGTCGGCTGGGTCGGAATGCACCATCACCGCCGCGTGCAACGCCGCATCCAGCAACGCCGGATGCACACCGAAACCGGTGACGCCGCCGGCGGCCTCGGGCAGCGTGACGTCGGCGAAGACCTCCTCGCCGCGGATCCACATCGCGGTCACACCCCGAAACGCCGCGCCGTAGCCGTACCCGCTGGCCGCCAACCGCTCGTAGCCGCCGGCGGCGTCCACCGCGACCGCACCGGTCGGCGGCCACACCGACAAATCGGCTGCCGGATCGACCGAACCGGGTCGCAGCACACCCTCGGCATGGCACACCCAGCCGGCGTCGGAACCGGCGTGGGAGAAAATCGACAGGGAGCGTCGACCGACGTCCTGACCGGTGCCGTCACCGGTGTCGTCGCCGGTCACCAGCCCCGGACCGACGACAACCTGCACCGCAACCGATCCCCCGGCGGCCGGCAACAGCAACGGCGCCTGCAGCGTCAATTCGTCGATGGTCCGGCACCCGACCTCGTCGCCCGCGCGGATCGCCAGCTCCACGAATCCCGAGCCCGGGAACACCACCGTGCCGGACACCGCGTGGTCGGCCAGCCAGCGCTGGGTGGTGGGCGACAACCGGCCGGTCAGCAACGTCCCGCCGGAGGCCGGTAGCTCCACCACCGCACCCAGCAGCGGGTGCTCGCCGGGCGCGAGGCCGAGGCCGACCGCGTTGGTTCCCAGGCCCTCGCCGGAAAGCCAAAACCGCCGCCGGTCAAAGGTGTACGTCGGCAAGTCGACGAATCGCCCGCCCCCGATGAGGCCGCGCCACTGCACGTTCACACCGGAAACGAACGCGGTGGCGGCGGCCGTCATGAAACGTTCGAGGGATCCGTCGTCGCGGCCGAGGGTCGCAACGACGATCGGCGCGACGTCTCCCCCGCGGGAGCCCCCGACGCAGTCGGCGGCGGTGTCCTCGATCGCGGCGATCAGCGCGGGATGTGGACTGGATTCGATGAAGGTGCGGTATCCGTGTTCGCAGGCGCTGCGCACCGCCTGCTCGAACTGGACGGTCTGCCGGATGTTGCGATACCAGTACTCGCCGTCCAAACCAGCTGTGTCCATGCGGTTTCCGGTCAGCGTGGAGAAGAAGGCAGTGCGCGAGGAGCGTGGGTCGATCTCGGCCAGAACCCGGATGAGCTCATCGCGAATCGACTCCACCTCCGGCGAATGTGAGGCATAGTCCACGTCGATGCGGCGGGTGCGCAGATCCGCACCGGCGCACACCTCGATGAGTTCTTCCAGGACGGGCACATCTCCGGAGATCACGACCGCCGACGGTCCGTTGACGACGGCGATGCCGAGTCGATTGCCGAACGGCGCCAGCAGTTCCCGGGCGCGCTCAGCGCCGCAGGCGATGGACACCATGCCGCCCGGCCCGGCCAGTGCCGTCAGCAATGTGCTGCGCAGCGTCACCACCTTCGCCGCATCGCGCAACGACAGCGCACCGGCGACGTACGCGGCGGCGATCTCGCCTTGCGAATGTCCGATCACCGCGTCCGGGCGTACCCCGACGGACTTCCACAGCTCGGCCAGCGACACCATCACGGCGAACAACGCCGGCTGCACCACGTCGACGCGATCCAGTCCGGGGGCACCGGGCGCGCCACGCAGGACGTCGGTCAGTGACCAGTCGACGAATTCCGCGAAGGCTTCTTCGCAGGCCTGAATCTGCTCAGCGAATACCGCTGCGGTGTCGAGCAATTCGATGCCCATGCCGAGCCATTGCGAGCCTTGGCCGGGGAAGACGAAGACGGTTTTAC
>CAZZHX010000227.1:0-4767 GCA_964653535.1 uncultured Mycobacterium sp. | reverse complement strand
ACCCCGGACCATGTGAAGTTCTTCGATCGTCGCACCAACCGCAGCAGGCGAGACGTTTGCAGGACGTTGCCTGATTCGTCAAAAGCCGTGTGGTACAGCGTGGATACCGCATCGATGTCAGCACTCAACGTATCCTTGAGTCGCAGCAGTTTGGTGCGATCGTCGGGGAGCAGGATGTCGTCGGCGTCCAACCACATGATCCACTCCGTGGTCGCCTGGGCGAACGCGTAGTTGCGGGCGGCAGAAAAGTCGTCAACCCAGTCGAAATCGACAACTCGCGAAGTGAACTCACCGGCGATGGCCTTCGTCGAATCGTCGGATCCTGTATCGACGATGACGATTTCGTCGGGAATGCCGGCAACGGATTCCAAACACCGTTGCAGCGTCGTTTCCTCGTTCTTGACGATCATGCACAGGCTGATGCTGTTCATGTCAGCTCGCTCCGAAAAGGTTAAGGGTGACGACGCCGGCGATGATCAGCGCGATCCCGGCAACTTTGGCCACCGATATCGGCGAGCCCAGAAACACGACGGCGATCACCACGATGGCGACTGTCCCGATCGCCGACCACAGTGCGTAGGCGACGTCGGTCTGCAGACCCCGCGCGATCGCAGCGGCCAGCAGGACGAAGGAGGTGCCGTAACCGGCCAGGGAGATCACCGACGGCCACAGCCGGGTGAAACTCTGCGTGCTTTTGAGCAGGCTGGTCGACAACACCTCGGCGAAGATCGCCCCCAGTAGCAGTGCGTACGTCAATAGCGCCTCCTTGATGGCAGTGGATATGCCTCTATAGTCAGTTATGGTCGGTTTCACGCAGCGAGCAGGCCCCGGCGACGGGCGCGGGCGCTGAGAACGCTTGAGGGCGTTCTGGCCGGGCACCCGTTCTTTTCCGGGATGGACCCGCGTCATTTGCGCTTGGCGGTCGGATGTGCGTCCAACGTGCGTTTCAGCGCAGGTGAGTTGATCTTTCGCGAAGGCGTGCCGGCTGACCATTTCTACCTCATCCGCGACGGCAGGATCGCGCTCGAGACCCATACTCCCGGCCGTGGCGGCCTGACGGTCCAGACGCTCGGCGACGGGGAGATCCTCGGGTGGTCGTGGTTGGTGCCCCCCTACAACGAGCGGTTCGACGCGCGCGCGGCCGAGACGACGCGGGCCATCGTCTTCGACGGCAAGTGTCTGCGAGCGAAGTGCGAGGACGATCACGAACTCGGCTACGCGTTGCAGAAGCGCGTGATCGCGGTACTCGGCGAGTATCTCGATGCGACCAGGTTCAGGCTCCTGGACGTCTATTCCGATGCCATCGAATGACGACCCGGGCCGTCAGCAGCCGAATGCCGGACCGTCGAAACGATCGCGGGTGACGAACTCGGAGACCGGGCGGCGGCGCAGCCTGGTTAGCTGCCGCACCGGTTTGCCCAGCGGCACGACCGCTGTGACCGCGTGGACCGACGGAATTCCCACCAGATCGCGGACCTGGTCCTCGGCGGCGATTGCCATGGTGGTGATGGTGCCGCCGAAGCCCTCGTTGCGGGCGGCCAACAAAATGTTCCAGACCAGCGGATAAACCGACGCCCCCCCGGCGAGCCCGACGCGGTCGAGGTCCTGATCGAGCGCGGCCACCGCGCCGAGGTCAACCGAGACGACGAGCACGACCGGAGCGGTGGCGATCGGGGCGACGAACGTGTCGGGAATGTCGGTGCTGTCGATGGCATCGCGCGACAGACCGCTGGGATGAACGGAATTCCAGGGGTTTTCGCCCGCTAACAGTTGGGCGAAGTAGCGACGGGCGGCGGGTGCGCCGAGTTCGGCGAGCCTGCGGCGGACACCGGCGTCACGGATCACCGTGATGTGGGCACCTTGCCGGTTGCCGCCGCTGGGGGCGAACCGGGCGTTGTCCAAGATGCGCGACAGCACCTCGTCGGACAGCGGGTCGCCCGTGAACTCGCGCGCGGCGAACGCCGTCCGCATGACGTCATACAGCTCCATGGCCGCCTCCCGCCGTGTCGTCCCACCGCCGTTGCAAGGCTCGCTCCGCTGCCGTGGGGACAAGACCGGACGGTGCGAAGCGTCTCGACGGCACCGGAGCGTCTTCGGTCAGCGGACGGCCGTGGCCGCGAATCGCCTGGTAGCACGCGGTGATTCCGGACACCACCACGATGACGACGACCATCGCGAAGAGGACTGACAGGGTGCCCTGCACGGCGGTGTTCCTGATGACCTCGTGCACCTGGTGAGCGTTCTTGGCCAACCCGAATGACGTCTTGCCCGCGCGTTCGGCCGCCACGTACTGGGCGTGCTGGGTCCAGTAACCGACGGCCGGATCGCCGGAGAAGATCTTCTGCCACGACGCTGTCAGCGTCACCGTCAGGTCCCACAGCAGCGGCACGCCGGGGATCCACGCCCACGCCAGCAGACCCTTCTTGACGACCACCACGGTGATGATCGTCAGGGCGATGGCCGCCAGTAACTGGTTGGCGATGCCGAACAACGGGAACAGTCTGTTGATCCCGCCCAGCGGGTCGGTCACGCCCATCAGCAGGATGCTTCCCCACGCGGCGACCACAGCCAGACCGCAGATCCACACCCCGACGCGGGAATCGGGATCGCGCAGCCGTTCCAGGGGCCGGCCCAGGTTGCCCAGCGCGTCGGCGAGCATGAAGCGGGCGACGCGGGTCCCGGCGTCGACCGCGGTGAGAATGAACAACGCCTCGAACATGACGGCGAAGTGGTACCAGAACGCCCTCAGGCCGGGGCCGCCGAACGCCCGCTGCAGCACCTCGGCCATGCCGATCGCGAGCGTCGGCGCGCCGCCGGTGCGCGAGACGATCGACTTCTCCCCGATGCCGAGGGCGGCTTGGTTGATGTGGTCGGCCGTCGCGGCTGGCCCGGACAGACCGAGGCCGTTCACGTAGTGCGCCGCGGAGGCCGCGGTGCCGCCGGTCTGCGCGGCGGGGGCGTTGAGCGCAAAGTAAAGGTGCTGGTCCAAGACCGAGGCGGCGGCCAGCGCCACGACCGCCACGAAGGACTCGGTCAGCATGCCGCCGTAACCGATCAGCCGCATCTGGCTTTCCTTCTCCAGCATCTTGGGCGTCGTCCCGGACGCGATCAGCGCGTGGAAGCCGGACAGTGCCCCGCAGGCGATGGTGACGAACAGGAACGGGAACAACGAGCCGGAAAAGACCGGTCCGTCCCCGGCGGCGGCGAACCGGGAGACCGCGGGCGCCGCGAGGACCGGCTGGGCCAGGCAGATGCCGAGCGCCAACAGGGCGACGGCGCCGACCTTCATGAACGTCGACAGGTAGTCGCGCGGCGCCAGCAGCAACCACACGGGCAACACCGACGCCGCGAAGCCGTAGCCGATGATGAACCAGCATGTGGTCACCGGCGACAGGGTGAACCACTCTGCGCCCCAGCGTGTTTGGCTGACCCAGTTGCCCGAGGCGACGGCGAGCAGCAGCAGTACGACCCCGATGACCGAGACCTCCCCGACCCGCCCGGGCCGCAGAAACCGCAGGTAGACGCCCATGAAGACGGCGATGGGGATGGTCATGGCGATCGAGAAGATCCCCCACGGGCTCTGCGCCAACGCCCGCACGACAACCAGGGCCAGCACCGCGATGAGGATCACCATGATCACGAGCGCCCCGACGAGGGCGGCCGCCCCGCCGACGGGGCCGAGTTCGTCGCGGGCCATCTGACCCAGGGAGCGGCCGCGGCGGCGGGTGGACAACCACAGCACCAGGTAGTCCTGCACCCCGCCGGCGAGCACCGCGCCGACCACGATCCAGATGGTGCACGGCAGATAGCCCATCTGGACGGCCAGCACCGGGCCGACGAGGGGCCCTGCCCCGGCGATCGCGGCGAAGTGGTGCCCGAACACCACGCGGCGGTCCGTCGGCAGGTATTCGGTGCCGTCGTCGAGGACCTCGGCCGGGGTGGCGTGGTCGTCGCGCGGGCGCACGATCTTCGACTCGATCAGCCGCGCGTAGAACCGAAACCCGATGACGTAGGTGCAGATCGCCGCGACCACCAGCCACACCGCGTTGACCGTCTCGCCGCGGGCGAAGGCGATGATCGCCCACGCGGCGGCCCCGATCACGGCGATGATCCCGAAGACGACCCTGTGCCGGGTGGTGATCGGGGAGCGATCGACGATCGCGACCGGCGGCAGAGTGTCGTCGGTGCTGACGTAGTGGACGTCGGTGACGTCGGTGAGGTCCCCCACCGGTGACTCCCTCCGACGTGTGCAGACGTAACGTTACAGATCGCACGGATTCTGACAAGCCGAAAAGGAGAGGTTCCGGATGGAGATCAACGGGAAGAAGGTTATCGTCATCGGCGGGGCGTCGGGGATGGGCCGCGCCACCGCCGAACTGCTGGCCGAACGCGGCGCGGACGTCGCGGTGCTCGACCGGGAGAACTCCGAGGGCAAGAACGTGGCGCAGGGCTTCGGCGGCGCGTTCTATCCGGTTGACGTCACCGACTTCACGGGCACCGAGCAGACCCTGCAGGCGGCGGTCGACAAACTGGGCGGCCTGCACGTCGTCGTGACCACCGCCGGCGGCGGCATCGCCAAGCGCACCCTGACCAAGACGGGTCCGCACGACCTCGAATCCTTCCGGGCGACCGTCGATCTCAACCTCATCGCGACCTTCAACATCAGCCGCTTGGCGGCCGCACACATGGCCAACAACGAGCCCGAGGACCCCGAGACGGGAGAGCGGGGCGTCATCATCAACACCGCGTCGATCGCCGCCTTCGAGG
>CAZZHX010000226.1:0-4804 GCA_964653535.1 uncultured Mycobacterium sp. | reverse complement strand
TCAAGGTCACCCGCTCGGCGCTGCAGAACGCGGCGTCCATCGCGGCGCTGTTCCTCACGACCGAGGCCGTCGTCGCCGACAAGCCGGAAAAGGCGTCCGCTCCGGCGGGCGACCCGACCGGCGGCATGGGCGGCATGGACTTCTAAGTCTGCAGTACGAAAAAGCCCGGCCTGCGTTTTCGCAGGCCGGGCTTTTTCGTCGCTGAGTGTGGGCGTCCGGATCAGTCCGCCTGCCCCGGCTCCCCGCTGAACGGGTTCGCCTCGGCGCTCTGGTCTTTGAAGAAGCCTGAGCCGGATATGGCCGGTCCGCGGGCAGGGATCGGCGTCCGCGCACCGGCGTCGCCGCTGCCGGCTGGGGCGAAGAACGCCGCGGGAGCGGCTGTGGTGGTCCGCAGGGCCGGTGGGATCGGGGTGGGCCCGCTCGCCGCGCTGGCGGCGCTCGCCTGGACGGCGCCCAGGTGGGTCGGGGCGGAGAAGGCTGCAGCACTGGCCGATACGGGGTTGAACAGGGAGGTGCCGGCGACACCCGGGAAGAGGCCGCCGGTCGAGGCGGCGGCTGTGTTCAGCAGGCCTGTGCCGAGGCTGGCCGCGCCCAGGCCGCCCGTGAGGTAGTGCGCGGAGCCCAACGGGTCGGCACCGGCCCCGACCGCCAGGCCGTTCGACTGGAAGACACCGGTGCCGGTGCCGCCGAAAAGGCCGACGTTGGCCGTTCCGGTGTTGGCGAGGCCAGTATTGAGGTTGCCCGTGTTGCCGATACCGATGTTGTTGTTGCCGGTGTTGAAGAAGCCGACGTTGTTGTTGCCGGAGTTGAACAAGCCGATGTTGCCGGTGCCGGAGTTCAATCCGCCAAGGCCGAACAGGTTGTTGCCCGCGTTGCCCCAGCCGCCACTGCCCCAGCCGCCATTTCCGCTACTGGAGCTTCCGGAACCGGCGGTCTGGCTTCCGGCGTTGGCCGACCCGGCGCTCGAGCTGCCGGAGGTGGTCCCCGCGGTGGCGGAGGTGGTTCCCGCGGTGGCAGGCGCGGTCCCCGCGGTTGCGGGCGCGGTCCCCGCGGTGATGGGTGTGGTTCCCGAGGAGGCGGGCGCGCCGGCGCCGAACGGCAGGCCGAGCTGCTGCATGACCTGATGCCAGGGCGGCAATTGCGCGAGGGCGGTGGCCGCGTCGGCGTGATACCCGAACATCGCTCCGACGTCGGCCGCCCACATCTGCTCGTAGGCGGACTCGGTGTCCATGATCGCCCCGGCGTTGAGCCCGAACCAGTTGGTGGACGCCAACACCCGCACCAGTGCGCGGTTGGCTCCGACCATCGCGGGCTGCACCGTGGCCACCAGTGCCGACTCGAATGCTGTCGCGATAGCCGAGGCTTGGGCGGACGCCGCCTCGGCCTGCGTGGCGGCTGCGCTGAGCCAGCCGACGTACTGCGAGGCGACCGACATCATCGCCGTCGCCGACGCACCCTGCCACGAGCCGCTCACCAGATCCGAGGTCACCGAAAAGAACGACGATGCCGACGACGCCAGATTCTGGGCCAGGCCGTCCCACGCCTCTGCCGCAGCAAGCAGTGGCGCAGCACCAGGACCGGCGTGGATCAGCGCCGAGTTGATTTCAGGCGGCAACCACGCAAAATGCGGGCTCGTCACCGATTTAACTTAACTGGGCACGTGCCCACTTCGTGGCGTTATCGCACAGGTAGGGGGCCGGATTTGCGTCCGCGAACCAATTTCCCAGGTCGTGCCGCGGTCGGAACTCCATTTCGCGCGATTATTTTCCCGGAAACGATGGTGGCGACGTAGCCGTCGGCGGTCTGGTCCAGGCGGCGCCCGCCGGCCGGCAGGTCGTTGCGGATGACCGGTTTGTGCACGCGCAGGGCGCCGTGGTCGATGACGTTGAGGTCGGCCTTGTACCCCACGGCGATCCGGCCGCGGTCACCCAGTCCCGCGATGCGGGCCGGGACGGAGGTCAGCTCCCGGACCGCCTCGGGCACGGTGAACCGCCCGGAGGTGCGGTCGCGGGTCCAGTGCGCCAGGAAATATGTCGAGTAGCTGGCGTCGCAGATCATGCCGTAGTGCGCGCCGCCGTCGCCGAGACCGAGTACCACGTCGTCGCGGTGCAGCAGCTCGCCGACGGTATCCAGGGAGTTGTTGGGGAGGTTGCTGGTCGCCACCAGCAGCATGGCGTGGCCGTCGTCGTCGAGCAGCCGGTCGTAGGCCTCCTCCATGGGGCTTACCCCGCGGGCCCGCGCCTGGGCCGAGATGGACGTCGACGGGTCCGGCTCGTAGTCGGGCTCGTCGCCCAGTGGGAAGATCCAGTCCCAGGCCTGGGCAATGTAGAGCAGCGGATGCCCCGTGCCGGGTTTGTCGGCCAGGATGCGGGCGCGGACCTCGGGCTTGCGCATCTCAGCGACGCGCTCGGCCAGCGGCAGGTGCGCGATCTCGCGGTAGCTCGGGTACAGAACGAACGGGTTGGCGGTGAGGTCGAGCCCGATGATCAGCCCGATCGGACGCGGCAGCAGCTGTGCGGTGAAGCGCACCCCGTCGCCTGCCTTCTTATTGGCCTTCTCGATCATGGCGATGGCGTCCTGCCAGGACGGATCGCCGGAGTTGGCGACGATCAGGGTGAAGGTGACCGGCAGACCCACGTCCTCGGCGACGTCGAACACCGTCTGCAGCACGGGCTGATAACCGCCGGCCGGCAGGTCGGGCACGAACTGCAGCAGGCCGCCGCCCCCGTCCACGACGCCCTTCGCTATCTCCTCGATCTCCTCGCGGGCGGCGTCGTAGCTTGGTATGGGAGAACCGCTTTCGGTCTTGTGGATCACAAACCGCGACGACGCGAAGCCCAGCGCGCCGGCCTCGATCGCCTCCGCGGCCAGCGCCCGCATCCGCGCGAGGTCGTCGGCGGTGGCCGGCTCGCGGTCCGCGCCGCGCCGGCCCATCACGTACACCCGCAGCGGTGAATGCGGCAGGTAGGCGGCGACGTCGATGTCACGCTGTCGCGACTCTAGGGCGTCCAGGTATTCGGGGAAGGTTTCCCAGTTCCAGGGCAGGCCGTCGGTCATGACGACGCCCGGAATGTCCTCGACCCCGGCCATCACGTCGACGAGGACGTCGTGGTCTTCCTGGCGGCACGGCGCGAAGCCGACTCCGCAGTTGCCCATCACCACGGTGGTCACCCCGTTCGCCGACGACGGCGTCAGGCGGTCCGACCAGATGGATTGACCGTCATAGTGGGTGTGCAGGTCGACGAAACCGGGAGTGACCAGCAGCCCGGTGGCATCGATCTCCTGGGTGGCGGCCGCACCGTTCACCGATCCCACGGCCGCGATGGCCCCGTCTTTCACTGCGACGTCACCGACGTAGGCCTCACCGCCCAGCCCGTCGACGATGGTGCCGTTGCGGATGATGAGGTCGAAGGTCATCCCATCAATCTACGACCCGGGCGCGGCCTCGTGCCAGTCTCGCCCCTCCCGTAGTGTCTGCGGCATGGTCAGCACCGATGACGCCGTCCGGGAGCTGCTCCGGGACGCGTTCACCCGGTTGATCGAACATGTCGACGACCTCACCGTTGGGCTGACCAACGAGTTGTCCGGCTACCGCCCCACCCCGACCACCAACAGCGTCGGGTGGTTGCTCTGGCACAGCGCGCGAGTGCAGGACCTCCAGGTGGCGCAGGTTGCTGGTGTCGAGCAGGTCTGGACCCGCGATGGGTGGGTGGACCGGTTCGGCCTGGACCTATCGCCCGACGACACCGGCTACGGGCACCGCCCCGAGGAGGTCGCGAAGGTTCGCGGATCCGCCGAACTGCTGTCCGGCTACTACCACGCGGTGCACAAGCTCACCCTGGAATACCTCGCCGGCGTCACCGCCGAGGAGATGTCCCGCATCGTCGACACCAACTGGAAACCGCCGGTGACGGCAGGCGTGCGGTTGGTGAGTGTCATCGACGACTGCGCACAGCACCTTGGGCAGGCCGCGTACGTGCGGGGATTCAGTAAGTTCTAGTGCGCTTTCCCGGTCGCTTTCCGGGTCGTGGTGGCCGGGGGACGAAGAATGCCGTCCGCGCCTTGTACTCCTCGAAGCCGGGACGGCCGGCCATGATCTTCTCGGTGAGCCGCGCGCCGCTCCGGACGACCAGGAAATAGGTCATCAGCAGCGGCGAGCCGACGGTGGTCAACGCCGGCCAGCCGGTGATCGTGATCAGCCACAGCCCCCACCAGAGGGTGGCGTCGCCGAAGTAGTTGGGGTGGCGGGTCCAGGCCCACAGACCGCGATCCATCAGCCGGCCGCGGTTCGCGGGATCCGATTTGAAGGAGCTCAGCTGCCAGTCGCCGACCGCTTCGAAGCCGAGGCCGATCAGCCACATGGCGGCGCCCAGGATCGCGACGCCGACCAGCCGGCCGGGTGTCGGGCCGGTGACAGCCGACAACTGCAGCGGGAACGAGACGAACCAGCCGATGATGCCCTGCGGGATCGAGACTTTTTTCAGCACCTGCGCCGGCGACGCACCGCCGCGCAGCAGCGCGGCGTAGCGGGGATCCTCGCCGCGCCCGACGGTCTTGCGCTGGATGTACCAACTCAACCGCAGGCCCCACACGGTCACCAGCGCCAGTAGCAGCCAACGCCGGGACGGGGCGCCGTGCCCGAGCGTCGCCGCCACGAGCGCGACGGCTACAAAGCCCAGACCCCACGTCACGTCGACGACGTTGTAGCGGCCGATCCGTTTCCCGACGGCGAACGTAACCACGTGCAGCACGGCGAGAGCCAACGCCGAAAAGCTGGCTACTGCAAAGAGATTAGCCACGGTAG
>CAZZHX010000225.1:0-4833 GCA_964653535.1 uncultured Mycobacterium sp. | reverse complement strand
CGTCAGGCAACTGGTGACGCGTGGGATCACCAGTGGCCCCACCAGCCCGGTGCCGTCGCGCACCCGCACCGGGAGGTGGGCGACACCGCGGGTGTGCAGATCGCGCACCATGCGCGGGTCGGAGACGAGGTAGTCGCTCAGCACCACCAGGTCGGCGGAGCCTGGTGACACAGCGGCATGCGGTTGGCTGCTGTGTGTCACCCGGGCCGGCGAGCAGCGCAGCGTCTCCACGAGCAGGTCCGACAACGGCCCACGGCCATGCACCCGGATCGACGCCGACCGGCCGGGTGGGTGGGCGCACTGGGTCATGACGCCCGCGCCGACGAGTTGCTCGACGAGGTCGGCCAGCCCGTCGGGGTCACGCAGCCCGTGGTCGGCGGCCTGTTGTGGCAGCTGCGAGATCGGTGTCGGTGAGCGCAGGGATCGCAGCAGGCCGGCCAGCGCGGGCGCCGCCAGGCCGCCCGGTGGGCGGACCAGGACCGCGCGACGTGGATCCCAGCCGATTTGGACGACTCCGTCGGGTCGCAGCAGCACCGGCATCGCCGGGTCCAATGCATACCGGGAAAGCACTGCCTGTGCCATGACCCGACACTGTGCCACGTCGCGAGCGACCGGTCCGCTCAGTTATCCACAGGCGCTCTGTATGCGCCGAGCGTCACGCCAGGGTGACCGCGGGGGCGGGTGTCAGACCGTGCCGCCCGTGCCGCCCTCTTGCTCGAGTTTCGCGATCGCCTCGTCGATCCCGCTGGTGTCGCCGCCGACGGCGCGGTCGATGAAGCCGGCCGGATCGTCGAGGTCGTGCGCGGACGGCAGCAGGTCGGGGTGTTGCCAGACGGCGTCGCGGGCGTCGACGCCGACGGCCTGCGTCAGGCGCTCCCACAGCGCCGCGGCCTCGCGCATCTTGCGGGGCCGCAGCTCCAAGCCCACCAGCGTCGCGAAGGTCTGCTCGGCCGGCCCGCCGCTGGCCCGGCGCCGGCGCAGGGTTTCGCCGAGCGCGGCAGCGCCGGGGATGCGGTCGCCCAGGGCCGCGGTCACCACCACCTGCACCCAGCCCTCGATCAACGCCAGCAGAGCCTCCAGCCGCTCCACGGCCTGAGTCTGCGCCGGGGTCGACTGCGGCTCGAAAATGCCTTGCCCCAAGAGGTTTTCGATGGCAGCGGGATCGGACAACGACGCCGGGTTGAAGTCCCGGGCAAGCTCCTCGATCCCGCTCAGGTCGATCTTCATACCCGCGGCGTAAGCCTCGACAGCGCCCAGGAGCTGGCTCGACAGCCAGGGCACGTGACTGAACAGGCGGTGATGGGCGGCCTCGCGGGCGGCCAGGAAGGTGAGAACCTCGGCGCGGGGCTGCTCCAGTCCGGCGGAGAACGATTCGACCGCGTCAGGCAGTATCGCCGCGATTCCCTTGGGGCCCAGCGGAAGTCCGATGTCGGTGGAGGTGAGTACCTCGCGGGACAGGCGGGCGAGTGCCTGGCCCAGCTGGGAGCCGAAGGCCATGCCGCCCATCTGCGACATCATCGCCGTCAGCGGCCCGGCCATGCCCATGGCCTCCTCCGGTAGCGACGACGCCCACACCGTCGAAATCTGTTGCGCCATCGGATCACACAAGCGCTTCCAGGTGTCCAGGGTGCCGTCGACCCAGTCGCCGGGGCTCCACCCCGTCGCCTTCGTGGTGCCCGCGGGAAGCGCGGTGGCCCCGTCGAGCCAGGTCTCGGCCAGATGCACCGCATCGGCAATCGCCGACTGGGTCGCGGCGGGAATCGGGGCGACGAACCCGATCGAGCCGGTCGCGACGCGCCGCGCCAGGTCGTAGTTGATCGGCCCGGAGGTGGTGCCGTCGGCCGTCGCCGGGCCCGCGCCGCTGAACATCTGGCCCAGTTGGGTGAAGATCTGCCCGAGGTCGCCCATGCTGAACTCACCGCCCATGCCGAACGCGTCGAACGGGTCGGACGGACCCGGTCCGGGCCGGGGATCTTTCTTCCCGGGTTTGTCGGGTTCGTCGGGTTCGTCTCCGCTGGAAAACCCGAACGGCAGGTCAGCCATGTCGCTAACGGTACTCACTGCCGGCGCGCGCCGTGCGGACTGCGTCACGCTCGTAGCTGAACGCGGCGCCGGCCCCGCCGTCTTGAGCCGTCTAATGTATGCGGCGTGAACAGGCGGATTGCGACCATAGTGGTCGCGCTGTTGCCGGTCGTCGTGTTCGGTGTGCTGGTCGCGGTGGTGAAGGTGCCATTCGTGTCACTGGGCCCGGGCCCCACCTTCGACACGCTCGGCGAGGTCAACGGCAAGCAGGTGGTGGCCATCGAGGGCACCCAGACCCACCCGACCACGGGCCACCTGAACATGACGACCGTGTCCCAGCGCGACGGACTGAGCCTGGGTGAGGCGCTGGGGCTGTGGCTGTCCGACCAGGAGCAACTGGTGCCGCGCGACCTGGTGTATCCGCCGGGTAAGTCGCGGGAGGACGTCGACAAAGCCAACAACGCCGACTTCAAAGATTCCGAGGACTCCGCCGCGTACGCCGCGCTGGGCTACCTCAAGTACCCGGCGGCCGTCACCGTCTCGGCCGTCACCGATCCCGGCCCGTCGGCGGGCAAGCTCAAGGCCGGGGACGCGATCGATGCCGTCGACGGGAAGCCGGTGCCCGATATCGCGCAGTTCACCGGGCTGCTCAAGGCCACCAAGCCGGGCGGGGTGGTGACCCTCGGTTACCGGCGCAAGAACGCGCCGCCCGGCGTCGCGCAGATCACGCTGGGTACCAATAAGGACCGCGATTACGGGTTCCTGGGGGTTGCGGTGCAGGACGCCCCGTGGGCGCCGTTCTCTGTCAACTTCAACCTCGCCGACGTGGGTGGGCCCTCGGCGGGGCTGATGTTCGGCCTGGCCGTCGTCGACAAGCTGACCACCGGTGATCTGGCCGGCTCGAACTTCGTCGCGGGCACCGGCACCATCTCGGTCGACGGCCATGTGGGCCCGATCGGCGGCATTACCCACAAGATGGCCGCGGCCCGCCGGGCCGGCGCCACGGTGTTCCTGGTGCCGGAGAAGAACTGCGTCGAGGCCAGCGCTGACAACCAGTCGGGCCTGCGGTTGGTCAAGGTCGACACTCTCGGACAGGCGGTGGACGCCCTGCACGCGGTCACCTCGGGGGGACAGCCGCCCAGTTGCTAGCCCTGCCGACGACGCCGGTGGCCGGTGCCGGCGGGTGCGTACAGTTGTGGACGTCCGAGTGGACGTCCGAGCAGAATTCGATCAGGGAGCGTAGCCAGTGGGGATGCGGCCCGCCGCACGGATGCCGAAACTGACCCGGCGGAGCCGGAGCCTGCTCCTGGCTTCGGCGGGTGTGATCGCGGTGCTGTTGACCGGCCCGCGCCTGATCGACGCCTACGTCGACTGGCTGTGGTTTGGTGAGCTGGGCTACCGCAAGGTGTTCACCACCGTGCTGTTCACCCGCCTGCTGGTGTTCGCGGCGGCGGGTCTGCTGGTGGGCGGGATCGTGTTCGCCGGGCTGGCGCTGGCCTACCGCTCCCGACCGGTGTTCGTCCCGAGTACCGACAACGACCCGGTGGCCCGCTACCGCGTTGCCGTCACGTCACGGCTGCAGGCGGTGGCCACCGGGATCCCGGTGGCGATCGGGCTGCTGGCCGGGATCGTCGCGCAGGGCTACTGGCCGCGGGTGCAGTTGTTCCTGCACGGCTCGGACTTCGGTATCAAGGATCCGCAGTTCGGTAAGGACTTGGGCTTCTACGCGTTCGAGCTGCCGTTCTACCGGACGCTACTCAGCTTCGTGTTCGCGGCGGTGTTTCTGGCACTGGTGGCGAATCTGTTGTCGCATTACCTCTTTGGGGGCATCCGGCTGTCGGGCAACACCGGTGCGCTGAGCCGCGCGGCACGGATTCAGCTGGTCAGCGTCATTGGGCTGCTGGTTCTGCTCAAAGCCGTCGCCTATTGGGTGGACCGCTACGAACTGCTGTCGCACACCCGCGCGGGCAAGCCGTTCACCGGCGCCGGCTACACCGACATCAACGCCGTGCTGCCCGCCAAGCTCATCCTGCTGGCGATCGCGCTGATCTGCATGGCCGCCGTGTTTTCGGCGATCACGTTCCGCGACTTGCGTATTCCGGCGATCGGCCTGGTGCTGCTGCTGTTGTCATCGATGATTGTGGGCGCGGGGTGGCCGCTGGTCGTCGAGCAGCTGATCGTCAAACCCGACGCGCAGCGCAAGGAAAGCGAATACATCAGCCGCAGTATCGCCGCCACACGGCAGGCCTACGGCCTGACCGATGACGTGGTCACCTACCGCAACTACACCGGCGACGCGCCCGCCAACGGCCACCAGGTCGCCACCGACCGGGCGACGACGTCCAACATCCGGCTGCTCGACCCCACGATCGTCAGCCCCGCGTTCACGCAGTTCGAGCAGGGCAAGAACTTCTACTACTTCCCCGATCAGCTCTCGATCGATCGCTACCACGACCGCGACGGTGCGCTGCGCGACTACGTGGTGGCCGCCCGTGAGCTCAACCCGAACAGGCTGATCGAGAACCAGCGCGACTGGATCAACCGGCACACCGTCTACACCCATGGCAACGGGTTCATTGCGTCGCCGGCGAACACGGTGCGCGGGATCGCCAACGACCCCAACCAGAACGGCGGCTACCCGGAGTTCCTGACGAATGTGGTGGGCGCCAACGGCACGGTGGTCTCCGACGGGCCGGCGCCGCTGGACCAGCCCCGCGTCTACTTCGGCCCGGTGATCGCCAAGTCGCTCGCCGACTACGCGATCGTCGGCAAGAACGGCGATGACCGCGAGTACGACTACGAGACCAACAC
>CAZZHX010000224.1:0-4904 GCA_964653535.1 uncultured Mycobacterium sp. | reverse complement strand
CCGCTCCCCCTCAGAGTCGACCAGGGCGGTCGCGGCGTCGATCGCGTCGCGCAGGTTCGCGGCGGTCGTCACCCGCTCGAGCCCGAACCGTTCGGAGGCGGCCGCGGCCAGCGACTCGACGTCCAGCGCGCGCGGGGACCCGTTGTGGGTCACCACGACGTGGTCGAACACCGGCTCCAGCGCCGCCAGGATGCCGTCGACGTCCTTGTCGGCCAGCACGCTGAGCACGCCGACCAGGAACCGGAAGTCGAACTCGCCGACCAGGGTCTGCACCAGCGCGGCAGCGCCGGCCGGATTGTGCGCAGCGTCGATGAACACCGTCGGTGCGCTGCGCATGCGCTCGAGCCGGCCCGGGCTGGTGACGGCGGCGAAACCGGCCCGCACCGCGTCGATGTCGAGTTGACGCTGCGCCCCGGCACCGAAGAAGGCCTCGACAGCCGCGAGCGCCACGGCCGCGTTGTGCGCCTGGTGCTCGCCGTGCAGGGGCAGAAACAGGTCGGGGTACACCCCGCCGAGCCCTTGCAGCGCGAGCACCTGTCCGCCGACCGCGACGCGGCGGTCCAGGACCGCGAACTCCGAATCCTCTCGCGCGACAGCGGCGTCGGCACGCACGGCCTGGGCGAGCAACACCTCCATGGCCTCCGGCGCCTGGCGCCCGATCACGGCGACGGTGTCGGGCGCGCCGTCGGCGGCCCGGATGATGATGCCGGCCTTCTCTCCCGCGATCTCGGCGATGGTGTCGCCGAGGTAGTCGACATGATCGATGGCGATCGGGGTAATGACCGCCACCGGAGCGTTGAGCACATTGGTGGCGTCCCAGCGCCCGCCCAGGCCCACCTCGACCACCGCGATGTCGACGGGGGCGTCGGCGAACGCCGCGAAGGCCATCGCCGTGACCACCTCGAACTTGCTCATCGCCGGGCCGGACGAGGAAGCCATGGACTGTTCGTCGATCATCTGCACGAACGGCTCGATCTCCCGGTAGGTCTCGACGTACCGGGCCGGGCTGATCGGTTCTCCGTCGATCGCGATGCGCTCGACCGCCGACTGCAGGTGCGGGCTGGTGGTCCGGCCGGTGCGCTGGTGCAGCGCGGTCAGCAACGCGTCGATGATCCGCGTCACCGAGGTCTTGCCGTTGGTGCCCGCGACATGGATCGACGGGTAGACCCGTTGCGGCGATCCCAGGAGGTCCATCAGGGCGCTGATGCGGGTCAGGCTCGGCTCGATCCGAGTCTCCGGCCAGCGCTGGTCCAACAGGTGTTCCACCTGCAACAGGGCGGCGATCTCGTCGGGAGTCGGCGACACCAGGGGTTCAGGGGTCTCCCAGGTTTCCGGAAACGGGTCGAAACTCATTGCAGCGCAGCCAGCCTGGCCGTGATGCGCTCGGTCTCCTCCCGCGCCAGCCGCTGCCGGTCGCGGATCTTGTCGACGACCGGCTGGGGCGCCTTGGCCAGAAAGTCCACGCTGGCCAGCTTGGCGGCCGTGGACACGAGCTCCTTGTGCGCCACGGCCAGGTCCTTCTCCAGGCGACGGCGCTCGGCGGCGACGTCGATCGTGCCCGAGGTATCGAGTTCGACGACCACGGCGTGATTCATGGTGGGTCCCAGCCGCACCTCCAACGACACCGACGAATGGAAGTCCGGGCCCGGCGCCGTCAGCCACGCCAACGACGTCACGGCGCTCACGTGCCCGCTCAGGCCCGCGTCCTCGACACCGGACAACCGGGCCGGCACCTTCTGCCGGTCGGCCAGGCCCTGGTCGCTGCGGAAACGCCGGACCTCGGTGATCAGTCTCTGCATATCGCCGATCCGTTGGTCCGCACCAGGATCGAGGGCGACGCCGGAGGCTGTCGGCCAGTCGGCGATCACCAGCGACTCCTCGCCCGTCAGGGCCTGCCACAACGCCTCGGTCAGGAAGGGGATGATGGGGTGAAGCAGCCGCAGCAGACGATCGAGCACCGCGGCCAGGACGGCAGCGGTGTGGGAGGAGCCGTCGGCGAGCTGCGTCTTGGCCAGCTCCACGTACCAGTCGCAGAACTGGTCCCATGCGAAGTGGTAGAGCGCCTCGCAGGCGCGACCGAATTCGTAGCGGTCGAATGCCGAATCAACTTCGGCGCGAACCTCTTCCAGCCGTCCCAGGATCCAACGGTCGGCATCGGTCAGCTCGTCGAGCGGCGGCAGCGCCACCAGCCGCGCGCCGTTGAGCAGCGCGTAGCGCGTGGCATTGAACAGTTTGGTGCAGAAGTTGCGCGAGGCCCGGACGGCGTCTTCGCCGACGGACAGATCACCGCCCGGACTGGCGCCGCGGGCCAGGGTGAAACGCAGGGGGTCGGCCCCGAACGTGTCCACCCAGTCCAGGGGGTCGATGACGTTGCCTTTGGATTTGCTCATCTTCCGGCCGGACTCGTCGCGGATCAGCCCGTGCAGGAAGACATCGGTGAACGGGACCTGCGGCCCTCGGCGGCCGCCGAGGGTGACGGCGTCGTCGGCGCCGACGAAGGTGCCGAACATCATCATCCGCGCCACCCAGAAAAACAGGATGTCGTAGCCCGTCACCAGAACGCTTGTCGGATAGAACTTTTCCAGCTCGGGTGTCCGGGTCGGCCAGCCCAGCGTGGAAAAGGGCCACAGCGCCGACGAGAACCACGTGTCCAGTACATCGGGATCCTGCTCGAAGCCCTCGGGGGGCGTGTCGTCCGGGGCGACGCACACCTGTTCGCCGTTGGGCCCGTACCAGATCGGGATGCGGTGTCCCCACCACAGTTGCCGGGAGATGCACCAGTCGTGCATGTCGTCGACCCAGGAGAACCAGCGCGGTTCCAGGCTGGCCGGATGTATCACCGTGTCGCCGTTGCGCACCGCGTCGCCGGCGGCCTTGGCCAGTGACTCCACCCGCACCCACCACTGCAGCGACAGCCGCGGCTCGATTGGTTCGCCGCTGCGCTCGGAGTGCCCGACGCTGTGCAGGTAGGGACGTTTCTCCTCGACGATCCTGCCCTGGGCGGCCAGGGCCTGGCGCACGGCGACCCGGGCCTCGAAGCGGTCCATGCCGTCGAATTGCGTTCCGGTGTCGGTGATTCGGCCCCTGGTATCCAGGATCGAGATCATCGGCAGCCCGTGACGCAGCCCGATCTCGAAGTCGTTGGGGTCGTGAGCGGGCGTGACTTTGACCGCGCCGGTACCGAATTCGGGATCCACATGGTCGTCGGCGACGATGACGAGTTGCCGATCGAGGAAGGGATGCGCGAGCGTGCGGCCCACGAAGTCGCGGTAGCGGTCGTCGTTCGGGTGTACCGCAATGGCGGTATCGCCGAGCATCGTCTCGACTCGAGTGGTGGCGACCACGATGTGCGGTCCGTCGTCGTCGGGTGACCCGTACCGGAATGACACCAGCTCGCCCTCGACGTCGAGGTAGTTGACCTCGAGGTCGGAGATCGCGGTCTGCAGTATCGGTGACCAGTTGACCAGCCGCTCCGCCCGGTAGATCAGCCCGGCGTCGTAGAGCCGCTTGAAGATGGTGCGGACCGCCCGTGAAAGCCCCTCGTCCATGGTGAACCGGTCGCGGCTCCAGTCGACGCCGTCACCGAGCCGGCGCATCTGGCCGCTGATGGTGCCGCCCGACTCACGCTTCCACTCCCAGACCTTCTCGACGAAGAGTTCGCGCCCGAGATCCTCCTTGGTGGTGCCGTCGAGCGCGATCCGCTTCTCCACGAGGCTCTGCGTCGCGATGCCCGCGTGGTCCATGCCCGGCTGCCACAGCACCTCGTAGCCCTGCATGCGCTTGCGGCGCGTCAGGGCGTCCATCATGGTGTGTTCCAGCGCGTGGCCCATGTGCAGGCTGCCCGTCACGTTCGGCGGGGGCAGGACGATCGAATACGGGGGCTTGGCGCTGGCGGGGTCCGGGGTGAAGTAGCCAGCGTCCAGCCACCTCTGGTAGATCGCGCCCTCCATCGCGCCGGGATCCCACGTCGTGGGCAGGTCGGCGGCGGAGTGACTGGCAGGGCTCAGATCGGCGCTCAGATCAAGGGTTCAGATCAAGGGTTCAGATTAAGGAATAGTGAGGACCTGCCCCGGGTGGATCAGATCTGGATTGGAAATCCCACTGGCGTCGGCGATCGCCTGGAACTTGTTGCCGTCACCGTAGAAGCGCTCCGCGATGGCAAACAGGGTGTCACCCGACTCGACCGTGTAGGTCCGAGCCGAGACCGCAGCCTCCTGGGCCTTGGCCTCGGGCGGCGGCGGGCCGTCGGTCTCAGTCTTGGTTGACCACGCCGATCCGCCATCGGCGTAGAGCACCAGATTGCGGTCGTCCTGGAGGATCAGTTTCGCGTTCTTCTTGCCCTTGGTGTCGGTGTGCCACACCGGCTTGTCGGAGGAGTACAGCACGAAGTTGCCGTCAGGCTGCACCTCGGCGCGCACCACGTCCTTGCCGTTGGTCTTGGAAGACCAGATCGGCTGGCCGCGCGACGCGAGCACCAGGTTGCCGTCATCCTGCAGCGTCAGGGTGTAGGCGCCGTTCTTGGAGACCAACGACTCGCCTTTGACGAGCTTCTGGCCCTCGGTGAGCGTGTCTGACATGGGATTCCTCTCGTTATTCAGGTGATCAGGTACGTGATGTAAGACTATTTCTTGCCGCCGAAGAGGCCGCCTAGGATGCCGCCGAGCGCGCCGCCCTTGCTGCCGCCGCCCAACATGCCGCCCAGGATGGAGCCCAGCGCGTTGTTGCTGTTGGAGCCCCCGCCGAGGATGCCGCCCAAGACATCGCCGAGGACACCGCCCGGCTTCTCCGCCGC
Organism: uncultured Mycobacterium sp.; assembly: GCA_964653535.1. Taxonomy (GTDB): domain Bacteria; phylum Actinomycetota; class Actinomycetes; order Mycobacteriales; family Mycobacteriaceae; genus Mycobacterium. The sequence continues at coordinate 112 of CAZZHX010000224.1, read as the reverse complement.
CGCGGATCCGCCATGGGAGTCGAGCTTCTTGCCCACGTAGGCCATCACGATCGGCACCAGGATCGGCAGCAGCTTCTTGAGCAGGTCGCTGCTGCCGGCGCCGCCCTTGGCC
>CAZZHX010000223.1:0-4912 GCA_964653535.1 uncultured Mycobacterium sp. | reverse complement strand
CTCGATGACCGAGCGCAGGTGGTCCACCTCGGCGTCCGTCAGCTGCGCGCCGATGGAATTGCGCAGCAGAGCCGCCGCCGCCGGATCCGACGCGTCGGCCAACTCCAGGGCCTCGGCGAGCAGCACGGTCCGCTTGCCGGATCTCAGGTCGTCGCCCGACGGCTTGCCGGTCACCGCGGGGTCGCCGAAAACGCCCAGCAGATCGTCCCGCAGCTGGAACGCCACGCCCAGGTCCGTCCCGATCTGCCCGAACGCCTGGTGCACGTCGGGCCGGTCGGCGGCGGCGGCGACGCCCAGCTGCAGGGGCCGCGTCACGGTGTAGCTGGCCGTTTTGTAGGTGTTGACGTTCATCGCCGAGTCGATCGATTCGGCGGCGCTGGCCTCGGCGACGATGTCGAGGTACTGCCCGCCGAGCACCTCGGTGCGAATTTCGCTCCAGACGTGCCGGATCCGGTGCTGGGCCTGCGGGGACACGTCCACCCCCGAGACGATGTCGTCGGCCCAGGCGAGCGCGAGGTCGCCGAGCAGGATGGCCGCTGAGATCCCGAATTGCTCCGAGGATCCCCGCCAGTGCCGCTCGCGGTGCAGCTCCGCGAAGCGGACGTGCGTCGTGGGATTGCCGCGGCGCGTGGACGATCCGTCGATCACATCGTCGTGCACCAGCGCGCAGGCTTGCAGCAGCTCCAGGGCCGAAAACAACAGCAGTACGTCGGAATCCGGCTCCGCGGAGGACACCGAACGCCAGCCCCAGTAGGCGAACGCGGGCCGCAGCCTTTTGCCCCCGTTGAGCACGAAGTCCTCGAGGGCGGCGATCAGCGCGCCGTAGTCGGCGCTGATGTGGGCGCTCTGGGCGCGCCGGTCACTCAAGTACCGCCGTAGTCGATCGGTGATCGCGTTCGTCAACTCGACGGTTACCGCTGCTTCGACGCTCAGCGGAGCACCCCTATCTTCTCGGCCGGTTTCGCTTCCGGTCCTGGCCCGACAGTGTATGTCGCCGCACGTCGCTGTGCCGGATCCAGTTGCCGCCCCACCCGCGCTGTTCTGCCGGGATAGGCCGCCACGCCTATGCTGGCGACGGATCAGACGGAGAGGAACCGCGTGCCCCTCAACACCATCGCGCTCGAGCTCGTGCCGCCGAACTGCGACGACGGCCGGGAGCGTGCTCTCGAGGACGCTCGGAAAGTCGTGCGTTACTCGGCCGAAACCGGCCTGGGCGGCAGGCTTCGGCACGTGATGATTCCGGGCATGATCGCCGAAGACGACGACCGCCCGGTCCCCATGAAGCCGAAGCTGGACGTGCTCGACTTCTGGTCGACCATCAAGCCCGAACTCCCCGGAATCCACGGCCTGTGCACCCAGGTCACCGCGTTCATGGGCGAGCAGTCATTGCGTCAGCGGCTCATCGATCTGTGCGCCGCGGGGATGGAGGGCGTGGTGTTCGTCGGCGTGCCGCGCACCATGAACGACGGCGAAGGCTCCGGGGTGGCACCGACCGACGCCTTGTCCATCTATCGCGACCTGGTGCCCAACCGCGGCGTGATCGTGATTCCGACCCGAGAGGGAGAGCACGGCCGGTTCACCTTCAAGTGCGACCAGGGCGCCAACTACGGCATGACGCAGCTGCTCTACTCCGACGCGATTGTCGACTTTCTGACCGAGTTCGCCACGACCACCGATCACCGGCCGGAAATCCTGCTCTCGTTCGGCTTCGTGCCCAAGGTCGAGAGTCGCGTCGGCTTGATCAACTGGCTGATTCAGGATCCGGGCAACGCCGCGGTGGCCGCCGAGCAGGAGTTCGTCAAAAGGCTGGCCGCCAGCGAGACGCCCGAGAAGTGCCGACTCACGGTCGACCTGTACAAGCGTGTGATCGACGGGGTGGCCGATCTGGGTTTTCCGCTGAGCATCCACCTGGAGGCCACCTACGGGGTCTCGGCTCCGGCCTTCCAGACGTTCGCGGAGATGCTTGCCTATTGGTCCCCCGCCCAGGGGACCTAGCGGGGCTACTGGTCGCCTGAGGGAGTCAGCCGCGGGGAACGATCCCGGTTCGACCACGCCAGATACGCCACCCCCCCGGCGGCTGCGAACGACACGATGCCCATCCAGATGGCTGCGTCGGCGAAGGAGCGGTCGCTGGGGTCGGCGGAGCGGGCCTGCGCGGTCATGGTGCTGACCACCCCTGGTTTGAGTTTCCACGACACCACGTCGGACTCGGCACGGTCGCCATTGGTGGACGTGACGGCGCCCGGGAAGGCGACGGTCAGCTCCACGTCGGCCTCCGGGTCGCTCACCGATGTCAGGTCCGCCCGGCCCTCCAGGATCACCAGGCTGCCGTTTCGGCGCAGCGAGAGGTTGAGTCCCGAGGCGTCGGGATTCAGATTGGCCAGCTGCGGGAGCTCGGAGAAGGTCAGATCCGAGAACACGGCCTGCGAACCCACGTAGCCGTCGCTGTTGTAGTTCGACACGGCGATCTTGCGGCCGAAGGGCAGGTTGTTGGTTTCGAGCTGCGGGCCCGTGTCCTTGCTGCTCTTGGGTTTCGCCGCCGCGATGATGTCTCCAGACACCAGGTCGTCGGAGGAGATCGTGATCGACGCGCGGGCTCGAAGGCACCCGGCGGCCAGCGGCACCAGGAACATCACCATCGCGACCCCCAGCCAGCGTCGCCGCCGGGCCGTGAATCCTCGGGACCGTAGCTCAGCAGGGGCGGCGCGCACGAGGTCATCGTGCCAGATGCTGCCGCGTACCGGGCCCACGCTCGGCACGGGAAGGAGTTACAGCGGCAGCGTACGACCCAGGATCGCGAACGCCCTGGGGTCGCCCGCGAAGTGATAGCGGCGGATGATGTCGGCGAAGCCCAGCCGGCGGTACAACCGCCACGCTCGGTTGGGCTCTCCGGTGGTCTCCGGCGTGGAGAGCAGGACGTTCGCCTCGGTGCGACGGGCGAGCAGGCGGCGGGCCAGCGCCTCCCCGAGGCCGTGCCCCTGCATCCGGGGATGAATGTGCAATTCGGTCAACTCGAAGTAGCTGCTCATCAGGCGGGTGATCTCCAGGGGCGGCCGGCCGCTGCGCCGCAGGCCGAGGACCACCTGCTGCTGCCACCACTGCCCAGGCGCTCCCGGATACCCGTACGCCACGCCCAGCAACGGCGCGTCGCTCAGTTCGGCGTCCGTCGGCGCGTCCCGCCCCTGGCTCAGGTCAGCCTCCGTGACGCCAACCCCCTGCCACCCGGGCCGACGGATGTGGTCCAGCCACATGGCGGCGCGCTGGTTCTCGGTGCCCCGCGGGTAGCGCATCGCGTCGACGTACACCCCCAACGCGTCACCGAGGCGGCGCTCCATCTCTTTCGGCGGCAGATCGATGAGGAATATCGCCACGGTGTGGTGTCCTCCTGGGTGCTCCCGGCGTGCGTCAGCTTCGTCTAGGCGCCGGGCCGCGGCGCCACCGCAATTATCGGACCTGCGTGGGCACGGCTGCGGGCCCGCCTCGGCGAGCGCTGCGCCGCGCCCGGTCCTGCAGGTAGCGGGGCTGCGACGGGACAGACCGGCCAGCCCGGATAGAATTGCCGGGCAAACCATTGGTGTGGCGCAGATCGACCTCGTATCATTTCAGACAGGTGCCCCGACGACGGGCACCCGCGTGCTAGTGACAGCGATCAGCGGCTACGCGCCCGACCGTCGGCAAGGAGGGACGAATGCCACTCTCCGATCATGAGCAGAGAATGCTCGATCAGATCGAGAGCGCCCTGTATGCCGAGGATCCCAAGTTCGCGTCGAATGTCCGCGGCGTTGGCTTCCGGGCACCGAGCGCGCGACGGCGTCTGCGGGGCGTGGCCTCATTCGTCATCGGTCTGGCGATGCTCGTGTGTGGTGTGGCGTTCAAGGCCACCATGGTCGCCGGCTTCCCCGTCCTGAGCGTCGTCGGGTTCATCGTGATGTTCGTTGGCGTGTTGTACGCCGTCACCGGCCCGCGCTTGTCGGGAGTGCCGGGGCAGGCCGGTTCCGCGCCCGGGTCGGCGCGCCCGCATCGCACCAGGGGCGGTGCAGGTTCCTTCACCAGCCGGATGGAGGATCGGTTCCGCCGCCGTTTCGACAACTAGCGGGGACCTGAGCCAGCAGGGGCGGCCCACGGCTGCGCCTTTTCTCGACGTGCTTGATCCTTGCGTTTGATCTGTGCGCCGGCGCAACCGAATCGCAGCCGAATCGGGTCCTCATCGAGTCTGGCGGGCGCCTCGCACGCCCCACTGCGCCCCACCCGGGTCTCCGTGACGCCACGCCCGGGTTTTTCTACCGCGTGAAGTGTCGTTTTGCGATGCCGTGATCGGGTAGGCCCGACAGCCCGCGCGCCCGGAGGCACGGCGGACGGTGCGATCGGTGGCGGAAATCGGCGGAAAGTCAGCCGCGACACCCTTTTATTAGCGCCTTAATGGGGCAAAGTGGGGGATTGTGGAGTATGGTGGCGGAAGGGTTCGGGCGACGCGACGCCGCGTGTGGGCTGGAGGTGATGCAGGTGTTCCTCGGCACCTACACGCCCAAACTCGACGACAAGGGGCGACTGACGTTGCCCGCTAAGTTCCGCGACGAGTTGGCAGGGGGGTTGATGGTTACCAAGAGTCAGGACCACAGCCTCGCCGTCTACCCGCGAGCGGCATTCGAGCAACTGGCAAGCCGCGCCAGCAAGACCTCGCGGAGCAACCCCGAAGCCCGGGCGTTCCTGCGCAGCCTGGCCGCCGGGACGGACGAACAGCATCCCGACGCGCAGGGCCGCATCACCTTGTCGGCCGACCACCGCCGCTACGCCAACCTGTCCAAGGAGTGCGTGGTGATCGGGGCGGTCGACTACCTCGAAATCTGGGACGCCCACGCGTGGCAGGACTACCAGCAGACCCACGAAGAGAACTTCTCCGCGGCCAGCGATG
>CAZZHX010000222.1:0-4924 GCA_964653535.1 uncultured Mycobacterium sp. | reverse complement strand
GGTCATGCCCGCGACGCGCTAATTCGTCGAGAGTCGGCTGCGGAAAGGCGTTTTCGCAGCTGACCTGCATGCCCTGCACCCACCGGAACCGGGGCCCGTCGCACGCCGCCTGCGGGTTCTGCCCGTGGTCGGCGATGCGCACCATCACCTGCACATGGCCTTGCGGCTGCATGGGACCGCCCATCACCCCGAAACTCATCACTGGCGCGCCGTCCTTGGTGACGAAACCCGGCAGGATCGTGTGACGGGGCCGCTTGTTGGGCCCCACCTGGTTGGGGTGGCCCCGCTCCGCGGTGAATTGGTTTCCTCTGTTCTGCAACGCGATTCCAGTGCCAGGTACGACCACGCCGGAACCGAAGCCCATGTAGTTCGACTGGATCATCGAGACCATCACGCCGTCTGCGTCGGCGGCGGTCAGGTAGACCGTTCCGCCGCTCGGGGTGCCCGCGAACGCCGGTTTCGCCCGCCGGGGATCGATCAGCGCAGCCCGTCGGCTGAGATAGTCCCTGTCCAGCAGGCGTTCCGGTCGCAGCGTCAGGTAGTCGGGATCGGCGACGTAAGCCGCCGCATCGGCGAAGGCGAGCTTGATGGCTTCGATCTGGAGATGAACGCTGTCGGCGGAATCGGCCGGCAACGCTGCCATATCGAACTGCTCGAGGATTCCGAGCGCGATCAGCGCGACAATCCCCTGACCGTTCGGCGGGATTTCGTGCACCGTGTATCCGCGGTAGGCGGTGTCGATGGTGCCCACCCAGTCGGCCCGGTGAGCGGCGAGGTCGCTGGCACGCATGGCGCCGCCGTTGGCGAGCGAGTGCGCCTCCATCGCGGCGGCCAGATCGCCGCGGTAGAAGTCCTCGCCGCGGGTGGCTGCGATCCGCTCAAGGGTGGCCGCATGGTCCGCGAGCCGGACCCTTTCGCCGGGTTTGGGTGCCCGGCCGTCGGGCATGAAGGTCTCGGCGAACCCGGGTTGGTCGACGAACAGCGGTACCTGGGTGGCCCATTGCGAGGCGATGGTCGGCGAGACGAGGAAGCCGTCGCGGCCGTAAGAGATCGCGGGTGCGAAGAGCCGCTGAAACGGTAGCTTCCCGAATGTGGCGTGCAGTTCGGCCCACGCCGACACCGCACCGGGGACGGTCACCGCGTTCCAGCCGAGCGCGGGAACGCCCGAGCCGCCGAAGTACTCCGGCGTCCAGGCTGCGGGCGAACGACCCGATGCGTTCAACCCGTGCAACCGCTTGCCGTCCCACACGATGGCGAAGGCGTCGGAGCCAATGCCGTTGGACACCGGTTCCACCACGGTGAGCGTGATCGCGGTGGCGATCGCTGCGTCCACCGCGTTCCCGCCGTCGGCGAGCATCCGCAGGCCGGCTTGGGCGGCGAGCGGTTGCGAGGTACACACGACGTTGGCTGCCAACATTGGCTTGCGGGGCCAGGAGTACGGGAGTGTCCAGTCGAAGGGGACGGTCATCTGCTGAGGGTAATGCGGCCGTCTCCGCGTCTTGCGCGGGTCACTCTGGTGTGACGCTCGGTACCCAACACCGCGCTGGTGTGACGCTCGGGATCGAGCGGAGGCGCTAAGCCGTCAGCAGGGGTGCCATCCAGTTCAGCTCGGCCGGCAACTGGGAGCTCCAGAACCCGCCGTCGTGCCCGCCCGGGGAGAAGCCGCCGGCGGGCGGTTTGGGCAGTTGAGCGATGAACTGCGTGGTCGCGGAATAGAACGGGTCGCTGTCGCCGCAGTCCACCCGGATCGGGATCGACGCCAGCGCGGGCATGCCGAACACCGAGTTCGCCGAGAAGTCGCCCGGGCCGTCGAAGGCGCCGGGCGCCACTGCGCCGGCGGACAGCCACAGCGCCGGGCTCACTGCGCAAATGGCAGCGGTGCGTGGGGATCCCAGGCGCGCACCGAGCAGCAACGCGCCGTAGCCGCCCATCGACCAGCCCAGGAACGCGACGCGCGAGGTGTCCAGGCCGAGGCCGGGGAGCATCGGGATCAGCTCGTCGAGCACCATGGCGCCGGCATCATCCCCGGACGCCCGCTTGTGCCAGTAGCTGCCGGCCCCGTCGACGGCCACCACCGCAAACGGCGGCAGCCCCGCGTCGACGGCTTGGGCGAGCCCCTGCTCCACGCCGCCCGCCATCACGGTCGCCGCGTCACTTCCCTTGCCGTGCAATGCAATCACCGGCCGCAACGCCTTGGTCTGGCCCGGCGGGCGTGCGATCGACCAGTTGGTGGTGATACCGCCGCGCGCCGCCGACACGAACGACCCGGACACCATGGTCGGCGCCGCCGCGGCCGGAGCGGCCTCAGATGCGCTGGCCGCGAAGCCTAGCCCGTACGCGCTGGCCGCACCCAGGGCCGCGGCGGCGCCCAGACCGAGCACCGTGCGTCGGCTCGGGTCGGGCATGCGGGCCATCATGCCATGTCGGGGGGCAGCGAGGGCGTCACGATGCAGCCGGTGGCGACGTCGCCGTAGATCGCCACGTCGTCGGGGCGGCGCTCTGCGTACAGCGCCACATAGGCGCACACGACGGCGTCGACGGGATCCTCGGCGCGGCGCAGATCGCTCTTGCGTCGCGCGCCGACGACCTGCCGGCGCAACTCGGCCCAACCGTCGTGCTGGTGGGCAATCATCGCCACGTCGGCGTGCGCGAGGGTCTCGACACCGTCCATCAACACCAGCAGCTGCGACCGCAGCTGGTCGAGGGTACGGCCCGGCTTGGCTTTGTACTTCAGCGTTCGCTGCAGCCGGAACAGCACCACGGTCGCCGGATGAGGGTAGACCTCGATGGCGCGCCGTGCGGCTGACGAGCGCGGGTCCATGTTCAGACCGAGCACTGCCGCCAGCCGTCCCGCGCGTGGTGAGTCGGCGAACTCGGGTCTGCCGGTGTTGGACGGGTGCGCCCCGGCCTCGAAGCGGCGGAAGTCGCGGTTGAGCGCCGCCTCGGCGGGCCGCTGCCCGGTGGGGTTGGTGACCACCAGGGGCGCGTCGAAGGCGACCACGCAGTCGCCCCCGACGTAGGGAGACAGCGTGGCCAGTACCTCGTCGTCATCGCGCACGGCGGTCACGTGGACGAGCCGGCCGGCCTCATCGACGACGGCGACGCCGGTGGGGTTGCGGCCGCCCCACGCGAGGTCGACGCCGGCGAAGTACATCCGCTCAGGCTAAAGGGGGTCAACCGTAAGCTGTGTCTGTGAGTATTCCGAACGTGCTGGCCGCCCGGTATGCCAGCGCCGAGATGGTCGCGATCTGGTCCCCGGAGGCCAAAATCGTGGCCGAGCGACGGCTGTGGCTGGCCGTGCTGCGGGCGCAGGCCGCACTCGGTGTTGACGTGCCCCCCGAGGCGGTCGATGACTACGAGCGCGTGCTCGACGTCGTCGACCTCGCGTCCATCGCCGCCCGGGAGCGGGTGCTTCGCCATGACGTGAAGGCCCGCATCGAGGAATTCAACGCACTGGCCGGGCACGAGCAGGTGCACAAGGGAATGACGAGCCGCGACCTGACTGAAAACGTCGAGCAGCTCCAGATCCGGCGGTCGCTGGAGCTGGTCTTCGCCCACGGGGTTGCCGTCGCGGCGCGGCTCGCCGAGCACGCCGTGAGCTTCCGCGACCTGGTCATGGCCGGACGCAGCCACAACGTCGCCGCCCAGGCCACGACGCTCGGGAAGCGGTTCGCGTCCGCGGCCCAGGAACTACTCGTCGCGCTGAACCGGCTGCGGGAGCTGATCGACCGATACCCGCTGCGCGGTATCAAAGGTCCGATGGGGACCGCGCAGGACATGCTGGACCTGCTCGGCGGGGATACCGCTGCCCTGGCTGAACTGGAGCGCCTCGCCGCCGAATTCCTCGGCTTCACAAGTATTTTGACCAGCGTCGGACAGGTGTACCCGCGGTCGCTCGACCATGACGTCCTGTCGGCGTTGGTTCAGCTGGGTGCCGGGCCGTCGTCGCTGGCCCACACGATTCGGCTCATGGCCGGGCACGAACTGGTGACCGAGGGTTTCGCCGAAGGCCAGGTCGGCTCGTCGGCGATGCCGCACAAGATGAACACCCGCAGCTGTGAGCGGGTCAACGGTCTTCAGGTGGTGCTGCGCGGCTATGCGTCGATGGCCGCCGAACTGGCCGGCGCCCAGTGGAACGAGGGCGACGTGTTCTGCTCGGTGGTGCGCCGGGTTGCGTTGCCGGACGGCTTCTTCGCCATCGACGGTCAACTCGAGACGTTCCTGACGGTACTCGGCGAGTTCGGGGCCTATCCGGCCGTCATCCAGTGCGAGCTGGACCGGTACCTGCCGTTTCTGGCCACCACCAAGGTGTTGATCGCCGCGGTGCGCGCCGGCATGGGCCGGGAGGCCGCGCACCACGTGATCCGGGAGCACGCGGTGGCGACGGCGCTGGCCATGCGGGAGCGCGGTGCCGAACCGGATCTCCTCGACCGGTTGGCCGGCGACGAACGGTTACCCCTGGGCCGCGCCGCGCTGGATGCGGCGCTGGCCGACAAGGCGGCATTCACCGGCGCCGCCGGCGACCAGGTCGACGAGGTGGTCGCCATGGTTGGGGAGTTGGTCAGCCGCTACCCGGACGCCGCCGCCTACGCGCCTGGCGCGATTCTCTGACCGCGACGCTCACTCCGCGCGCACGGTGATCCCGGCCGCCCGCAGTTCGAGCGAGGCGAGCGCCCGGATGATGGCGGGGTCGTCGCGGCGCCACCCGCCCACCGGATCGGCGCCGATCGCCGCGAGTGCGCGCGGCGATCGGTTCGTCAACGCGCGCAGCGCCAGCAGTTGTTCGCCGGCCGGGGTCGCGGCCATGCCGGTGACGAGCCACTTGCGCCGGAAGAACCGCAGCCGCAACAACAGCCACGGCACGACCACGATGAGCAGCGGCAACGCGATCACGCTCACCCCCAGCAGGCCCGCAAGCCAACTC
>CAZZHX010000221.1:0-5115 GCA_964653535.1 uncultured Mycobacterium sp. | reverse complement strand
CTCCTAGAACGGGCGATGCGCGATGTGCAGGACATCGAGTTCACCGTCGAGTCCGGCCGCTTGTGGCTGCTGCAGACCCGGTCGGCGAACAGGTCGGCCGCTGCGGCCGTGCACCACGCGGTCGCCTTCGAGCGCGAGGGCATTGTGACCCCAGCGGGCGCGCTGGCGATGCTCACCCCCGATCAGCTCAGGGCGTTCCTTCGGCCGCGTCTCGCACCGCAGGCCCGCGCAACGGCGACGGTCCTGGCGGCCGGCCAGGTGGCCTGCCCCGGAGTGGCCTGCGGGATCGTCGTCGACGACGCGGCAACCGCCGAGGATCTCGCCGGCGCCGGCACCGCCGTGATCCTGGCGCGGCCGACGACTGATCCCGCGGACGTGCGCGGAATGCTTGTCGCCCAGGCGGTCATCACCGAGATCGGCGGCGCCACCTCGCATGCCGCCGTGCTGAGCCGCGAACTGAACACGGTGTGCGTCGTCGGCTGCGGTGAAGGCAACCTACGGCATCTGACCGGACGGACCGTGACGGTGGACGCGGGCAGCGGGGAAATCCTCGACGGCTGCCTCGAAGTCGAGGTTCCGTCGGCGTCGTCGCACCCAGATCTACGGGTGATCGGTCAGTGGCTGGAGTCGGAAGCCGGAACCGCGCATGGGGCTCTGAAGGACATCCTCACCGGGGCGCCGTGAGCAGCGAAACCAGCACGTGGAGTCTCTGCCGCGAGGCGATCACTCCGCCGCTACCCGGCGTCGCTGACCGCGTCGAGGCGCTCGCCCACCCGGGCCAGGGCCTCGTCGAAAACGTCAACCTTCTCACTGCGCTTTTCGTTGGCGGGCTGGGCGGCGCCGCGGCCACCTTCGGCCTGCACGCGTGCCGCACCCTGGCGCCGTAACAGGCTGAAGTTCTTCTCGCGCGCTTGCCTGAGCCGGCTCTGCAGTTCCTTGAGCGCAGTCTCGTCCAGACGCGCCAGCACATCGGGATGGGCCTCGGCGACCAGGGAGTTTTCCTGCGGGGTCAGGTTGACATGGTGGTTGTTCACCCCTGATTTATAGCCTGGCCCGCCCACACTCGCGCACCGGGTCGCCGGATAGGCCACTCAGGCCGCGGTCAACCTCAACGGTAGGCGGCCGTAGCAACGGATGATGTTGTTGAGTGCCCAGATGGGCTCGCCGGCGAGTTCGATCCGACTGACCTGCTGCATCAGGGCAGTCAGAATCGCCTGCATCTCGACGCGGGCCAGGCCCTGCCCGGCGCAGGCATGCGCGCCGTGCCCGAAGCCGAGCTGACGGTTCGCGTCGCGACGGATGTCGAACGTGTCGGGGTTGCTCCACTCCCGCTCGTCGCGGTTGGCGGATGCGTACATCAGCACCACCCTCGCTCCGGCAGGGAGGTCAACACCGCCGATCGTGCTGTCCCTCGCCACCTTGCGCGAGAACGCCCGTACCGGTGACTCGTAGCGCAGCACCTCGTTGATCGCATTCGTGAGCAGCGTCGGCTCACTTCTGAGCAGCTGCCACTGCTCGGGGTGCATCGCGAACAGGGCAAGGGCGCTGGCGATACCGCTGATGGTGGTATCCAGCGACGGCGCGAGATAGTCGATCATCAGGGCCGAGCACTCCGCGGGAGTGAGCGTTCCGGTGTCGGACGCAAGGAGGAGTTCGTGACCCATGCTGTCAGCGAGGACCGAACGGCCACGCACGGTGCGACGTGCGTAGCGGATCATTCCCAGACTCGCCGGTGCCGCTCTGACGGCCCTGCCGTTAAGCGGCCCGAGCGAATCGAATGTAGCGGCGGCCCAGGCCCTCAGCATGTGCCGTTGATCGTGGGGCCAACCGACGAAGTCGGGGACCACCGCCATCGGCAACGCTGAGGCCAGATCGCGTACGCCGTCGACCTCGGCTCGGCGCAGGGCGGCACCGACGATCGACTCGGCCTGCTTTTCCACGCTGTCACTGACCGCTCGCAGGGCTCGGGGAAGCAGTCGGTGGGCGACGAGTTTGCGGCGCTGGTCGTGTTCGTGCCCGTCGCTATTGAGCGTGGTCCCACGGGAGAGTCGGTTCGCGATCGGATTGAGTGCCACGCCTTTGCCGGAGATAAATGTGTCGTCGTCGCGCAACGCAGCCTTGCATTCGGTGTATCGCGGCAGCGCGTACACCCGCTGTTTGGTCAGCCACACCACCGCACCCAACTGACGCAGCGCGCCGTAGTGGGGATACGGGTCGAGGATGGCACGGGTGGAGTAGATGTCGCCGCCATAGGACGGACAGTCGGCGGGTCTACGCATCGGCGAGCCTTGACGCGAAACCGGGCACACGCTCACAGATTTCAGCAATATCGCGGCCGGCGCACATCACCGTGCCGTCGGGTCGGACCACCGCGGCGCTGGCATGTCCGCGTTGGAGCCAATGGGCGAGTTCGCTGTCGGATTCAGCCGCCACGGCAACGGATCCCCGATATGCCAGCTCGCCACGCTGTTGCCCCGACAGCGGCACCGAGGTGACGACGGCGAATCGTGGCCCGACGACGTCGTCGAATCGTTGATCGCCGTCCAGAATGGGATTCGGGCACAGCCGACCTGCGAGCCCTCGACGGCGGCGATTCCTGACCACCAACGCACTGTCGCTCAGCGCCGGCGTTGTGCTGTCGACAACCTTGCGCCGCACGCCCGGGATCAGATGTAGCCATGGAACTACCGCGCGGCGAAGCACGTTGCCGGCCTCTCCGCCGGCCGTCATCACCCGGCCTATCGCCAGCGCGAAGCGAATCATGTAGCGGGCGTGAGGTTTGCGTTCCTGCTCGTAGCTGTCCAGGACGCCCTGCGGCAGCCATCCGTTGATGACGCCGGCAAGTTTCCAGCTGAGGTTCATCGCGTCGCGAACACCCGCGCACAGGCCCTGGCCGATGAACGGCGGGGTGAGGTGGGCGGCGTCTCCGAGGAGGAACACGTTGTCCCGGCGCCAGCGGTCGGCGATCTGGGCGCGGAACGTGTATTCGGTGACGCGGACGAGCTGCACATCTGCCGGCGCGATCCCGTCAACCCAGGGCTGGATGAGGGGATACAGCTCCGCAACCGTGCCGAAGCTGTCGACGGTTTCATCCGGCAAAAGCCGGAACTCCCATCGATACCGACTGGGCCCGATCCGCATATAGGTTCCCGCTCGTCGCGGATCGCACACCTGATGCACGCCGTCCCACTGGTTGAGCTCCGCGTCGGTCGCCACATCGACCACCAGCCAGCGCTGATCAAACTTCAGATCACGCATGAAGGCGCCGATCTGCGCACGCACCATGCTGTTGGCGCCGTCGCAACCCAGCAGGTACGTCGTCTCAACGTGGTGCTCCTGGCCGCCGGCGCGGTCGATGAACCCGACCTGCACTCGCCCTGGGCCAACCTGCACGATGTCGGTCACCTCGGAGTCGCCGCGTAGCACGGCACGCGGGAAGTGCGTGAGATTCGACCGCAGCAGCGATTCGAATTCCGGCTGGTCGAACATGTTGGCCTGGGGGTAGCCGTTGCTCGTTTGGGGGCGCTCCCGACGGAATTCGGCGAGCACCCTCAGTTTCGGGTCCCGCAGCTGCAGGCCCCGGGCGGGACGCGAGATCGCCGCGAATTCCTCGCCGATGCCCAACCGGGCGACGATGCGGCAGATTTCGTCGTCCAGGTGCACTGCGCGGGGCTGCGGGTACACGTTCGCCCAGCGGTCGAGAACGAGGCAATCGACGCCGTACTGCGCCAGCAACGTGGCGGTGATGACGCCGACGGGCCCTGCGCCGACGATCACCACCGGAACGAAGCCGGGACCGTCGTTCACCCGTGCCTGACCACGTTGCGCTGGGTGCCGAGGGTGATCGTGCCATCGCCGGTGGCGACGCTGGCCTCGACGACATCGCCGTCGTGTAAGTACTTGGTGTTCCTAGCCTGAGCAGCGAAAAAGATCTTCCATTTGACGTCGTCGGGCAACAGCGCCGAGAGCTTCTGTACCGCCGCCGGGGGCGCGGACAGGGCCGTGCCGACGGGGGTACCCGTCAGCAGCAGGTCTCCGGGTGACAGCTGCTGGAAACGGGCCAACCCGGTAAGCGACTCGGCGGGTTTGTAGATCATGTCCTTCGTTACGCTGCTGTCCTGGCGCAGTTCGCCGTTGACCCGCAGTGTCAGCTGCAGATCGCCGAAGCGCCCCAACTCGTTGGCATCCAGGAGTACGAGAGCCGGACCCACCGGCGTGAAGGTCGGGTACGACTTAGCTTCGTAGAATTGGGTTTTCGTCAGTTGGACATCCCGAGCCGATACGTCATTGGTCACCACCACACCGCAGACATAGTCGGCGAGATTGTCGGCGGTGACCTGGGTGCCCACCGGAAGGTCGCGGCCGATCACCAGACCGATCTCCACCTCGTAATCGAGCAGCCGGACGTGCTTCGGCTTGACGATGTCGTCGACCGGACCGGTGATCGATCCCGACGCCTTCCGAAAGAAAGTCAGCGGCACCTTCTTCGGGTCACCCCCGGCGTCCACGACGTGGGAGGCGAAGTTGGTCATCTGCGCGACCACGCGGCACGGCGCGGTCACCGGCGAGAGCGGCTCCAGGCCCGCCACCGCCACGGTCTCAGCGCTCGAGGCCGCCCGCTCGACCGCCGCCCGGTCGGCCAGCAACTGCGCCGTGGTCGTCGCCGCCGTGTCGATCTTGGCCGCGGAGTCAGCCGTGCCCGCCCACCAGGCGTCGGATGTGCGATAAATCGAGATACTCATGACCGGGCCACTTTCAGGAGTCCGCGCAGGCGGGCGATGCCGAATTCGTTGTCGTCACGGACTGCGGTCAGCATCGAGCGCAGTTCGCGAACGGCTTCCTTACCGGGGGCCACTCCGAGGAAGTCCATGGTCGCAGGTGGACCCCACTGGGCAAGACCCGACGCGGTGAACGGCGCCCATCCGGGCTCGAGCGTGTTATCGAACATGTCGCCGTCGCTGAAGTGCTCGACCATCAACCCGTCGGGGTCACGCCAGTAATCAAAGATCTGACTGCCCTGAATGTGCCGACCAATCCCCCACGACCGCTTGTATCCCAAGTCGCGCAGGTGTGCACCGCCGGCGGCGATCGCGTCCAGATCACAGACCTGATAGG
>CAZZHX010000220.1:4100-5130 GCA_964653535.1 uncultured Mycobacterium sp. | reverse complement strand
GGAGCAGGCGTTCGACAATCCGGAATGCCACCCCGCCCGCCTCACCGTCGACCTGCCGCGACCCACCGCACTGGAACCGGTCGACGTGCACACCACCGTGCACCACGACCGGCGGCGACTGCGGCTCGTCGAGGCCGTCCTCACCCAGGCCGGTGTGCCCGTGGCCCGGGCGAGCGCCCTGTTTCTGCGGCGCGGCCCGCAACCGGACGGACAGGTCTGGTCCCCGCCGGTGCAGCTGCCGGCATTGCCGGCGGACTCCGACGACTCCCCGACGCTGTTCATGCGGACCTACGGCTGGGGCCACGAGATCCAAAACCCCGATCCCGCGTGGCCGCCCGGGCCCGGCCCGAAATACACCTGGGTGCACGAAACGCGGCCCTTGATCAACGACGAACCGCTCACTCCCTTCATCCGCGCCGCGATGGCCGCCGATATCACCGCATCGATCGCCAACTGGGGCACCAGCGGGCTGCAGTTCATCAACGTCGACTTCACGCTGGCGTTGAGCCGGCTGCCCGAGGGGCCCCATCTTGGGCTTGCCTCGATGAACCACGTCAGTGACGACGGAGTGGCGACCGGCTCGGCCGTCCTGGTCGACCGCAGGGGCCCCATCGGCACCGGTGTGTCGGTGGCTGTCGCGCAGTCGGGGTTCGGGGCGCTGAGCTAGAAGCCCTTGGGCGCGTCGCGGACCGCCTGCACCGCCGCGGGGTCCCCGTCGAAGTCGACCTTCGCCAGGCGCCCGAAGCCGAACAGCAGCAGCTCCCCGGGCAGTCCGGTGACCGTGACCGCCGGGCCGTGGGCTTTGTCGGCGCCGGCGGTCAGCACCGTCGCGCCGTCCGGGGTGCGTAACGTCACCCGTCCTGGGATCTTGGACAGCGTCAGCCGACCCATCAGCGGCAGCCCGCGGCGCAGCTGGGCGGCGAGATCGGGGGCGAGCGTGCGCGGCGTCCAGCCCGGCTGCGCACGGAGCACATCCTCGTGGTGGATGAACATCTCGCTCACATTGGCCACCGCGTCGAACAGCTTGAAC
>CAZZHX010000220.1:0-4090 GCA_964653535.1 uncultured Mycobacterium sp. | reverse complement strand
CCAGCTTGTCGTTTGTTATTCTCGTGTTCCTGTTCGCGTCGAACAGCTTGAACGGAGAGTAGAGCGGCGGACCCGACGCGATCTTGCCCACCAGCGCATCCCAGCCCGGCTGACTCGCTGCCCCCGCTGCCACCGAGTTCTGCACGGTCGCGGTGCGGGAGGCGAACCGGGGGATCAGGATGCCCGGCGCGGCGTCGGGGCGGTACTCCCGGATCATCAGGTGGGCGGCCAGGTCCCGGGTCGTCCACCCTTCGCAGAGGGTGGGGGCATCCGGCCCGACGTCACGCAGGGTGGCGACGAGGGCGGCGCGTTCGCGCTGGGCGATGGACATCTGACCAGCTTAGGCCGGTCGGCGAGCGTGACCATCTCGCGCCTCGGTAAGTTTGAGACGGCACGTCCAGGAAGGAGTCTCAATGAACGCCGGTGTTGAGCAGTTGGAGTTTCAGGCCGAGGCGCGGCAGCTGTTGGATCTGATGATCCACTCGGTCTACTCGGACAAGGATTCGTTTCTGCGGGAGCTGATCTCCAATGCCTCCGACGCACTGGACAAGTTGCGCCTCGAGGCCCTGCGCACCAAGAAGCTCGACGTCGACACCTCGGACCTGCACATCGAGCTCCAGGTGGACATCGGCGAGGGGGGCGAGGGGAATGACGCGGGTACGGACGTGCGCACCCTGACCGTCCGCGACAACGGCATCGGGATGACCCGCGACGAGGTTGTCGACCTGATCGGCACCCTGGCCAAGTCGGGCACCGCCGAGCTGCGCCAACAGCTCAAGGAGGCCAAGGGCGCCAAGGCCGCCAAGACTTCCAGGAGCGCCAAGAACGCCGCCGCCGCCGAGGAGATGATCGGTCAGTTCGGCATCGGCTTCTATGCAAGCTTCATGGTCGCCGACAAGGTCGAACTCATCACCCGCAAGGCCGGCGAAACCGCGGCCACCCGGTGGGAATCCAGCGGCGAGGGCACCTACACCATCGAAACCATCGACGGCGCCCCGCAGGGCACGTCGGTCACCCTGCACCTCAAGCCCGAGGACGCCGAGGACGGACTGCACGACTACACCTCGGAGTGGACGCTGCGGAACCTGGTCAAAAAGTACTCCGACTTCATCTCCTGGCCCATCCGGATGGAGATCGAGCGCCGCACCCCGGCCCCCGCAGGGGAGGGGGAAGAAGCCGGCAGCGAGACGGTCACGATCGAGACCGAGACCCTCAACTCGATGAAGGCGCTGTGGGCGCGGTCCAAAGACGACGTCTCCGAGCAGGAGTACAAGGAGTTCTACAAGCACATCGCGCATGCGTGGGACGACCCGCTGGAGACCATCGCGATGAAGGCCGAGGGCACCTTCGAGTACCAGGCGTTGCTCTTCATCCCGTCGCACGCCCCGTTCGACCTGTTCAACCGCGACGCCCAGAGCGGGATCCAGCTGTACGTCAAGCGGGTGTTCATCATGGGCGACTGCGACGACCTCATGCCCGAGTACCTGCGCTTCGTCAAGGGCGTCGTCGACGCAGCGGACATGTCGCTCAACGTCTCTCGCGAGATCCTGCAGCAGGACCGCCAGATCAAGGCCATCCGGCGCCGGCTGACCAAGAAGGTTCTCTCCACCATCAAGGAGCTGCAATCCGACCGTCCGGAGGACTACCGGACCTTCTGGACCCAGTTCGGCAGGGTCGTCAAGGAGGGCCTGCTCTCGGACACCGAGAATTCCGAGACGTTGCTGCAGATCTCCTCGTTCGCCTCCACGCACAGCGACGAGGAGCCCACCACCCTCGCCGAGTATGTCGGGCGAATGAAGGAGGGGCAGACGCAGATCTTCTACGCCACCGGCGAGACGCGCCAGCAGATCCTGAAGTCGCCGCACCTGGAGGCGTTCAAGGCCAAGGGTTACGAGGTGCTGCTGCTCACCGAGCCCGTCGATGAGGTCTGGGTGGGCACGGTCACCGAGTTCGACGGCAAGCCGCTGCAGTCGGTGGCCAAGGGCGAGGTGGATCTTGCCGCCGAGGAGGACAGCAGCGACGCCGAGAAGGAGGAACAGCGCAAGGATTTCGCCGATCTGCTCACCTGGTTGGCCGCGACGTTGAACGACCACGTCAAAGAGGTGCGGCTGTCTACGCGCCTGACCGATTCGCCGGCCTGCCTGATCACCGACGCCTTCGGCATCACGCCGGCGCTCGCCCGCCTCTACCGCGCCTCGGGGCAGGACATCCCGCTCGGGAAGCGGATTCTCGAACTCAACCCGAACCATCCGCTCGTCACCGGTCTGCGCCAGGCGCACCAGGACCGCGCCGACGACCCGACGGTGGCCGAAACCGCCGAATTGCTCTATGGCACAGCGCTTCTCGCCGAAGGGGGAGCACTGGAGGACCCGGCCCGCTTCGCCGAACTGCTGGCCGACCGCCTGACCCGCACGGTGTAACCCCAGAAATCAGGGGTGAGAACCGCAGTGACCGACGAGGGTACCGGCCGTAGATTGGTCCAGCGATACCTCAATCTGCTCGAGGCGTCGCTTACCGGCATGCTTATCCACGATGCACCCGCCGACCACTGGTCGGGCGGTACGTTCGATGCGAACACCCGTGCGTTGGGCCGGGATTGGCCGTCGCTTGCTGTTTCCATGATCGGCAGCGCTCGCATGCGAAACCTCCGCTACGCCTGCGAGACGGTGATCCTGGATGGCATCGAGGGTGACTTCATCGAGACCGGAGTCTGGCGCGGCGGCGCGTGCATTCTCATGCGGGGAATTGTGGAGGCCTACGGCGATACCACGCGACGCGTGTTCGTCGCCGACAGCTTCGCCGGACTTCCCCCTCCGGACGCGACGAGTTTTCCCGCCGATGCGGGCGATCAGCACCACACCGTTGCGCAACTCCGGGTGTCACGCGCCGATGTCGCGGACAATTTCCGGCGTTTCGGGTTGTTGGACGACAGGGTCGTCTTCCTCGAGGGCTGGTTCAAGGACACGTTGCCGGATGCCCCGATCAATCGATTAGCCGTATTGCGGCTCGACGGCGACATGTACGAATCGACGATGCAAGCGTTGGATGCGCTCTACCACAAGGTCTCGTACGGCGGCTTCGTGATCGTGGACGATTATTGCCTGCCACCGTGTGCGCAAGCCATTCATGATTTCCGTGCCCGGTACGCCATCACCTCACCCATCCTGCCGATTGACGGGATGGGTACGTATTGGCGCGTCGACCACGAGCCGATACGCTGACGGCGCTCACCGCCTAGCCGTGACCGAGCTGAACGGCTTTGACCACCAGTAGCAGCGCACCCACGATCAGGTAGCCGCGCAGGGCGATCATCGCCAGCCGGGTGCCGGGGGACCAGGTGACCGGCTCGAGCAGAGCCAGGGGCGGCATCCGCCAGGTGCTGCGGTCGATTGCACGCGCCGGGGTCGGCGGCGGCGGGGATGCCGGCTGACGCCGGGCCCACCAGCGCAAGACCGGCACCGCGGCGGCCGTCAGCAGGACCAGGGCCAGCGCCAGGTAGCCGGTGACCGCGACGACGTCGAGGTGGGGGAAGAGCGTCGTGGCCATGAGGATTCCCGAGAGCAGCAGCAGGATTCCCACGATGAGCCCCGCCACGCCATTGAGCCAGGGGCGATTCACCCACGGCCCCAACACGTGCCGGTCATTACACAACAGCAGCAGGAACACGCTGGCGCTGGGCAGGAGCAAGCCCGCCAGTGCCTGAACCGCGGTGGTGATCAGGCCGAGCGGAGCACCGGGGATGAGCACGATCGCGGCGGCCAGCGCCACCATCACGGTGTAGGACAAGTAGAACTGTTTGGCGTCGGCGAACCCGCGGTGCAGGGAGTGCTTGAGGCCGAAGACGTCACCGAAGGCGTAGCTGGTGGCCAGCGTCACCGCGGCGGCGCCCAGGATGGAGGCGTCCATCAGCACGATCGCGAACACCGAGCCGAGCGCCGCGCGGTGCTGGCCGAGCAGGTGGGCGATGGTGCCGGCGTCGGTGAAACCGCCGACGGTGTTAGTCGACGTCGCCGCCCATTCGCCGGTCATCAGCAGCGCCGCGGCCCCGACGACCACAATGAACGCGCCCAGCACGGTGTCGGCGCGCTCG
>CAZZHX010000219.1:0-5130 GCA_964653535.1 uncultured Mycobacterium sp. | reverse complement strand
CGCCGATGGTCGACATCTGCTCGGTACTGGTCATCTCGGTGGTCTCTCGCTGAGCTGGGCTGCGGGCGGCTCAGTGGGCCCGCATCTGAAGTCTAACCGTTGCACCGGTCCAATGCTATAGCTTCGCAACAGTTTTTTATTCCGCCTCTTGGTGTCCCCACGGCCGACGCTCTGTGGCCCGACCGGTTCAACGCTACGGTTCAGCGTTAACGCCGCCTGCGCCCGGGCAAACGTCAGCGCAGAGGCCATTAAAGTGCAGTTATATCCTCATGCCGATCCGCTGCGAGCGCTGAGCATTGCCTCCCGGCGTCTGATACGTAGCATGTACCCGAAGCGTTGATACTGTTAGCTAGGACACATCTGCTTCTAAACCGTTGCGTTACAACAGTTGGTGCTATAGCTTTGCTTTCGTGAGGTTCGGGAAGACGCACTACCCGGTAACGACCCGCTACAACGTGAAAGGAAGTGGAGACATGACCGCAATGACTCTGCACGACATCCCGCTCGGCGCCTGCACGCAGGACCCCGACCGCTGGACCGAGACTCCCGACGAAGAGGCCAAGACCCTGTGCCGGGCGTGCCCGCGGCGCTGGGAGTGCGCACGCGACGCCATCGAATCGACGGGTGCCGAAGGCCTGTGGGCGGGCGTGGTGATCCCCGAGTCGGGCCGCGGACGCACGTTCGCGCTGCGCCAGCTGCGATCGCTGGCCGAGCGCAACGGCTACCCCACGCGCCACGTCGCCAAATCTGCTTAACCCCCGGTGGCCGCAGATCTGAGGGGTTCCGCGGCCACGTGAAACAGCGCGAGAAGTCACCTGACTTCTCGCGCTGTTTCATTCAGGCCATGGTGCGCGCCGTGTGCTCGGACAACCGCGACATGGCCGCCATCGTCTGGTAACCCCAGCCCTCCAATGTCACACCAGGGTGGCCCCCGGCGACCAGCGTCGCACCAGCGTGACGCTCGCGAAGGGGCGCTGCCGCTATGGCCGGGGTGGCGCGATCTACGGAAAGCGACATCGGCATATCCTCATTCTGTGATGGCGCGCGCGGGACGGATGCTCGGGAACATCCTCGTGTTCGCCGCGGTTCTGCTGCTGACGGTGCTCACCGCGCCACCGGCCCCGGCAATCGAACCCCCCGCGATTGACCCCGGCGCCGTGCCGCACGATGCGACCGGACCCGAACAACCCTTCGAACAGCGCCACGTCTGCAACGAGCCACTGACCACGCCTGGCCGCAAGTTCACCGATCCCCCATGGTCGAATCCCTATCTGGGTGTCGACAAGGCTCATCAGTTCGCGACCGGCGCGGGCGTTACGGTCGCCCTGATCGATACCGGCGTCACTGCCTCGCCGCGGGTGCCGGCTGAACCGGGTGGCGATTTCGTCACCGAGGACGGCAACGGTCTGACCGACTGCGACGCCCACGGCACCCTGGTGGCGTCCCTCATCGCCGGGCGGCCGGCGCCCACTGACGGCTTCATCGGGGTGGCTCCCGACGCCCGACTGATCTCGATTCGCCAGACCTCGGCGGCCTATGAGCCAAAGGACAACACCAACTCCGATGACCCGAACGCCAGCCCGGCGGCCGGGACCGTCCGCAGCTTGGCCCGTGCGGTGGTCCACGCCGCCAACCTCGGCGCGCAGGTCATCAACATCAGCGAGGCGGCCTGCTTCAAGGCGACCAATCCGATCGATGAGAAATCCCTGGGTGCGGCGCTCGACTACGCCGTCAACGCCAAGGGCGCCGTCGTCGTCGCCGCGGCCGGCAATACCGGCAACGACTGCTCGCAGAACCCGCAGCCCGACCCGTCCATCCCCAACGACCCGCGCGGCTGGGGGCAGGTGCAGACCATCGTCACCCCGGCGTGGTACGAGCAGCTGGTGCTGACCGTCGGAAGTTTCGGCGAGAGCGGCCAGCCGAGTGCGTTTTCGATGCATGGCCCCTGGGTGGGCGCGGCGGCACCGGGCGAGAACATCGTCGCACTCGGACCCAAAGGCGACCCGGTGGATGCGTTGCCGGGCAAGGACGGCCCGCTGCCGATCGCCGGCACGTCGTTCTCCGCGGCCTACGTGTCGGGCGTGGCCGCGTTGTTGCGGCAGCGGTTCCCCGACCTGCCGCCGGCGGAAATCATCAAACGGATCACGGCCAGTGCGCGTCACCCGGGCGGGGGCACCGACGAAGCCGTCGGCGCGGGCGTCGTCGACGCGCACGCGGCGCTGACCTGGCACGTTCCGCCCGAAGCCCCCAAGGACAAGGACAGCGTCAAGCGCATCGAACCGCCGACGCCGACACCGTCTCCCGACCGCGGGCCGATCACGGCTGTGGGTCTGGGGTTCCTGGGGCTGTTGCTCGCGCTGGGGCTTGCCACGCTGACAGGCAGGGCCCTCAGACGGCGATGAGGAATCCTCTGCACTCCGTGCGTCTCACATTCAGCGCCGCCTACACATTCTGGACTGCGGCTTTGGCTCCGCTGGGGGTCGCGTTGTTCCTCGGCACACGGCATGAGGAACTCGAACTCTATCTGCTGGCGGCGATCGTGGCCGGCGCCGCGGTGTTCGCCCTGGTGACCTTCCGTGGCCGCCGTGTGGCCGGCTGGGCAGCCGCGGCCGCTACATGGCTGGTGCGACACCGGCGGCGGCCCGATGTACCGACCGAGGCCGTCATCGGCGCCACGGTGCAACCCGGGGATCCCGTTGCAGTGCGCTGGGAGGGCCGTTCGCTCGTCGCGGTCATCAAACTCATCCCCCAACCGTTCACGCCGACGGTCGTCGTCGACGGTCGGGCAAGCACCGATGACGTGCTGGACACCAAGCTTCTGGAGCACGTCTTGGCGGTCAGCTGCCCCGACCTGGAGGCCGACGTCGTCTCCGCCGGGTATCGGGTCAGCCGGTCGGCGGCGCCGGACGTGGCAGACTTCTATACGCAGCTGATCGATCGCGACCCGGCCCCGGCGTACCGCCGGACCTGGATCATGCTGCGCGCGACCCCGCAGACCGCCCAACGGTCGGCGCAGCGCCGCGACGCCGACATCGCCGGGCTGGCCCAGTATCTCGTGGCGTCCGCCACGCGGGTCGCCGACCAACTCGCCGAAAAGGGCATCGACGCGGTGTGCGAATTCAGCTTCCGCGATTACGACGATGCCACCGAGATCAGCTTCGAGTCGGAAAAATGGTCGACCGTCAAAGGGCAGGGTGATTACACGACCGCATACGCGGCGCCAGGTGGCCCGGACGCGTGGTGGTCGGTGCCCGCCGACCGCACCATCACCAGGGTCCGGGTCGCCGCTGGTCTAGCTCCGCGGTCCACGGTCTTGCTGACCACGGCTGGCAAGCCCAGGCGGCCGCGGGGGTTCAGTCCGGTGTCCGGGGGCCAGCGAGACGCGCTGGGAGGCCGGGTATTGACTGCCGACAGCCACCGCCGCTTGCCGATCGGATCGGCGGGTGTCCTGGTCGGCGAGACGGCGAACCGCCACCGCCTGTACCTACCGTTCGACGACGGCGACGCGGGCATCACCTTGGGTGATGCCCGAATGTTCACCCAGTTCACGGTGAGGGCCGCGGCCGCGGGCGGGGTCGTCACACTCCATCCGGAGTTTCAGGAGTTCGCTTCGCTGATCGGAGGGCAGATTGGGCCTGAGGCCAAGGTGGAGTGGTTGAGGTCTACGACCTATATCAGCCCGCGGCCTGGGATCGACAGCGTTGTGCTGGGCCATGACGTCCTGCGGACTCCGCGGAATCGCCAAGTTCCCATCGAACCAATCACCCCGCCCGAGGAGGGTCGTTACCAGCAGGCCCTACCCGGGGCCGGCCGATCCGCGCCCCGGGGCACGCGCCCTCGCCAGGACGCCGGCGGCTAACCCTGTTGCTGGGTTTGACCGCCATCGAACAGGCCCATCTTCGCGGCGTTGTCGAATTGCGTCTGGACACTTGTCATCATCTGTTCAGCGATATCGGACATCGAATCGATCAGCTGCTCGTGCTGGCCGGTGAACCCTTCGGTCACCCCAGCCTGCGCGCGAAGCAGCGCCTCGTTGATGCGCTGCTGCACGGTCTCGGCACCCAGCCGCAGCAAGCCGTCTTCGATCTCTAGGCCGACGAGGTCAAGATGCCCGTCGAGGGTGACCTCGACCGTCTTCGCTTCATCCGTGGCCGTGAAGGACTGAGCGTTGATCCATCGCATCTGTCCTTCGAGGAGTTCGTTTAACCGCTCGAGATGGTTCACCACATCAGGGATCTGCTGCTGCGACTCTATGCTCATGGAAATCCTTTGTCTGGGCGTCGATCTTGCCTCGTGTGTGCCGACGGGTGAAAATAGTCGCTGAGGACCGCAAAGGATTTTAACGCTGTTCGTGCACCGCGTCGAGTGGAGGCCAACGCTTACGCTCGAGGCGCCGTCCGTGGCAGAGGAGGTGGCGATGGGCTTACCGGAGCCGAAAGGAGAGTACGTCGAGCAGATGCTCGACCAAGGCGGGTGGCCAGACGTCGACGAGGACTCGTTTCACGGCCGGGCCGACAAATTCATGCAGGTGTTGGGGCAGGTCACCGAGGTCTTGGACGGGTGCCTGCACCACAGTGGCGAGCTGTTCAAAGGCGGTATCTGGTCGGGCGGTGCCGCCGTTACCGCCAACGGCGAGCTGCAGACGCGCATCGACGGGTTGGTGACGCTGCAAAAGGGTCTGTCCGCGGTGGTTGCCTGGCATAAGTACGTCGCCGGGTCGATCGCGCAGGCCAAGTCGGACATCAGCGACAATGTGGATGCCGCAGCCCAGCAGATCGCCTCGCTGTCGGAGGATTCGAGCCTGGAGGACTCCGAGCGCTCTTCCGCGATCGCCGAGGTGGTCGTCAGAACGCGTGGAGCCAACGTTAGCGTCGTCGACGAGACCGCCGTGCAGATCCGGGCCAGCCAGGCCCAGAAACCTCCCAGGGTCGACCTGCCGGAGTTGAAGGACCCGAAGCCACCGGCCCCGGTCCCGCTCCCTGACACCCCGACAGACCCACCGTCGCCGGGAGACGACGACCAGCACCGCCGCCCCCCTAAACCGACACCGGTGTCGCCGGTAACGCCCGTGTCGCCGGGGTCGCCGGGGTCGCCGATGTCTCCGATAGTGCCACCCATGCCGCCCGTGCG
>CAZZHX010000218.1:0-5135 GCA_964653535.1 uncultured Mycobacterium sp. | reverse complement strand
GATTGGTCAGCACCGAGTCGTGGCCAAGCGCCACAAGACCATGATGCAACGCCTCGGCGATCTCGTTGAAAGCGCCGCCGCTGATGTCGTGATGGTCGGGCGGTGACACCACCGCGACGGCGAACAGCATGGGTGCAAAGTACCGGAAGAGGTGCTGGGCTTGACCCCGTTTAGACGCTGGCCCCCAAGCCGCCCGACCCGATTCTCGCTGCCGTCAACGCGAGTAGGGCCGGGACAAGCCAGTTGTCCGGGCTGTGGTCATCGTCGACGTGTGGCACGTCTGATGCCGCGCAGTCGGGACATCGGCCCCAGTAGATGACCTCCGCCTCGTCGAGGTGGAAGCCGTTGACGCCGGAACGGGTCAGGCAGGTTGTGTGATCCCCGTCGCAGTCGACGTCTGCCATCACCCCACACGACCGGCAGACCACATGATGGTGGTTGTCGCCCACCCGAGTCTCGTAGCGCCCAACTAGACCCGCGGGCTGAACCCGCCGCAGCAAACCCACGCTAGTCAGTGCATGCAGGATGTCGTACACGGTCTGTCGGGACCCGTAGGGCAGACAGCCACGCAACGCTTGGATGATCGTTTCCGTGTCAGAATGCGGATTCGCGTGTACGGCGGACAGTACCGCCAAACGCGGGCGGGTCACGCGCAGTCCGGCCGCGCGGAGCCATTGGGGGTAATCTGGCGTCGCCTCAGTGCCGATAACGCCAGCCACCCTCGAATCGGTCAAGGCCTTGATCCCTCCCCAGGGGTGCGAATTAGGTCGATCGATGGCATGAATCTCCCCGGACGTCAGGGTATACGAGCCCGGCATGGTGTCCGCACGTTTTCGTAACAACCGCGTTAACCCTGAGCTCGCTGCTGAGCGGCTCCACATCGCGTGTGGCATGTGTCACGCCACAGCGGCCACGCGCGGCCCGGATAGCCCGGCGCTCAGGGGGGCGCTAGGAAGCCCACCGGTCCGGACGCCAGGCACAGCGACAGCGCGGTCGTGTTGGCGCGGACGGTGATCGCGTCGCCGGCGCCGGGCAGCCGGGCGAAGACGCGGTTGAGGCCAGGATGGACAGGGACCGTGACGTTGGGTCCCTGTGTCAGCGACACCGTCATCGAACCGTCGGTGTTGGCAAGGTAATTGAGCTCTACGGTCCAGTCGGCGGGCAGCAGCGGGCCGTCGAGGGCCAGGTGCGCGGGCCGGTCCGGCTGGGCGAAGTAGCCGCACCGCGGGGTGGGGCCGGGCGCGATGGTGCGCACCCACGTGACCCGGGCGGGGACCAGCCGGCCCGAGCTGTCGAGCATCCGCAGTACCGTTGTCGCCGAGGCGAATTCGGGTCTGTCCCGCAGCAGGCCGAACATGTGGCTGACCAGGTTGTCCGGGGCGGCCACCCGCTGCAGCACCAGCGGGTCGACCTCCTGGTCGAGCATGGGTGCATCCGAATCTGCGCGGGCGGCGGCCAGCGAGGCCCGGGCGTGCAGCAGGTAGGGCTGGGCGGGGTTGTCGCGCCAACTGGTCAGAAACGTGGCCGTCGAGTACAGGCTGACCGCCACGAATGTCGCCGCGAGACCGGCCGTGACCGCGGCGCGCAGAGTCGAGGCGTCCAGCCAGCGCTGCGCGGCGGGCCGGTTCGGGGCGGTCACCGCGACGGCGGCCAGCAGCGCCACCACGACGGCCAGGTCCGGCAGGTACCGCAGGGTCTGCGCCAGTTCGAGGACGGTGTGAGCCGACGAGCGCATCAGGTAGATCGGCACCTGGCAGGCAACGGCGTACCCGGCCGCGGTCAGCCACACCGCGCCCAGGCGTTGCTTGCGGGCCAGCGACACCGCCAGCGCCGCGCCCAGCGCCACCCAGCCCAGCGCCATCACCGAGGGCGGGGGAGTGGCCCACGGCGAGGCCGGTGCCCATCGACTCCAGTGCAACGGTCCGCCGACCAGCCCCGGCACGATGCCATGGGTGATCGAGCGCCACAGCAGCCGGCCCGTCATCGCCAGGTCGAAACTCCACCGCCGCTGGTTGACCGCGGCCAGATACACCCCGACCCAGGCGACGGTGAGGGCTAGCGCGGCTGTCCACAGCCGTATGCCGGCCCGCCACATCGTCGCCACGGCGGAGCCGTCGCCGCGGACATGACGCAGCAGGGCGGCCAGCGCGAAGGCGACGAACGGGATCACCGCGGCCTTCTCGAAGAACAGCAGCCCGCCGAGGTAAGCGAGCGCCCCGGTCACCGCGTAGCGCCGGTCCCCGGTGCGCACCAGCAGGATCGCGTCGGCGCACACCCAGGCCAGGGCGGCCAGCATCGGCAGCGAGTTCAGCGCCGCCGCCCACCACGCGAACGCCGGCACCCCCAGCGGGGTGAACAGAGCGAACGTCAGCGGCATCAGCAGGGCCCACCGCCAGCCGAGGATGACGTAGAGCGCGCGCAGCAGGGCCAGCGAGGCGAGCAACTGCATCGCCAGCAGGCTGATCGCCGGCCACATCCAGTCCAGGGGTGCGGCCCGGATGATGATCCCGGCCAACAGGAAGGCGCCCGGCATCAGATGCCCGTCGTGATCGTTGAACAGATACGCCACCGACAGCAGGGGGTGGGTGCCCGCTTGGCCGATCAGGATCAGGTCGTCCCAGTAGAAGTAGCCGCCGAAGGCCAGCGCCGCGCGCACCGCCAGGTGCGCCGCGATGAGCGCGCCCGCGACCACAGCGACTCGGTAGGGTGGGCCGGTGCGCGCACTGGTTACCGGGGCAGCCGGATTCATCGGCTCGACGCTAGTCGACCGCCTGCTCGCCGACGGCCACACGGTGGTGGGGCTGGACAATTTCGCCACTGGCCGCGCGACCAACATCGAGCACCTGGTCGGCAATCCCGCCTTCGCGTTCGCCGAGGCCGACATCGTCGACGCCGACCTCAACGCCCTCCTCGGCGAGCACCGGCCGGAGGTGGTGTTCCACCTGGCCGCGCAGATCGACGTGCGGCGCTCGGTGGCCGACCCGCAGTTCGACGCGTCGGTCAACGTCGTGGGCACGGTGCGCCTGGCCGAGGCGGCGCACCGCGCGGGGGTGCGCAAGGTGGTGCACACGTCATCCGGCGGTTCCATCTACGGCACCCCGCCGCGGTACCCGACGCCCGAGACCACGCCGACCGACCCGGCCTCGCCGTATGCCGCGGGCAAGGTCGCCGGCGAGATCTACCTCAACACCTTCCGCCACCTCTACGGGCTGGACTGCTCGCATATCGCGCCCGCCAACGTCTACGGCCCCCGCCAGGACCCGCACGGCGAGGCCGGGGTGGTGGCGATCTTCGCCCAGGCCCTGCTGGCGGGCAAACCCACCGCGGTGTTCGGCGACGGCTCTAATACCCGCGACTACGTGTTCGTCGATGACGTGGTGGACGCGTTCGTCAAGGCGGCCGGGGAGGCCGGCGGCGGGCAGCGATTCAACATCGGCACCGGAATCGAAACCTCCGACAGGCTCCTGCATTCCGCGGTAGCAGCCGCCGTCGGCGGGCCTGATGACCCGGAGTTTCGTCCGCCGCGCCTCGGCGACCTGAAGCGCTCCTGCCTCGACATCGGTGTGGCGGCGCAGGTTCTGGGTTGGCGCCCGCGGGTCGCGCTCGACGAGGGCATTCGCCGCACCGTGGACTTCTTCCGCCGCGCCCGCGGGGTATGACCCTTCGGCGAGCGTGCACTGGTTGCGACAATGCGGCGCTTTTTTCGCGCTGATTACACGTTCGGCTTACTCGTTCGAGGATGGCTCGGGGGGCTGCGCGCCCTCCAGTGCCACGGCGCGAGCCAGCTTCGCGTAGCGCAACTCGAGATCCTTGAACCGCAGGTAGGTGCTCAGCGTGGTGAAGCTGAACGCCATGATCAGGGCGTAGAGCATCAGGTCGGTGCCTCGGCGCACGCCGAACCAGTTGGCGACGACGGTGGTGTCGTCGGGCCGCAGCACGGCGTAGATCCCGGCGAGCACGAACGCGACGTAACCCACCTTCACCCACGCCCGCGACTGCGCGGTCCTGCGGGATCGCAGCAGGTACACCAGCAGGGCGACGATCATGGAGATGAGCAGCACCTGGATCCAGTTCATCGCGGCATTCTCCTTCGCAGCAGCCCGTCGACGATGATGTTGACGCCGTTGAGTAGCGGCTGACCCTTGGCCTTCGAGTAGTCGGTGTAGAGCACCTCTACCGGATATTCGGCTACACGCCAATCGTTTTCGGTGATCAGCGCGATGAATTCGTTGGCGTGGCTCATACCGCCCATGGTGATGGTCAGCCCGTCGGCGACCTTCTTGGTGAACACCCGCAGTCCGTTGTTCGTGTCGGTCAGGCCGAGCCGGCGGCCTTGCCGGCTCAACCGCGCCGCCGTGCGCAGCACTATGCGTTTTGCCAAGGGCGGGCGGGTCGCCACCGGCGGGCGGGTCGCCACCGGCGGGCGACTGCCCGCCCCGCCACCGAAGCGGGTCCCGATGACGACGTCGACGTCGCCCGCCGCAATGCGGTCGACCATCGCTGCGACGTCTGCGACGCGGTGCTGCCCGTCGGCGTCGAACGTCGCGAACACTGTTGCGCCCGGCTGACGGCGCGCGTACTCGACGCCCGTCTGGATGGCCGCGCCCTGCCCCAGGTTGACCGGGTGGCGCACCAGATGAGCCCCGGCGCGCCGGGCGATCTCGCCGGTGGAGTCGGTGCTGCCGTCGTCTACGCACACGACGTGGCCGAAGACTGAGCGCACGCCGCCGATCACCTCGCCGATGACGGGTGCCTCGTTGAAGGCGGGCACGACGATCCAGACGT
Source organism: uncultured Mycobacterium sp. (assembly GCA_964653535.1). Taxonomy (GTDB): domain Bacteria; phylum Actinomycetota; class Actinomycetes; order Mycobacteriales; family Mycobacteriaceae; genus Mycobacterium. The sequence goes on along the minus strand of CAZZHX010000218.1, from coordinate 350 downwards.
CCGGATAACGCGCCTCGGTGTTCGTGTCGATGTCCATAAGGCTAACCAGGATCAGCCTGGCCGGCGCGCGACAACGCGACCAGATGGACGCCGATTCCCACCAACGGACCGCACAACAGGGCGATGACGGTGCGGGTCGGCAGCGATAGCGGAAGGAGCAGTAGCAGGCCCGAGGCCAGCGTCGCGCCCACCCAGCCCAACGAGTAGGCGCGGTGCAGGGCTACCGCGACCGTGGCGGCGCCCGTCAGTGTCAACATCGCGATCGCGACAGCGGCCGCGGTCAGCCACGCCAGCAGGGCGCCGCTCGCCTGGTACTGCGGCCCGAACGCCACCCGCAGCAACCACGGGCC
>CAZZHX010000217.1:1039-5247 GCA_964653535.1 uncultured Mycobacterium sp. | reverse complement strand
GCCCACCCCGAAGCCCACCTGCCAAACCACGTTCAAGTAAAAGTCAACAGTTGGCAGCCGCGCTGAAACCTGTTAGCTTCTGCCGAGGTGATTTCGGAAGAGATCTGAGCCTCGCAACGAATTGAAGACGGCGGATCGACTAGCTGCGCAAATGCCCGGTCGTGGGCTTGTGCGGCGCTTCGATCTCGCATCGCTGTCCGCAGGACCGCGGTGCACCGCCGTCTTCCTCTCCACACCTGTGGATAACTATGTGGATAGCTTCGTCGTCGGCTACCGTCACTACTGATCTGGCCGAGCTACGCACGAACCAGGGAGATGCTTCGTTGACCGACCACCCCGGTTCCGATTTCACCACCGTGTGGAACTCGGTTCTGTCCGAACTCAATGGCGACCCCATCACCGACGGCACCTCCCCGAACCAAACCCTCGTCGAGCCGTTGACCGCGCAACAGCGTGCCTGGCTCAACCTGGTCAAGCCACTCACCATCGTCGAGGGCTTCGCCCTTCTATCCGTCCCCAGCGGCTTCGTTCAAAACGAGATCGAGCGCCATCTACGCACCCCCATCACCGACGCATTGAGCCGCCGTTTGGGACAGCAGATCCAACTCGGGGTCCGTATCGCTCCCCCGGAGGAAATCCCCGACGAGGGTTTCCTGACGATCGCCGACGATCACGAACCCGGCGTCCACTTCGATGACGACGAGGACATCGAGGACATCGCGCAAGCCTGGCCGTACCACTTCACCCGCGCACAGAACGGCAATTCCCCCGCCAACTCCGATGCCAGCCTCAACCGCCGGTACACCTTTGACACCTTCGTCATCGGAGCCTCCAACCGATTCGCGCACGCCGCGGCCCTGGCGATTGCCGAGGCCCCGGCCCGCGCCTACAACCCGCTGTTCATCTGGGGTGAATCCGGTCTGGGTAAAACCCACCTGCTGCACGCCGCCGGCAACTACGTTCAGCGGCTGTTCCCGGGGGTGCGTGTCAAGTACGTATCCACCGAGGAATTCACCAACGACTTCATCAACTCGCTGCGCGACGACCGCAGGGTCGCCTTCAAGCGCAGCTACCGCGACGTCGATTTCCTCCTTGTCGACGACATCCAGTTCATCGAGGGCAAGGAAGGCATCCAGGAGGAGTTCTTCCACACCTTCAACACACTCCACAACGCCAACAAACAGATCGTCATCTCCTCCGACCGCCCACCGAAACAACTCGCCACCCTCGAGGACCGGCTCCGAACCCGATTCGAGTGGGGCCTGATCACCGACGTGCAGCCTCCCGAGTTGGAGACACGCATCGCCATCCTTCGAAAGAAGGCTCAAGTCGAGCGGCTGGCGGTGCCTGACGACGTCCTCGAGCTAATTGCCAGCAGCATCGAACGCAACATCCGCGAACTCGAGGGGGCCCTTATCCGCGTCACCGCGTTTGCCTCGCTGAACAAAACGCCTATCGATAAAGCCTTGGCAGAGATCGTATTACGCGATCTGATCGCCGACGCGGGCACCATCCAGATCAGTGCTGCGACCGTGATGGCCGCCACCGCCGAATACTTCGACACCACCGTCGAAGAACTGCGCGGGCCGGGTAAAACCAGGTCGCTCGCCCAGTCGCGCCAGATCGCGATGTACCTGTGCCGGGAGCTCACCGACCTGTCGCTGCCCAAGATCGGTCAGGCGTTCGGCCGTGATCACACCACCGTGATGTACGCCCAGCGTAAAATTCTCTCCGAAATGGCCCAGCGGCGTGAGGTCTTCGATCACGTCAAGGAACTCACCACACGCATCCGCCAGCGCTCCAAGCGCTGACTTCCCAGCCTTTGTCGGATTTTTTTCGAAAAACTTCCAACCCCTGTGTCACACCAGTCACAGCCCATGCCTGGGGTCAACCTGTGCACAACGCCGCTGACACTGCGGTGCACTAACCCTCGTGACGTGTACAACCACTATTCATCCCCAACTGTCCCTCGGCCAGCCCACAGCCAAGCCGGCCGTCATACACAGCCCCTTGTCGTCCCTAGCTGCACCGAAGCCACGCCATCCCCAGGATGCACAGCCCCTATTACTACTATTGAGTTCTCTCCAAAGATTTTCCTTTGAAGTTAGGCCTTGGGGACAAATCACGCCACACACCCCAATGCACCATCCTCGGCACGGTCTGTCGGCGGCATCGACTAGCTTTCAACTTGGCTTAAGAAGATCTAGGTTGTTCTTCTGCGGCCGTTGTTTCGTCGCGGCAGGTTTAGTCACAACATGAATGCTCGGTAGGTGAAGGGACGCTATGAACGTGGCGACGACGACAGCTGGCCTCACCGATTTGAAGTTCCGGTTGGTACGTGAGTCCTTCGCTGACGCGGTGTCCTGGGTGGCGCGCACGCTCCCGACGCGGCCTGCGATACCGGTGCTCTCCGGGGTGTTGTTATCTGGGTCGGAGGATGGGCTAACCATTTCGGGTTTCGACTACGAGGTTTCCGCCGAGGCCCAGATTCCCGCCGACATCGCTTCTCCGGGAAGCGTTTTGGTGTCGGGCCGCTTGTTGTCCGACATCACCCGGGCGCTGCCGAATAAGCCGGTCGACTTCTACGTTGATGGCAATAAGGTCGCCTTGACATGCGGCAACGCCAGATTTTCGCTCCCAACTATGGCCGTTGAGGATTACCCGACGCTGCCTGTTCTCCCCGAGGAAACCGGGACCTTGTCGGCCGAGCTTTTCGCCGAGGCCATCAGCCAGGTGGCGATCGCGGCCGGCCGCGACGACACCCTGCCCATGCTGACCGGTATTCGCGTCGAGATCTCCGGTGATCGGGTGGTGATGGCGGCGACCGACAGGTTCCGCTTGGCGGTCCGTGAGCTCACCTGGTCGGGTGCCGCCCGCGACTTGGAGGCGGCCATTCTGGTCCCCGCCAAGACGTTGGCAGAGGCTGCCAAAGCCGGACTGGACGGGTCTGAGGTCCGGTTGTCTCTGGGCGCTGGCACGAATGTTGGCAAAGAGGGTTTGCTGGGCATCAGTGGCAACGGCAAGCGCAGCACCACCCGACTTCTTGACGCGGAGTTCCCGAAGTTCCGCCAGCTGCTACCGGCTGAGCACACGGCCGTCGCCACCATCGGAGTGCCCGAGCTGACGGAGGCCATCAAGCTGGTCGCCCTGGTTGCCGACCGTGGAGCACAGGTCCGGATGGAGTTCAGCGACGGTTCGCTGAAGTTGTCGGCCGGAGCCGACGACGTCGGGCGCGCCGAGGAGGACCTGGCGTGCGACTTCGTCGGCGAACCCCTGACCATTGCTTTCAACCCGACCTACCTCACCGACGGGCTCGCCGCCGTCCATTCCGAGCGGGTGTCGTTCGGGTTCACCAACCCGGGCAAGCCGGCCTTGCTGCGGCCGGTCGTCGGGGACGACGGTTCGCCGAGCGGCAGCGGACCCTTCGCCGCCGTTCCGACTGACTACGTGTATCTGTTGATGCCTGTCCGGCTCCCCGGCTAGGTGTACGTCCGCCATTTGGGACTCACCGATTTCCGGTCCTGGCCCCACGCCGAGCTCGAACTGGAGGCGGGCCGGACAGTGTTCGTCGGCCCCAACGGCTTCGGTAAGACAAACCTTATTGAGGCCCTGTGGTATTCGACCACTCTGGGATCCCATCGTGTGGGAACCGACGCCGCGCTGATCCGCACCGGAGCCACCCAGGCGGTGATCTCCACGATTGTGGTTAGTGAAGGCCGTGAATGTGCGGTCGACCTGGAGATCGCCGCCGGCCGCGCCAACAAGGCGCGGCTCAACCGGTCCCCCGTGCGCAGTACCCGCGAGGTGGCCGGGGTATTGCGCGCGGTGTTGTTCGCCCCTGAGGATCTGGCACTGGTGAGGGGTGACCCCGCCGACCGTCGCCGCTACCTCGACGAGTTGGCAACGCTGCGCCGCCCGACGATTGCCGGGGTGCGCGCCGACTACGACAAGGTACTGCGTCAGCGCACCGCGCTGTTGAAGTCACTCGCCGGAGGGCGGCACCGCACTGAGCCGGGCGCGCTGGAGTCTCTGGACGTCTGGGACAGCCGGCTCGCCGAGCACGGCGCAAGCCTGATGGCGGCCCGGCTCGATCTGGTCAGCGAACTGGCGCCAGAGGTGGAAAAGGCCTATCAACTCCTGGCCCCCGCGTCTCGGCCGGCGGGCATCGGCTACCGGGGCAGCGTCGGTGCCGACGGCGACTTGAGCGG
>CAZZHX010000217.1:0-1029 GCA_964653535.1 uncultured Mycobacterium sp. | reverse complement strand
GGCGGCCCGGCGCCCGGCGGAGCTGGAACGCGGCATGTGCCTGGTCGGTCCGCACCGGGACGAGCTGGAGTTGCGGCTCGGCGACCAACCCGCCAAAGGCTTTGCCAGCCACGGCGAATCGTGGTCGTTCGCGGTGGCGCTGCGGTTGGCCGCCTATGAGCTGCTGCGCGCCGAGGGCAGCGAACCGGTGTTGCTGCTCGACGATGTGTTCGCCGAACTCGACGCCGCGCGACGCCGCGCACTGGCCAGTGTCGCCGAGACCGCGGAGCAGGTCCTGGTGACCGCGGCGGTCGAGGAGGACATCCCGGACGGCTGGGCCAGGCGGATCCACATCGACATGTGCGACGCCGGTGACGACCCCTCCGGCAGGGTCTCGGTGGTGTGCACGTGACCGGCGTCGACGACGCGGCGCGCGGCGAGGGCGCTCCGGCACCGGCCGTGCCCCCGGAGAATCTGGCGCGCGGAATGGATCTCGTGCGGCGCACCCTCGAGGAGGCACGCGCGGCGGCGCGCGCGCAGGGCAAGGACGCAGGACGCGGGCGAACGGCGCCACCCGTTCCCCGGCGCGTCGCCGGGCGCCGCAGGAGTTGGTCGGGCCCCGGGCCCGACGTGCGCGATCCGCAACCGCTGGTCAAGGTGACCCAGGACCTGGCCAAGCAGCGCGGTTGGTCAACCCGCGTTGCCGAGGGGACCGTCCTGGGGCAGTGGACCGCGGTGGTGGGCCACCAGATCGCCGAGCACGCCACCGCGACCACGCTGCACGACGGCGTGCTCACCGTGGCGGCCGAGTCGACGGCGTGGGCCACACAGCTGCGGATGATTCAGGCGCAACTGCTCGCCAAGATCGCCACAGCCGTCGGCAACGGCGTGGTGACCTCGCTGAAGATCACCGGCCCGGCCGCGCCGTCGTGGCGCAAGGGGGCACGCCATATCGCCGGCCGGGGACCCCGCGACACCTACGGGTGACGCCCCGGCGCGCGGGGCGGAACCATCCCCACCGGGAGCGGCATCCACAAACCCACCCAAACC
>CAZZHX010000216.1:0-5273 GCA_964653535.1 uncultured Mycobacterium sp. | reverse complement strand
GGAAAGCCTCGGCGTCCGCGGCCGGATCCGTCGTGGCCGCCCAGTCCCAGCACAGCCGTCGCACCAGGTCGGGGGAGACGACGTTCTCGGCGGGGATGCCGACTCGCTGTGATACCTCGGCCAGCGCCGCCCGCGCGGCCTCCAGCCGTGCGGCCGCCTCCGGCTTGCGCCTGCTCCACCGCGACGCCGGCGGCGGACCGGTGGGGGACTCGGCATCCTCCGGCGGATTCGGGTTCTGCCGGGCCGCCTCCAGCGCCTCCAGCCAGGTTGCCGCGCTGCGGCGCTGTTTGCGCCCGCCGAACACCGGCAACGCGACGAGGTCCTCGACGGTCTTCGGGTCGGTGACGGCCGCGTCGACGATGGCCGAATCCGGCAGGATGCGGCGGGGTGCGATATCGCGGCGTTCGGCGATCCGGTCGCGTGTCGTCCACAGCTCGCGGATCGCGGCGAGGGCGCGTCGGTCACGAACCTGGTGGATTCCCGACGTTCGGCGCCAGCGATCCCGTGCGCCGTGCGACACGTCTTTGGGCTCAGCGCTGCGTACATAGTCGAATTCCTGTGTGGCCCAGTCGGTTTTGCCTTGTTCTGCGAGAACGCCCGCGATCGCCTCGCGCAGTTCGATCAGCAGCTCCACATCCAGGGCGGCGTAGTTGAGCCACTCGGCGGGCAGCGGGCGCCGAGACCAGTCGGCCGCCCCGTGCCCCTTGGCCAGTCCGAAGCCCAGGAGCCGCTCGATCATGGCCGCCAGGTTCACCCGGTCCAATCCGGCGAGGCGCCCGGCGAGCTCGGTGTCGTAGAGCGCCGGCGGCCGCATGCCGACCTCCGCCAGGCACGGCAGGTCCTGATCGGCGGAGTGCAGGATCCATTCGTCGCCGCCCAGCACGTCGGCGACGGGCCGCAGCGCGGTCAGCGGGTCGGCGCCGTGGCTGACCGGGTCGATGAGCACCGTGCCCGCGCCGGTCCGCCGGATCTGGATCAGGTACGCACGGTTGGAGTAGCGGAACCCCGACGCGCGCTCGGCGTCCACCGCGAACGGCCCGTGCCCGCGGCCCAGCAGTTGCGCGGCCGCCTCGATGTCGCCGAGGGTCACCGACAGCGTCGGAACCCCGTTGGCGGGGTGCAGCAGCGGCGTGGCCTCGGTCTCACTACCAGCGGGCTCAGTACCAGCGGGTTCGTCCGCTGCCGGGTCGGTCATGTCAGGCGCGTGACCGCGAACCGAGGTCGGTGACCCCGGCCGGCGGGAGGCCCGCGGCGTGCTCCAGCACGTCGCAGAACGCCTCGACGTGCGACGCGAGGTCGGGAGAGGGGGCGGTCCATGACGCCCGCAGTTCGAGTTGGTGGGCGCGGGGCGGCCCGGTGATGTCGCCATAGCGCACCGACGTGGTGGCAGTGACGGTGCCCCCCAGGGCGGTGACGCGCTCGGTCCGCGCCGCCAGCGCGTCGACCAGCCAACTCCAGGCCACCTCGGGCAGCAGGGGATCGACGGCCTCGCTGGGGTCCAGCTCGGTCTGGATGAAGGCGACCAGTCGCAGGGTTCCGTCCCAGGCGTCGACGCCGTCAGGGTCGTAGAGCAGGATCAGCCGGCCGAACGCGTCGTCGCTGGAGAATTCGTCGGCGCCCTCGATCTCGAGTTCGCTGCGTTTGACCTCGGCCCCCAGGGCGTAGCTGTACGGCGCCAGGCGCTGCGGCGGGCGGATCGGTCCCAGCTCGATCTCCGAGCGAACAGTGACGGCGTTCATCGCCGCTACCGCCTCACGGAAGGCGGCTGGTTCGACAGCGGTCACGGGGCGCCGTTCCTCTCCCCCGCTCGCGGGTGTTACCCCCTGATCGCGCCGATCGGCGTCGTCGGCAGCACGGGTCACGAAAATCGACCGTAGCCCCACCGGCCGACAGCCGGGGACAGGCGCGCCGGGTCGCTCACCCGCCGCAACCAAGCCGTGACCGGGGTCGGACCATGGGCCCGGCTCACGTGGCCTGGTCGCCGAATCGGGCCGGGCGTTTCTCGAGGTGCGCGGCGAGCCCCTCCCGCACGTCGGGCCCGCTGAAGCTGAGGAATTCCAGGCCGAGGGAGGTTTCGAAGGTGGGCGCGAACATGCGGTACCAGGAGTTCAGGCTGCGCTTGGTCCAGCGGATCGCGTGCTGTGCGCCTTGCGCCAGGTTCTCGGCGATGCGCGTCGCCGTCGGCAGCACGTCGTCGTCGTCGACGCAGGTCGACACCAGACCGATGCGCTCAGCCTCCTCTCCGAGCAGCGTCTCGCAGGTGAGCAGGTAATACTTCGCCTTGGCCATCCCGACCAGCAGTGGCCAGCAGATGGCGGCGTGATCACCCGCCACCACGCCCAGCTTGGTGTGCCCGTCGATCAGTTTCGCGGTGCGGCCCGCCACCGAGATGTCGGCCAGTAGGGCCACCACCAGGCCGGCGCCGACGGCGGGTCCCCGGATGGCCGACACCACCGGCTTATCGAAGTTGACCATGTTGAGCACGAGGTCGCGGGCCTCGCGCATGATGCGGATCCTGGTCTCGTAGTCGCCCATGGTGTCCTCGATCAGCTCGAAGCTGCCTCCGGAGGAGAACGCCCTGCCCTCGCCGCGCACCAGGACGACCCGCACGGCCGGGTCGCGCGCGATCACCGGCCAGATGTCGGCGAGATCGCGGTGCAGCTGCGGCCCTACCGCGTTCAGCCCGGGGGCGTCGAGCACCAGCGTCATGACCCCGTTCTCGCCGATCTCGCAGCGCAGTGCGGGGAACTCGGCGTAATTCGCGGGTGGGTGGCTGACTGGCATCCCGGCTCCTGACGTGTGAACGGTGGCTGTGGAGATAGGTGGCGATAGTACGCAGCCCGTGCTTCGTGGCAGCTTCATGGCAGCATTAGCGCCGATGAATACCCCCGCGCGTCCTCGTCGCGACCTGCCCGCGTCGCCGTATCTGGCCGCCGTGACCGGTCGCAAGCCCAGCCGGGCGCCGGTGTGGTTCATGCGGCAGGCCGGGCGCTCGCTGCCCGAATACCGGGCGCTGCGGGCCCAGCACAACATGCTTGCGGCCTGCTTCGATTCCGAGCTGGTCTGCGAGATCACCGTGCAGCCGGTGCGCCGCCACGACGTCGATGCGGCGATCCTGTTCTCCGACATCGTGGTGCCGCTGCTGGGCGCGGGAGTCGATCTGGACATCGTTCCCAATGTGGGGCCGGTCATCGCGTCGCCGGTGCGCACCGCCGGGGACGTCGACGCGCTCAAACCCTTTGATGCCCAACGGGTTGAGCCGATCGCCGACGCGGTCTCGCTGTTGGTGGCCGCGCTCGGCAACGTCCCGCTGATCGGTTTCGCCGGCGCGCCCTTCACGCTGGCGTCGTATCTGGTGGAGGGCGGCCCCAGCCGGCACCATGCGCGGACCAAGGCGATGATGCTGGCCGATCCCGACAGCTGGCATGCGCTGCTGGGCAAGTTGACCGACATCACCGTGGGCTTCCTGCGGGCCCAGCTCGACGCCGGGGTGGACGCCATCCAGCTGTTCGATTCGTGGGCGGGGACCCTGTCGCTGGCTGACTACCGCGAGTACGTCCTCCCGCACAGCTCGCGAGTGTTCGCGGCGCTGGCCGACCGGGGCGTGCCGATGACGCACTTCGGGGTCGGCACCGGCGAGCTGCTGGGCGCGATGTCCGCCGCCATCACACCGGCCATCAAACCGGCTGCGGCCCCGGTCGTCGGCGTGGACTGGCGGACGGCCCTGGCCGACGCCGCCACCCGCGTCGCCCCCGGGACCGCGCTGCAGGGCAACCTCGACCCGGCGGTGCTGCTGGCCGGCTGGCCGGCGGTGGAACGCGCCGCGCGGGCCGTGGTCGACGACGGGCGCCGCGCGGTCGACGCGGGAGCCGTCGGCCACGTGTTCAACCTCGGACACGGGGTGCTGCCCGAGACCGACGCCGGCCTGCTGACCGAGCTGGTGTCGCTGGTCCATTCCCTGTGAGCGGCCCGATGACCCAGTCGTATTGCATTGTCGGCGGGGGGATCTCGGGGCTGACCGCCGCATACCGGCTGCGCCTCGCCGCGGGCGACGAGGCGAGCATCACGCTGTTCGACCCCGGTGACCGGCTGGGCGGGGTGTTGCGCACCGAACAGGTGGGCGGTCAGCCGATGGACCTCGGCGCCGAGGCGTTCCTGCTGCGTCGGCCCGAGATGCCGGCTCTGCTCGCCGAGCTGGGCCTGGCCGGGCACCAACGGGTGTCGGTCGGCAACCGGCCGCTGCTCTACAGCGAACAGACGGTGCACCCGTTGCCCGCGGGGACGGTCGCGGGCATCCCGTCGTCGTCAGCGTCGATGGCGGGGCTGGTCGACGAGGCGACGTGCGCGCGCATCCACGCCGAACCCGAGCGCCCGCTGGACTGGCAGCCCGGAAGCGACCCGTCTGTCGCCGCGCTCGTGGGCGACCGATTCGGCGAGCAGGTGGTGGCGAGATCAGTGGATCCGCTGCTGATGGGGGTGTACTCGGGGTCCGCGGCGACGATCGGCCTGCGGGCGGCCGCCCCGACCATCGCGGCGGCCCTGGACCGCGGGGCCACCAGCCTGACCGACGCGGTCCGGCGGTCGCTGCCGCCGGCCACCGGCGCGCCGGTCTTCGGTGCGCTGCAGGGCGGCTATCAGGTGTTGATCGACGAACTTGTCGCGCGCAGTCGGCTGCGGTGGGTCCGCGCCGCGGTGACGCGGCTCGACCGCGGACCGTCGGGGTGGGCGCTGATCGACGACACCGGGGCGCGCTGGAGCGCCGACGCGGTGGTCGTGGCCGTCCCGGCGGGGCCGGCGGCGAGCCTGGTCCGGGCGGTCGCCCCGGATGCCGCCGCCGCGGCGAGTCGGATCACCAGCGCGTCGTCGGCCGTCGTCGGGTTGGCGGTGCCCGCCGACACCCCGTTCCCGGAGTGCTCCGGTGTGCTCGTCGCCAGCGGCGAGCCGTTGCGGGCCAAGGCGATCACCCTGTCGTCGCGCAAGTGGGGTGTGGGCGGGGACACTCAACTGGTGCGGCTGTCGTTTGGGCGGTACGGCGACGACATCGCGGCCCGCACCAGCGACGCCGATCTGGTGGCGTGGGCGGTGGACGACCTGGCCGCCGTGTTCGGTCTGACCGTCGAGCCCGTCGATGCCCGCGTGCAGCGCTGGATCGACGCAATGCCCCAGTACGGACCGGGACATGCCGGCCTGGTCGCCGAGCTGCGGGCCGGCTTGCCGCCGACGTTGGCCGTGGCCGGAAGCTACCTCGACGGCATCGGCGTGCCCGCGTGCAT